>NZ_JADGIA010000274.1 GCF_019683635.1 Thermogemmatispora sp. | reverse complement strand
GACATCGATAACGCCGCGTCGGCGCTCACCCCGGCTCTCGTTCAGAGCGCACGCGCCGCCTTCGCCAGCCTCAAGAGCGCCAGCGAAGAGAGCGTCGGTGATCCGCAGTGCGCTCCCAAGGTCAGCAGCGACCACCGCGCTGGCGATCGGGCGGCCAGCGTTACCGTCAGCGTCACTGTCGCCTGTAGCGGCCTCGTCTACGATCGCAATAGCGTGACCACGCTCGTCACCGCTCTGCTCAACGCCGACGTCGCCCGCAGCTACGGCGGCGGCTACCGTCCAACCCAGCCGATCCAGACGCAGATCAGCGCCGCGCGCGCCGGCGACCAGAGCGCCGTGCTCACTGTCCAGGCCAGCGGCACCTGGCGCTATCAATTCAGCGCCAGCCAGCTCAACGCCCTCAAACAGCTCATCGCTGGCCGTGATCCTGAACAGGCCCGCACCATCCTGCGCCGTCAGCCGGGCGTCGCCGACGTCACCCTCAGCCTGGCCCTCGGCCAGAGCACCCTGCCCACCGATCCCACGCGCATCACCATCACCACCAACCCCTGAGCGAAGCGCCTCCCTCCCTGTCCGGCCCTGCAGACGATGGCCAGCACCAAAAAGGCGCCAGGCACGCTCTGCCTCACTGCGAGCGAGCGCACCCGCGCCATTCTATCCTCATCTATGCGCCTCGCCGGCGGGCCTGGCCTGCTCAGGCCCCCTCAGCTCACGCCTGCCCTCTGGCCCTCGCTAGAGACGGTTGAGGGCGATCTGCGCCAGGCTCTGCTCAAGATCAAGCTGGCGATGTCCCGGGCTGAGCGCCTCCACCACCAACACCGTGTTGTCCTTGAGCACCGTCAGCAGCGTCTCCTGCCCAAAAGATGAACTGCGCTGCGTCTGAAAGGCCGCGTCGCCCAGGCTCACCGTCGCCGTCTGTCGGCTCAGGTCCAGGGCCGCGCTCTTGGCCTGATTATAGAGCTGCTGGGCGCTGGCGGCATCGGCGGCGATCGAAAGCGCCAGCGAGGCCCGCGCTACATGGCTGTCCGAGGCCGAGGTGTAGAGACACTCACTTACCGTGGCGTTCTTCGGCTTGCTCACTACCTCCTGCGGCTGCGACCGTACCGCGGCACCCAGTACCTGACGGGCCTCATCCGTCGTGATCAGCGAACAGGCCGAGGTCGTGGTCGCCACTTGCTTGCTGCTACCACAGGCGGCCAGCAGGAGCAGAGAGAGACCAACCATCAGCAGTAGAGCAGCCTTGCGGGGGAAACGTCTTCCACGCATCGAAGCACACACTCCTTTTTTCTGACACTGCAATCTACTATCCACAATCTACAATCCACAGGCGCCAGAACCAGAAAGCCAGTAAGCCGGCCAGCGGGCATCAGTGCACCACCGCCGGCTACTGTCAACCACGCTCTACTCCTACCTCTTTTGCTGCCTCCCCCAAAAGTCAGATCAGGGTACGGTGCATCCCCCTTCAGTTTGCTCACGCTGCTCTGCGCTGCTGATCAGGTCAGAGGGTGATGACAAATGAACTTGCTGCCGCTTGCCCTGGGCCTTCACACGACTTCTGGTCTTTTGTGGTGGCTCTGGCTCCTCCTCGTCTACTGTCTCGATTAAATCCTCGACACGGACGTTTAGCGCCTCAGCAAGCCTCGCCAGTGTGGTAGTCGTGACTTCGACGTATGGATCGTGAAATATGCGGCGAATGGTGTTGTAAGCCACCTCAGACTTCGTGTGAAGCCTGGTCATCGAAAGACCCTTTGCTTTTGCTACTTCCTTAACCCGTAGCCGGACTTTCATGGCTTGAGAATAACCTATTCTTGCCCTTGACAGTAGAGTGCTTGACGTGGTACCATTCTAAAAGCGACATCTAAATGGCGATTTTGAGATGGCAAATGTAGGCATGAGGGAAGGAGGAGCCACAGTTAGGAGTCAAGGAGAGGGAGGTACGCAAGGGTGGCCAAAGTTGGGGAGAAAAAGGGCCTGCCACCTCTCGTCTCGTGTCCGCCGCAGGGGGCAGGACGCGGGAGGGAGTGGTGGTCAGGCCCTCCAGATGAAGGGAGGAACAGTTAGGACGATGGGAAAGAGAATCTGCTCCGTGGCTGATAGCGGCGAGGAGGGCGGGCGCGCTTAGGAGGTGCCCCGGGGGGCGTCTCCTCATCGGGCAAGAACTCGATCAGCGTATGAGCCTGCACCCCCAGCGCCATCGCGATCTTGACCAGCGTACGCAAATTCACCTGTGCGTACGGATCGCGGAAGATCCGGCGCACGGTGCGATCGTTAAGATTGGCGGCCTTGCAGAGGGCGGAAGGAGTAAAGCCCTTCGCTTCGGCGATTTCCTTGACGCGCAGTCTGAACACGGTCAGCTCCTTCCTGATCAACGAGAGCGGGCTATGGCTCCGGGACGGCGCCGATAGGGACACGTATGCGGGCGACCAACGTGGAGGCACTTTTTGCTCGGGCGCACCATCGACACGTCGAGCTGTGCCATTTTAAGAATATCATCGGCAGGCTTAAAGAGGATTTTCAGAATCAAGAAGCGGACTTTTCTCCCTTCGATCATCCGCGACACCTCGACTGGCTCCTTTCACAACAGAACAAAACAAGCAGACAGTAGATCCATTGACTGGACAGTAGATGGCAGAGTGTGGCAAAAACGCGCTCAGCGTGCCAGCGCCCTGCGTCGGGTCTTTCCATCGCAAAGACAGAGTGTATGCCTGGGCGACTCTGGCGCATTCGGATAGAGAGAACCCTCCTATCTCTATGGACGATGATTGAGGGAAAAAATCAAGCATGGATTAGACGGGTGAATGTTTCCGAGGGCCGGCCAGCCAGGTCTCAGATGCGTCCGCCTCGTCGGGCACATCTTCAATGAGATCAGCAGTGGAGACGCCGAGTGCCCGCGCGATTTTCGCCAGCGTCGAGAGATTTACCTCTTTGTATGGATTGCGAAAGATGCTCTTGATCGTACGGAAGTTGACGTCGGCAGCTCGGGAGAGCGACGACATGTTGAAGCCCCGAGCCTCGGCAACCTCTCTGACTTTGAGCCGTACCATTTGCCACCTATGCCCTTTCAACCTGCTTCTTGCGCGTCAAGCATGTCGCCACCCAGCTATCCCTGGGGCGCTGTTGGCGGCTGATCCTCGTCGGGTACGTCTTCGATCAGCTCATGTGAAGGGACGCCGAGGGCCTTGGCCAGTTTCTCGATGGTCTTGATCGAGACCTCGCGGAAGGGATCGCGCCAGATCTGCTGGATCGTCTTATAGTTCACGTCTGAGATGCGCGAGAGCCGTGACATGCTGACGCCTTTTGCCTGAGCAACCTCCTTAACGCGGAGACGAATCATACGCTTGACCTGCCTTACTAGACCCGTAGTCAGTAAGGTGATTGTAGCAGAGTACCAGGGTTGACAAAACTGCGTCCGTAATGGTAGATTCTAATACACCACCATTCTAGAGGTGGTGAACAAACACAGGAGAGAGGAGAGCAGCATGAGTGGCAGTGAGATTGCCCGCCTGCGGCGTCAGCTAGAGGCCGAGTATCTGGCCGGGCGCTGGGCCTTGTATGGGTTAGCGTGTGGCTGGGCCAAGCACGAGTATATTCAGCGGCGGCTGCGCAACATGGAGGAGTATCAGAGCAAGCTGGCTCAGCTTGTTGGGCCGGAGCGGGCCGCGGCCATCGTCTGTGAAGTCATTGACGACGTCCGTGACAAGGATCGGGAGCAGCAGGCGCCTGGCCAGACGGCGAGTGAAGAAGCGACGCCGGAGGGAGAGGGCAAGGTGGGGATTGAGGAGAAGGCGCGGCTGAATGGAAACGGTCTCAATGGCAGCGGTGCTGGTGCCGGGCAGCCGCTCGCGGAAGAGAAAGCCGCTCTCGACGAAGGGGAGCGCGAGCCGATCATCAAGAAAACCCTCTGGCTCCTGGCCTATCGGCATAGTGAAGAAGAAGCTGACATGATCTACCTCTTCTATGCGGTCAGCGACGAGGAGGCCAGGATCATTGCCGACTTGAAGATGGAGCAGGGCGGGCGTCACTGCTGTCTCCTCATGCTCCGCAAGCTGCCGGCGGGCTTTGGCGTACCCTATGGGCGCTATCGTGGCTGCATCCATGTTCGCCCGGACGGCAGCATTATCGAAGGTGACTATCTCAAGATGCGGACCACGGCCCAGGACTGAGCGCATCTGCGGAGGAGCGAACAAATGCCAGATCCTTCTCTCTTCATCTAACTACCGAGTGATCCGCTTGCCTTTCTGCCTCTTTTGAGCGCGTGATGGCCGGGAGGGGGAGAGCGCTGCCCGCTAGTTCTCCCTCCCCCGACCATTCTTCTTATAGTCATGGGATCTAGGGAAACCACGGACCTGCAAACAGCAACAACCTTTCCGGCCAGGCCCCCAGCCCGAAGCGGCGGCTGCCTGCCGCCCTGAAGGCTCCGCATCCTCTTCCTCGTACCGATCTGCTTCTCGACTGGATTCCCGCAACAGTTGCCCAACCCAACCATTGCCGTCGGCGGTCAGGATGGGGTATATATACCTCTAAACGAGCATTGTGCCGAGTGCATTCTCACCCCGAGCAGCGTGCCTGAGTGAGAAGTGGGGGGACGTTCCCCGAGCAAGCACGCCATCCTGATGGTGCCGCTGTCGTCGCCGAAGCCAACCTGGAAGAGCAGGAACCACCGCTGAGCGAGTCGAGTTTATGCCGAACAGAGGACAGGAGAAAGCGACAGTGAGCGAACGAGAGCGACAGGTAGGCGCCTTTATCCAGGGACTCCTCATCGAGAAGCAATGCGACTACGACGCCTTCTATCATCTGACCTTTCTACTACGCAACAGCGTCCTGCTGCCCGTTTTCAGCAGTGCCTCCAGGCTCGTGGGATCGCAAAACAAGCTGGGGAGCCAGCTTCAGGTCGGGAAGAACTACCATCTCCTGCTGCTCATCCGACCGCGGCAGTTGAAATACCGGGGGCCGGCGGAGAGCGCCGGGGCTGATGTGGGCAAGCCGGGGCTGGCGGCCCTGGCGCTGCGACAGATCGCGCGTGATGCCCGGGGAGTCTCGGGTGAGCGTGTCATCCTCCAGCACCATCCTATCTCGGGTCGCATTGTTGATCCTGACTGGGAATGGGAGCGGCAGCGCTACATCCTGGTCGAGACAGCAGTTGGGAGGGCAGTGCTCAACCGCAAGGCGGCGGAGGATGATCTCAAAGGCAAGGGAGGCGAGCTAGCCGCGGGGGGTTTGCTAGAGTGGGAGCTATGGCGCAGCGAACTCCTTGCCATCCTCGATGGAGCGAGGGCCTAGCCTTCTCACCTGTGGCCGGGGCGGGCTGGTCTAGCGAGCCAGCGCCAGCGTCAGGGGAAGAAATGAAGTGAAGTGAAGCGAGCGAGCCTGCGGCACGGGGTGCCGTCCCTGCCTTTGCAGCCGGAAAGCGGACGTCTGCTTTACAAAATGTGGACGCCGGCGATTGCGCGCACCGCGAAGGTAGTGTACAATGTATCAGGTTCAGGCGAAAAGGCCATTTCTTGGGACATGCGAGGGTAAGGCTGATGAGACAGGCAGATGGCTCAGAGCTGCTCGGTGCAG
>NZ_JADGIA010000273.1 GCF_019683635.1 Thermogemmatispora sp. | reverse complement strand
CGAAGCAGGCAGCCTCAAGCAAGGCCGCACTGATCCAACCGCGACAGATCCGCGGCGAAAGCGCTCCACTGCTGCAACTGGTCGCAGGGCTGCGTACAATATTTCAGGAGAAAGGCCAAGGGCATCGGGCGGGAGTAGCAAGCAAGCAGAGAAGAAGAGGACAGGAGGGGTTGGGGAGAGCTTTCCTACTCTTGGCTGAATAGTGGACGCTTCTATATGTGCTAATCCCGCTCCGGTGTGATATGCTTAATGGTGGCAAGCTGGTTAAGAATCGGCATTGTGTGGAGATAGGCATGGACCTGAGTGTTGATGGCAAGTCAGAGCGTATTCCATACAGCTCGCACATCTGTCAGCTGTACAGCAAAGTGACAGAGATTGCCGGGGTCACGGCCCGGCTATTGCGTGCGGGGATTGTCGCATCGGAGAAGTGCCTGTTCGCGGCGGCGCCAGCGCAGGTGCAGGAGTTGCGTGAAGAACTGCTGAAGCTGCAGCTTGATGTAGACGCCTTAATTGCCAAAGGGCAGCTCATTCTCTCCAGCGAGCGGGAGCCGTTTCTCTCCAACGGGAAGCGATTTGATCCTTATTTTTTATTATCCACGCATCAGACCTTTATTACGCAGGCGCTACGTGATGGCTGGAAAGCAGTGAGGATCTCGATTGACATGACCTGGCTGGCCGGAGAGCTAGCCACGCCCGAGCAGCTCTTAAAATACGAGGCCCTCTGTGATGCGGTCTTTACCTTTCAGAACCGGCCCATCATTGCCCTGATGCATTACGATTACGGGAAATTGCTGCCCAGCCTTGTGGTGGAGATGCTCAAGCTTCATCCTATCTCCGTCGTAGGCAAATTCATCCGGCGCAATCCCTACTATTTGAACTCCGAGCAGTACATGATCAAGATTCTGCGGATGCATCGGGAGAAAGAGAAAAGAGAGCCAGGGCCGCCGGAGCGTGGGGGCGGGCGAGACTAGAGGAGACCAGCGGCGATGAGCCATTGCCTGGTCATGCCTGGTCATGCCTAGCCACACCGGAGTGCCACGAGGTGCGTGAGCGAGCCAGGGAGGAGGACCCGCGTCTCAGCTCGCCTGCTGTTGCCAACAGGCAAAAGCGGCCAGCGAGCTCGTCTTCGACTCCTTACTCGCTCCCTCTTTTCTCACGCAGGTAATCCGTCGGTACTGCGCACCAGGTGGACACCCAGGCGCTCCCAACGCGCCAGCTCCTCCTCTGCCAGGGCATCGAAGTCGATCGTTGGGTGCTGGACAGAGCTGATGCAGTCGCGTAGTACATAGAGGCGTTGGAGCATATCGGGCCGTTGACTGAAGTACTGAACAAGCTGGCGACCGCTCTCCAGCACGCAGTGAGACTTTGCCTCGCCCGCCAGGAAGACGCGATCGTGCTGCATAATCGTCTCAAGCAGCGCCGTATTGAGCTGGCTGGCGGGATCAGAAGGATCGGGCACCTCGGCGCCGAAGATGCCGTAGAACTCCGTCCGTGGAGTCAGGCCCTTCACAATATAGTGAGGCTGCGTCTGGCGGGCCGCGCTGTGCCAGGCCAGGGCCTCGCTGATGGGGGCCACCAGCATATGGCCCAGCGTGCCCTGCATCGTATGATAGGGCCAGATCATCAGCTCCTTCCGGGCCTGCTGGCGCAGCGCTTGCACATAGTGACGCGACCACTCTGGCTCCCAGAGGGGAAGCCAGCGACCTTCCTGGACATCTTCGACGGTGATCGTCGTAAACGGAGCCGGATGCTCGCCCGTCTGCGGGTTCTGCCACCAGGTAGGATAGAAGATCTGGAAAGGCAAATGCGTATCGAGCGAGGCGTAGATCGTCGTAATCCGATCGGCGTGGGCATAGAACCAGGTCAGCAAGCGCCCAACATCCGCTTGTGCACCTGGGACAGAGAGCGAGCCACTGGGATCAACAAAATCATGCTGATAGTCGACCAGCACCAGCGCGATGCGCTCGCGGTCCGTGCTGGCGGGAGCGAGGCCCGCCTGACGCCCGGCCTCGCTGAACTCGGCGATACGGGCGGCGTAAGGGCCTCTGAAGGCATCCTGTGGATCAAAACTTGCTGGAGCCAGAGATCGTGCACTCATAGGAGACTCCCTCATCCAGACCAACGTCGCGGGACAGAAGCGACGCAGAAGAGTGCGGAGTCGGGAGCCGTGGCCAGGAAGGAAGTAGCCTAAGCCTGGCCAGCTCCTGCTCTCTCTGGACCTGCCTGCCCGCGTCGAGAACGGCGACACAGCGAGCGCGGGGCGAGTCCTGCCCGTGGCGTGATGGGAGGAAAGAGGCCACTCCTCTCCCTGGCCAGCTGGGCGCTCGCCAGGCCACACAGAAAGTGTCAAATCTACACTAAATACTCATTTAGAGTATAGCCTGTCCTGAGAGAAAAATCAAGGGGAGGGGAAACGAATCGCAAGCTCTTCGCCCTGCCTTGCGTTGAAAAAGATGACATGATATAATACCATAGAACATAGAGGAACCTTGAGAAAAGTGGGGGCCCCCCACTTTTCTGCTTGCCAGGGACTTTTTCTTTGCACTCGAACAACTTGCAGTAAGTGTTTACTGGGCGACCAGCGAGCGGGAGGGAGAAGGCATCATGAGAAGTGAATTTCAGGCTGCTATTGCGCAGTTGATTGCCGAAAAAGGATTGCCCCGCGAAGTGGTAATGGAGACCGTGGCCAATGCCCTCTTATCAGCCTACCGCAAGAGCTTCGGGGGCGGGGACAACGTGCGCATCGAGGTGGACAAGAACGGCGAGGTCCACGTCTGGACCACCAAGCGAGTGGTTGCCCAGGTTAAAGATCCCAACGAGGAAATCTCGCTGGCGGAGGCCCAGCGTCTCATGCCGAAGGCCGCCCTGGGGCAAACGATTGAAGTGGATTCATCACATATCTTCGAGCGCATTCCCACCCAGACGGCCAAGCAGGTGATCCTGCAGCGTATTCGCGAGGCCGAGCATGAGCATCTCTACGAGCAGCTCAAAGAGTGGGTGGGGGAGATCCGGCTAGGCACGATCACACGCCGCGATCCGGCGCGCGGGTGGTTGCTCGACTTCGACCTTGAGCGTGTCGACAAGGTCGAGGGGCTGATGCCTTTCAGCGAAGAGGTGCCCAGCGAGCACTATCGGATCGGCCAGCGGTTGCGCGTCTATATTGTCGATGTGCGTCGCGTCCAGGGGCGGCTTTTGCAGATTGTGGCCTCGCGCTCCCATCGCGACCTGGTGCGGCGGCTCTTTGAGGCCGAGGTCCCTGAGATCTACGAGGGCACGGTCGAAATCAAGGCTATTGCTCGCGAGCCGGGCAGCCGGACCAAAGTGGCGGTGGTGGCTCACCAGGAGGGTCTGGACCCCATCGGCTCCTGTGTTGGGGTGCGGGGATCGCGCATCAATAATATTGTGCGCGAGCTGAACGATGAGAAGATCGATATCATCTTGTGGAGCCCCGACCCGGCGACATTTGTGGCGAATGCTCTCAGCCCCGTGAAGCCTCTGCGTGTCGAGCTGCGGGAGGCCGAACGTACCGCCCAGGTGGTGGTCGCCGAGAAGCAGCTGTCGCTTGCCATCGGTAAGGATGGGCAGAACGCGCGCCTGGCTGCCAAGCTCACTGGCTGGCGTGTCGATGTGGTCAAGCCTGCCGAGGGCGAGGTCTATGAGGAGCCTGTAGAAGATGTCATCTCGTCGGTCAGCGCTCGCCGTGAGCGTGGCCGTCATGATGGTGGCAGGCGCTCCGCCTCGTCACGCAGCGGGAGATATCGCTAAAGGACTGCTCGTTTATCCGCAGCACCTTCGCCTGCCTGTCGGCCTCTTGAAGTTTGCTCGCTGCCTGCTGGCCCAGGAATCCACTGATTCACGTCTGCTTCCTGGCCCGCGCCAGCCTGGGGAGCCAGCGGCGTGGCACGAGTAGATCCTGTGGCTCTCGGCCTTCTCTCCTCCACTTCTCGGCAGGCAGCAGGTGTTGCCTTTCACCGGGTGGCTGTAGGGGTAGGTCAGGAGGCGGGGATGATCTGCGGCGAGCCAGTCCAGGGCCGCGCGGCCAGCAAGAGGCTGCGCTGTGGCTGGGACTGACCGGCCTCCATCGAGAAGCATATCGAGAAGAAAAGGCAGGAGTACCTCATGATGGCCAAAGCCGCTAAGGGAGGGCGCCAGAAGCACGTTCCGCTGCGTACCTGTATTGCCTGCCGCGAGACCAGGCCCAAGCGCGAGCTGTTGCGCATTGTGCGCACGCCCGAGGGGCGGGTTCTACTCGACCCAACCAGCAAGAAGTCCGGGCGCGGAGCTTATCTCTGCGCTCGCTATTCCTGCTGGCAAAAGGCGCTCAAGGTCAAGAAGGCGGGTGATCGCTGTCTGTTAGAGCGCGAGTTTGAGTTGCCGCTCTCCGCCGAGGACCGTGCGGCGCTGGAGGAGTATCTGGCCACCTTGCCGCGAGAGGAGCAGCCTCCCACTGGCCTCGCCAGGCCCGTGACCACCTAGGCTCGCGCTAACCTGGGCGAGTGCTCTTGCATGCGGCTGAAAAAGGGTCGATGCTTGTTGCTCTTCCCGCCTTCCCCATCCTTCCCAATCTGAGTCGCGGTGGCGCAGGGAGGCGGGACCGGGGAGAAAATTGGCTACAGGCTCAACTATAGCGGGTTGCAAGGGTCCAGCGAGTAGGCTATACTGGAGAAAAGTTCGCAGCTTCCTGAATCCTTTGTTACCCTATCCAGGGCCGGGAAATAGGAAGCGAGTGGGCGCTTTCCTTGTTGTTATTGTTGTATGTGTCACGCAATCTTGACTCTTCTTTACAGAGACACAGCCCCTCGTCTACAGGGCAGACGTGGTGCGCCAATGTTTGCGGAGCAAGGGCTATGCTAGGATAACCATAGCAGCGACTACGCCAGAGTGCGCAGACTGAGACAAACATGCCTGGCCTGCATTAGCGAGGGCTGTCTCCTCCCTTCACCTGAATGGCGCCTGCCTTTGTTGGAAGGGAAGGTGACAGTCCTTTGTTGTGGCTGTGAAGAGAGGTCTCCACCGCCAATTGTGGCGCATCATTCTCGATAGAAGGGAGTCTTCTTCATGAGAAATACATCTGAATCAACCACGAACACCAACGAGCAGGCGAAGGCAGCGACGACGCGCAGCCGTACCGGCACTCGCCCGAAAAGTGAGAACGCCACACAGGGCGGTCAGGAACGTTCGACCAAGCCAGGCGCTCAAGGTGCACAGCGCCGCAGTGCGCCGCCGGCGGGTGCGCCACCGGCGCGCAGTCAGCCGCAGCACCAGCAGCATCAGCAGCATCAATCGCAGCATCAGCAGCATCAGCCACATCAGCATGGCGGCGGAGCTGGCCAGCCGTCGCAGCAGAGTGGAACGGGTGTAGCGTCCGTTCAATCCCAGCGTCCGGGACCGGGGAGCGGTCAGCGGGGTCAGCGGCCCGGAGGAGGGCCTCTGTCCCCGCGCTCTGCCTCGCCCGCTGGTGGGGGAGCGGCCAGATCGACAGCGGGAGGAGGAACTTTTAGCGGTGGAACCTCTGGGAGCGCCACCGCCACTCGTAGTGGTGGGCACGGTGGGGGGGGTCCCACTGGGGG
>NZ_JADGIA010000063.1 GCF_019683635.1 Thermogemmatispora sp. | reverse complement strand
AAGACGGCGCTCCAGCTCGGCCAGGCGCGCCCGATCGTGTGGCAGCCCCTGGACAGCCAGGCGGGCCAGATCCGCCCACTGGCTCATCAAGGGACGCATACCCTCAAAGCGCTCTGCGATACAGGTAGCTACCATCTCAAAGTCAGGTACGGACGCCAGATCTGCCATGCTCCTCGTCTCCTTCCTTCCTTGTTTGTTTGCTTGCTTGCTTGCTGTTGGCCCTCTCTCACTCGACCAGGCCGAGGCTGCGGCTGCTCAGCTCTACCGGCGTTGAGCAGCACGCTCCGTCCGTCCAATTGCTTTGTGGTGGGATGAAAAAAGCCGCTCGACCGGCTCAGCTGTTTGTGAGCATGTCGTATGCTGCTAGGCTTTGCTATTCTGCTCTCTCGAACGACGAAAGCCCTCCCTCCCAGGATAGGAACGGGCGCGAGCGCCGCAATCAAAGCACGGTTTCACCTCGCGTCTCGCTGCCCTTCCTTAGTGCTCTGGCCAGGGCTGAGCCTGGGCAGATCCACGGCTCCACCTGTGGTACAATGCATATCAGCAGATAGCAACAGGGGAGCGCGACGCACCGACGGCAAGGCGAGTTCCAGCCAGCCAGGCCAGAGGAGCGCTAGCTTGCTGCCTGGCAGCTGGGCGCCGCGCACGTCATAGCTTTCTCTGTATACCATACCCTGTTGCTGGAAAGCAATGATGGCGCGAAAGGACTCTAGCATGGAACAGGCAAAGCCACACGATGGAGGAGAGACAACGCCGCCCGCTCAGCCAGGAGGCCGCCTTGAGCAGGTAAGAGCGACGGATGAACGCCCGGCAACCTATCTGCCAATCGAAGACTATGCGGTCATCGGCGATCTCCATACGGTGGCCCTGGTCGGTAAAAACGGCTCGATCGACTGGTGCTGCATCCCTCGCTTTGATTCTCCCAGCGTCTTTGGCGCCTTGCTCGATGCGCGTAAAGGCGGCTTCTTTCGCATTGCCCCGCCTCCACATGATCACGTCCACATGGGGCAGAAGCAGCTCTATATTCCCGAGACCAATATTCTGCTGACGCGCTTCCTCACGATCGATGGCGTAGGGGAAGTCACCGACTTCATGCCGGTGAAACTGCCCGGCAGTGCTGAACATCAGCATCATCTTTATCGTGCCGTGACCGTGGTGCGTGGCTCCCTCAAATTCAATCTGGTCTGTCGTCCCGCCTTCAACTATGCGCGCGACGGACACGTCGTTCACCTCTCGCCCGAGGGGGCGGTTTTCCACAGCGATGGGCTGTCCCTGGGGCTGGCCAGCACGGTACCGCTGAGCGAGGATGGAGAAGGCGGAGTACGCGCTGAGTTTACCCTGCATGCGGGTCAATCGGCCTACTTCCTGCTAGAGAGCGCCAGGCGCGGCGACCTTGGCCCTCAGCATGTTTCCTCCCGCCGCTATCACGAAGCCTTTCAGCGCACGCTCAGCTTCTGGCGGCGCTGGCTCTCCCAGTGCCAGTACCAGGGACGCTGGCGCGAGATGGTCCAGCGCTCGGCCCTCGTCCTCAAGCTGCTCACCTATGCCCCCACTGGGGCTATTGTGGCCGCCCCCACAACCAGCCTCCCCGAGACGATCGGTGGGGCCCGCAACTGGGACTATCGCTATACCTGGCTACGCGACGCCGCTTTCACCCTCTATAGCCTGCTGACCCTGGGCTTCACCCAGGAAGCCGAGGCTTTCATGCAGTGGCTTGACGCACGCTGCCACGAGCTGAAAGAGAACGGCTCGCTCCAGCCCATGTACGGCGTCAACGGCGAGCAGGAGCTGATTGAGTACACCCTGGATCACCTGGAGGGCTATCGCCAGAGCCGCCCCGTGCGCATCGGCAACGCCGCCTACAAGCAGCAGCAGCTCGATGTCTATGGCGAGCTGATGGATGCCATCTACATTTTCAATCGCTATAGCACGATCTCGTACGACCTCTGGGAGAATCTCCGCCGCCTGCTGGAGTGGCTGCAACATCACTGGGACGACCCCGATGAAGGCATCTGGGAGGTACGCGGTGGCCCCCAGCACTTTGTCCATTCCCGCGTCATGAGCTGGGTCGCCTTTGATCGAGCCTTGCGCCTGGCGCGTCACCGAGGCTGGCCAGCGCCGATGGTCGAGTGGATGGAGACCAGTGCTCGCATTTATGAGCAGATTATGCACAAAGGATGGAGCGAGCGCAAACAGAGCTTTGTCCAGTATTACGGAAGCGAGGCGGTTGATGCCAGCTCCCTGCTCATGGCCATCGTCAAGTTCACAGGGCCGAACGAGCCGCGCATGCTCAAGACCATCGACCGCATTCAGCGCGAGCTGGCCAGCGACTCTCTCGTGCACCGCTACGATCCCGGACGGGCTGCCGACGATGGTCTCGGGAGCCAGGAAGGCACCTTCAGTCCCTGCAGCTTCTGGCTGGCCGAAGTCCTGGCGCGCTGCGGGCGACTCGACGAGGCGCGCCTGCTCTTGGAGAAGATGCTCACCTATAGCAACCATGTTGGTCTCTATGCCGAAGAAGTCGGGCTGTGTGGCGAAGCCCTGGGGAACTTCCCCCAGGCTTTCACCCATCTCTCACTCATCACGGCCTGCACCAACATCGACGCCGCCCTCAATCGGGTCCAGGGAAGGCTCAGCACTGAGCGGCTGTCGCTACCGCCCGAGCGTCCCTGGAGCCTGACCTGAAGCAATCAGGCCGCTCTGGGGCTTGTCTGGCCAGATGGGTCGGGGCTGGAGCGAGGAGGGGCATAAAAGACCCTCCCTCTCGTGTTTTCACAAGTGAACTTGTCGCGTTCCTTCCTACGGTCAGGGGGATAAGTTTGTCAGAAGCGGAGTACATATCGTCTATGGCCAAGGTCTACGACGCAATCATCATCGGCTCGGGGCCGGCGGGTTACACAGCGGCCATTTACGCGGCTCGCGCCAATCTCTCGGTCCTGGTCTTTCAAGGCTATCAAGTCGGTGGGCAATTGATGCTCACCAGCGAGGTCGAGAACTACCCCGGCTTTGAAGAAGGTATTCTGGGGCCGACCCTGATGGAGAAGATGGAGCAGCAGGCGAGGCGCTTCGGTGCTGAGATGCTGCCTGAAGACGTTACCGCCGTCGACTTCAGTCGCCGCCCCTTTGTGATCACCGGAGACTCGGGCAGCTACCTGGCCCGGGCCGTCATTATCGCCACCGGTGCCAGCGCCAAGTGGCTGGGACTGCCAAGCGAGCAGCGTCTGCAGGGACGCGGTGTCAGCGCCTGCGCCACCTGCGATGGCTTCTTCTTTAGGGGCAAAGAGGTGGCCGTGGTCGGCGGAGGCGACACGGCGATGGAGGAGGCTCTCTTCCTCACGCGCTACGCCAGCCATGTGACCGTCATCCACCGTCGCGACACCCTGCGCGCCAGCAAGATCATGCAGGAGCGCGCCTTTAAAAATCCCAAGATCAGCTTTATCTGGAATAGCGAAGTGATCGAAGTCCTCGGCGAGGATGCGGTGACCGGCCTGCGCCTGCGCAATGTCAAGACGGGCGAAGAGCAGACGCTGGCCGTCGAGGGGCTGTTTCTCGCCATCGGCCACCAGCCGAACACCAGCCTCTTCCGCGGCCTGTTGCAGATGGACGAAGCGGGCTACATCATTCCCGTCGAGCATACCATGACCAATATACCGGGTGTCTTTGCCGCCGGCGATGTGACCGATCACCGCTATCGCCAGGCGGTCACCGCTGCCGGCGACGGCTGTCGAGCGGCTATCGATCTGGAGCGCTGGCTGGAGAGCCAGGCCCACGAGGAGGCGCTCCGGCAGGAAGCCCTGACCTCCGGCGAGCATTCAGATCAGTGATCAGGCAGGCGGTATGCCCGTCTAAAGAGCTGACGGCTGCTCTCCTGGGCCTGCCTGGCACCGCGTCAGTAAACCGACTCCGGCGGCTTCAGATCTGTGGGGTAAGCGAGCGAGAAAGGACAGATTCCGGTGAAGCAAAAGCAGCGTCGCAGCCAGCAGTCCGCGCTCTACAGCCAGGCGCTCTTCGAGACCGCCCACGACGCGGAGGCCGGGGAGAGGAGTTCGGCAGAGAAGGCTGCCGACCAGACTGCACAGCGCCTGCGGGTTCAGGAGATCACGCGGCGGCTGGTCGAGCACTATGGTGAACCGGCGTGGTCCAGCAAGGACCCACTCAGCCAGCTCGTTGATGTGCTGCTCTCGCATCGCACGCGCGACGAGCAAACCGCCGCCGCCTATGCGCGTCTGCGCCAGCGCTTCGGGAGCTGGGAGGCTGTACGCGATGCCCCTACGGCAGCCGTAGAAGAGGCCATTGCAGTCGTCAACTGGCCAGAAATCAAGGCGCCGCGCCTGCAAACCATACTGCGCCAGATCACTGCTGAGCGCGGCGCCCTCAATCTCGATTTCCTCTGTACCTTGCCTGTTGATGAAGGTCTGGCCTGGCTCAGTCGCTTCGAAGGCGTCGGCCCCAAGACTGCCGCCTGTGTCCTCCTCTTTAGCTGCCGTCTGCCCGTCCTCCCCGTCGACACCCATGTCCATCGTATTGCCATCCGCCTGGGCCTCATCTCCCCTCGGCTCACTCCCGAGCAGGCCCAGCCCGTGCTGCAGGCGCTGCTGCCCAACGACGCCCGCACCATCTACAACTTCCACAAAGGTCTCGTCTGGCATGGCCAGCGCTGCTGCTACTTTCAGCGACCGCGCTGTGAGCGCTGTTTTCTCCGCGATCTCTGCACCTATTATGCAGCGCAGCAGAGGCAGCAAACGACAGGGGAGGGCAAAGGAGGCGCAGTCTAAGCGGTGGAGGAGTTGCTGGCCCGTGACTGGGGAGAGCGTCATTTCCCCCACGCAAACCCGGGCGACCAGAGCGGTCGCCCGGCGTAGGGTTGCTCACCTGAGAGTCGCGAGTGGCGAACTAGCTGCCGCTCCGCGCGGGAGCATGGTTCAAGACGGGGTAGCCCTCGCTCACATACTCGCTGGGATCGGGCTGGATCTCGTCCAGATGGTACGAGTTCTTGGCATCGGTATTGATACCAGGCCAGCGAGCGCCGTAGAGATAGTGACCGGTCTGAGCTGGCGAGAGTGGCAGCTTGCCGAACTGCGGGATACCGCGCACCCGCGGCACATCCGGCTCGGGCGGCTCGATGTAGAGATCCTCGGGCACCCGATTGTACCCCATGCGCTGCAGATCCGCCTCGCTCAGATTCAGCTGCACCACACCATCGTCGCTCAGGGATTTCACCGCCTGACGCGGCACATAGTAGACCTTGGGGAAGAGATGCCCACGCTCAACCAACAGATAGGTCGGGAAGCGGGCCTGAATGGTTCCGAGCCAGCTGCCGCGGGCATCGACCACGTCCAAGCCCAGCTTGAAAGGCGAGCGATCGCGCGCCTCAGCGGGCGCGGGCACATAGATGGGCGGCAGGGACTTGAAGGGGTCCTCCAATCCCCAGCCGATCATGAAGGCTATCGCAAAAACGCCTGCCACCAGCGCCAGCCCGAGCGCGAGCAGAGGGGCGCTGTTCAATAAGAGCAGCATGAAGAAGACCGCGGCCACCGCCACAGACAGCAATAGCGGCCAGTAGCTCGGCCCGGGCATATGGATGTGCTCTTCCCCCTCTTCACCCTCAACGTCGAGCAGGGTCGCGTGAATTTCGTCGGCAATCGAGCCGGCAGTCTGAGGAGACCTGTCCATACAGCTCCTGTTCCTCGCTTCAGATGGCACTCACCGGACAACGGGAACCAGTGTGCCCCGCGTTGCCGTCAATGAGTGAAGCTTGCTTCCTGAATAGCCTGGATAGAAAGAAAGAAAGAAGGAACTCCCCTTACCAAATACCATAGCACATAAGCGCAAGCGCGAAGCCCGTCGCTCGCCCTTAAGTATAGCACATCTGGTCAGGGATGGATAGCGCACCGGACTGGCGGGCGAGCAGATAAGCACGCTGCCGCTTCAGGCATGGAGAAGCAGGCGTGGGCCCGTACGCTGCCACGCACGCCCGAAAGGGCCTCGCCCCCAGCCGGCTTGCTTGATTTTGGGAGCTGGCTAGGGTAAGCTTACTGATAGGTGATTCACCTTTCATATTTTGGTAATGAAGGAGGCCACCACAGACATGCCCACCTCAGTCCTCTTACCTGGCATCAGCCAGAGGCGCTGCAACACAGAGCGTCTGGAGATCGCCTATCTGGAAGCAGGGAGCGAAGGGCCGGCGCTCATTCTTGTGCATGGTAACTGCTCCTCATCGCTCTTCTTCCAGGACTTCATGCTGGCCCTGGCGGCCCTGGGCTATCATGTTTACGCGCCCGACATGCGGGGCTATGGTGACAGCCAGGTTTTGCCGATCGACGCCACGCGTGGCGTGCGCGACCTCTCAGACGACCTGGCCAGTTTCGCGGAAGCCCTGGGACTGAGCGGCTTCCACCTGCTTGGCTGGTCGCTCGGTGGCAATGTGGCCATGCAGTATGCCATCGACTACCCTGGCCGGCTGCGCGGTCTCATTCTAGAGGCCACCGGTTCACCCTTTGGCTTTGGAGGAACGCGCGACGCTGACGGGCGCCCGGTCTGGCCAGACTTCGCCGGCAGCGGCGGAGGGACTGCCAACGCTGAGTTCGTGCAGCGCCTCGCCGCCGGTGATCGCAGTGCCGAGCAAGGCTCGCCGCGGGCCGTCATGAACAACTTCTACTTCAAGCCGCCGTTCCGCGTGGCCCCCGAGCGTGAAGAGATCTACGTCAGCGGCATTCTCTCCACGCGCACCGGGCCTGGCAACTATCCGGGCGACTCTGTTCCTTCGCCGAACTGGCCCTATGTCGCCCCGGGCCGCCAGGGAGTCAACAATGCCCTCTCCCCTGCCTATCTCAATCAAGCGGCTCTCGTTGATCTCAGCCCCAAGCCGCCCATTCTCTGGATTCATGGCGCTGACGATCAGATCGTCTCAGACACCTCCTTCTTCGACTTAGGCTATCTTGGGCAACTTGGGATCGTCCCCGGTTGGCCGGGGGCCGAGCAGTATCCGCCCCAGCCCATGAAGACCCAGATCCGGTGGCTCCTGGAGCGCTATCGTCAACAAGGGGGGGTCTATCACGAACTCCAGCTAGCCAACTGTGGGCACTCCCCGCACATCGAGCAGCCGCAACAGGTTCTGGAGGCCATGCGCGATTTCATCGCTGCCCACGTCTAACCAGGGCCAGAGGAAATGAGGGAGGGAGCGGCGCGCCCTCTGGCGGCTCCGTGCTGGGCGGCCTGGCGGTGCCAGGTGCTACGCAGCGACGCGAGCCAGCCAGATCCCTGGTCCTCCCTCCTAGCCGATCAGCTCCTCCATCTGCGTGAGGTGCGTCTCGAACAGGCGCAGCGCCTGGCGCACCGGCTCCGGCGTTGTCATATCGACCCCGGCCCGTCGCAGCAGCTCGATGCTATAGTCCGAGGAACCGGAGCGCAGGAACTGCAGGTAGCGCTCAACCGCCGGCGCCCCCTGCTCCAGAATCTGCTGAGCCAGCGCGCAGGCTGCCGAGATGCCGGTTGCGTACTGATAGACGTAGAAGTTGTAATAAAAGTGAGGAATACGGGCCCACTCGATATCGATCAAGTCATCGATGACCACCTCGGCCCCATAGTACTTCTCATTGAGGCGGTGGTAGAGCCGGCTCAGCGTATCCGCCGTCAGTGGCTCGCCCTGCTCGGCCAGCTGGTGAATCTGATGCTCGAACTCGGCAAACATCGTCTGGCGGTAGAGCGTCCCGCGGAAGTCCTCCAGCGAATGATTAAGAATCGCCAGTCGCTCCTCGCGGTTCTCCGTCGTCTTGAGCAAGTACTCTGTGAGCAGCGTCTCATTCAACGTTGAAGCCACCTCAGCCACGAAGATCGTGTAGTCCCCGTAGACGAAAGGCTGGTGGCGGCGCGTGTAGTACGAGTGCAGCGAGTGCCCCAGCTCGTGCGCCAGGGTGTACATGCTATCGCGGTTGCCCTGGAAGTTGAGCAGGATGAAGGGGCGTGTCCGATAGGCTCCGCCGCTGTAGGCTCCGCCACGCTTGCCGGGCGTCTCGAAGACGTCGATCCAGCGCTCACTGAAGGCTTGCTTGAGCACGCTGACGTACTCTTCTCCCAGAGGAGCGAGGGCGGTAGTGATCGTATCGCGTGCCTGCTCATAGGAGATCTCCTGCAGCGTCTCCTTAACGATCGGCACATAGAGATCGTACATATGCAGCTCATCGAGCTGGAGCATGCGCTTGCGCAAGCGCAGATAGCGATGCAGCAGCGGCAACTCCTCATTGACCGTCTCGATAAGCATATCGTAGACGCTCTCAGGAATGTTGTAGCGAGCCAGGGCCCGCTCGCGGCCCGAGCGATAGCCACGCTGCCGCGTGTAGAACATATCCGTCTTGATATGGCCGGCCAGGGTGGCGGCGATCGTATTGCGCTGCTTGAGGAAAGTTCCGTGTAGCGCCTCAAACGCCTCCTTACGCACGCGCCGATCCGTGCTGCGGATAAAGACCAGGTAGTTTCCCTTGGTCAGTTCCACCTCCTCGCCCTGCTCATTGCGGATCGTCGGCAGGTGCAGATCGGCATTATCGATCATCGTGAAGATGGCGTCGGGCGTCTCGGCCATCTCACCGGCGGCGGCCAGCACCGCCTCCACCTCGGCGGAACGAATATGCGGGCGCTGGCGATTGAGGTCGTGCAGTTGATGCTCATAGAGCGACAGACCGGGAGTTTCCTGCAGGTAGCGCTCCAGCTTCTCCTGGGGCACCGTCAGAATCTCCGGCTCGATAAAGGAGATCGCCGTGGACGCGCGCACGTAGAGCTGAAGGGCGCGATCGTACATTCCCTGGTAGTGGCTGTTGCTGGTATCCTCATCCTTGCGCATTGAGGCGTAGACCAGCAGCGTCTCCAGCCGCTCGAAGAACTCATCGCGTCGGCGCAGCACGGTCAGCAGGGCCTCGCCACTCTGGGCCAGCGTTCCCTTGAGGGCCTCCAGGCCCGGCAGCAGCCCCTGTAGCTCCTGATACTCGCGCTCCCAGGCCTCATCAGTTGCAAAGATGCTCTCCAAATCCCACGTATACTCTTTTGGAATATCGCTTCGTTTCTTCCAGGTTTGCAGCATCTCGCCTCCTCAAAAAGCAACCATAAACTCAAGAAAGTGTTCTCATTGTAACAGAAAATTGGCACACACGCGTAGTGGCGAGCGTGAGGGCAGAACAGAACTGGACCGGGCCAAAGCACCAGGGGAGCGAAGGCGAGCCAGGCCAGACCCTGGTAGTGTATGGAAGACTGAGCCAGGCATCTGGCAGAGAGAAAGAAGGGGGCACCCTGGCGCTCCGGGTCGAGGGGGCCCAGGGTGCGGACACGAGGGCAGAATAGCAAAGCAGGGAGCGCGCTCCTGCCGGCCAGATCCAGACTTGCCGACTGCAGAAGAAGCCGGCTGCCGACCTGCTCGCCCTTCGCTGGCAGGGCGGGACAGAGCAGGCCAGCGTGACGGCGCCTGCCGGGTAAAGGGAGGCTACCAGCCGAGGGCTAAGCCATCGCAGCGTGGATCTGCGGCGCCCTGGAGCACATGGCTATCGGGTGTAAGCAGAATAGCCTGAGCATGGCCCATATCGTCTTCCCACGGTCCCCAGATTGTCACCCGGTGGCCCAGCACCTCCAGTCCCAGCGCTACCGCATTGGGAAAACGCTGCTCCAGGGCCACCACCTCGCTCGCCGCATGCTCTTCCACCGGGTGAGCGCCCTGCTGTCCCTGCAGCAGCTGCCGGCGTCCGCCCTGCTGCAGCAAAAGGCCGCTGCGCCAGCGCGGCGCATTGAGCGCCTGCTGGATATTCAGGCCGAAGTCGATCACTGCCGTCAGCAGCTGCACGTGGATTTGCGGCTGGGCATCCGCTCCCATTGTTCCCAGCACCAGGAACGGCTCGCCGTCGCGCAGCACCAGAGCCGGTGTCAGCGTATGCATCGTGCGCTTGCCTGGCTGCAGATAGTTCACATGGCGCGGGTTGAGAGAGAAATAGGCGCCGCGATTGTGCAGCAGCACGCCGCTCTCGCCGGCCACGATCCCACTGCCCCAGCTATAGAAAAGGCTCTGGATCAGCGAGACTGCGTTGCCCTCACGATCAACCACACACAGATACATCGTATCGCCGTCGCGCTCGGGTTCGCTCTCGACCTCGACATGGAAGGAGGCCCGCTCTGGATTGATGCGCGCCCGCAGCTGCTCCGCGTACGCCTTGCTCAGCAGGCGCTCCACCGGAATCTCCACAAAGGCCGGATCAGAGATATAGCGATCGCGATCGGCAAAGGCCAGTTTCTTGGCCTCGATCATCAGATGCAGCGTCTCGGGACTTTGATAGCCGAGCGCCTTCAGATCATAACCCTCCAGAATATTGAGCATCTCCAGGACCGTCAGGCCCTGCGAATTGGGAGGAAACTCAAAGACCTCGTAGCCGCGATAGGTCGTTGACAGAGGCGTTACCCAATCCGAATGATGGGCCTGGAGATCCTCCAGGCTCAGCACCCCGCCGCAGCGCTGCACATAGTCAACAATCGTACGCGCCAGAGGCCCACGATAGAAAGCCTCGCGACCCTCGCGTGCGAGCAGACGGTACGTACGGGCCAGGTCGGGCTGGCGCAAGATATCGCCGCAGCCTGGGGGACGGCCCCCCGGTAGAAAGACGCGAGCTGTCGCTTCCCAGCGCTGCAGCACCGTCTTGGCAGCACGCTCCAGCCAGCCGGCCAGCTTGGGCGAGACCGGAATGCCCTCCTCGGCGTAAGCGATCGCTGGGGCAAAGACCTCTTCGACCGGCAGCCGGCCAAAGCGCTCCAGGGCCTCGAACCAGCCATCGACCGCCCCCGGAACCGTAATCGAGAGTGGGCCGATCGCCGGAATCTCGCGCAGCGAGTGGGCAGCGAAATACTCGGGAGCCAGAGCACGCGGCGCTCGCCCGCTGCCGTTCAGCGCATGCAGCCGGCGGTTCCGCGCCTCCCAGATCAACATAAAGACGTCGCCTCCTGCTGAGCAGGTTGATGGGTAGACGACTGTCATCGCTGCATTAGCTGCAACTGCAGCATCGACGGCATTCCCTCCGCGCTCCAGCACCTGCAAACCAGCCCGAGTAGCCAGGTAATGAGCGCAGGAGACCATTGCATGTGAGCCAAAGATGGGTTGGTCGGAGAGCATGACAGGAGATCGCCTTTCGCACCGAGCGCCTTCGTCAACCTCAACCGGCAGAAGCTCTACGCTGGCCAGTCAGCCAGCCAGCATGGTTGGCGAGGCAAGCTTATCCTCACTTCACGCACGAACGCACGAACGCACGAACGCAGGCTGGATAAAGTACCAGGCGACTGATCCAGGAACTCTGGTCAGCGCCTTGTCCGCTACCCATTATAGCATAGCGCGACGGAGGAGAGCAGGCTCGCGTTGAGAGCGGAGGAAGGGAAAGGACTGCGACTTGACGGAGCGGCCCTGTCCCGTTATCATGAGCCTGCTGAAGAGCGCCATCTTAATCCAGGAGGCTACCGTGTCATCCACAGCAGTTCTTGCTGCCCTTGCCGCCCAGCCACTCTTCACCGTAACTCTGGCTCACTTAATTTATTTCGTCATCGCTGTGCTTCTTGGAATTGTAGCAGAAACAATCATCGGCTGGCGTCTCCCCTATGGCATTCTGGGGGCCGTCCTCTGTGCCTTTATTGGCATCCTCATCGCCGTTCTGCTACCTTTTCACGTCGGCAGCGAAGTGGTCATTTTCGGCGAGCCGATAGCCCTCACCCAGGCCATCATCGGCGGGGCGGTCCTGCTCACCATTTGGCATCTGGCGACCTACCGTCACTGGCGTCATCGCCATCGCTATTATCGTGGCTATCGCTACCGTGAGTATGGCGAGCGACGCGACTGAAAGGGCGGGGTAGTCCAGGCAGGCGTACCTGAAGCCCCGCCCTGAGATAGGAGCGACTGAGCGAGATGGGAAGGCCGCGGGGAAGCTGCCGGATCAGATAGTCGGTTGGCTCTGTTCGGCGGAGCCACCCGGCTCAGGATCTGTGCCTGACGCTGATCCCTCTGGGGTCATTGCTGGGGGATCACCAGCCGCCAGATTGAAACTAAGCGTGGGAGCGCTCTGGCCCGCCGGGGTCGGCGTGGGCGATTGCGCGGAGGCGGGCGTTGGTCCCGGCTGGTGGCCGTTGCGAGCAGCAGAAGTGCTCGACCGTTGAAGAAGCTGAGCTTCGGCCAGCTCGCGCACGCGCTGCACATGATTCTTATGGCAGATCAGAGTCTTATCCTCAAGGGCTACCACGATCACATCCTCCAGGCCGACCGTATAGATCTCCCGCTGCGTCGTATTGTAGACAAAGACATTCTGGCTGCCGAGAGCAAAGTGGTGGCCGACGCCGCGCAGGCCATTGCCATCGGCATTGTAGAGCGCTCCGTACTGCTCCCAGTTCCCCACATCGCTCCAGCCAATATCGACCGGGATAACCACCAGCCTATCGGTTTTCTCCAGCACGCCGTAGTCGATGGAAATAGAGATCAACGAAGGCCAGAGTTCTTCTAACACCTTCCGCTCAGTGGAGGTGCCCATTGCCTCCACGATGCGCGTCATCTGCTCCGCCAGAGCTGGCAGGTGGGTGCGGACCTCTGCCAGGATCGTGGCGGCCTGCCAGATAAACATACCGCTGTTCCAGACATAATGCCCATCCTGGAGATAGCGCTGCGCAGTCGCCAGATCAGGCTTTTCGACGAACTGCTCCACGCTGAACGCCTGGTGGCCATAGCCGTCGGCCACCGGGGAAGCGAAGCGGATATATCCGTAGCCGGTGGCTGGCTCGGTGGGTCGGATGCCCCACGTTACCAGGTAACCGCGTTGAGCAAGCTGGTAGCCGAAGCGCAGCGCCCGCTGGAATGGCTCCAGCTTTGTGATCACATGATCAGCGGGAAAGACCGCCATCACGGCCCGAGGGGAGCGGCGGGCCAGCAAGGAGGCTGCCCAGGTAATGGCGGGGGCCGTATTGCGCCCGACAGGCTCCTCCAGAATCTGCCCGGGAAGCACTTCTGGCAGGTGCTGGCGCACCAGCTCGCTGAAAGCTCGTCCAGTGACCACCCAGACCCGTTCTGGGGGCACCAGGGTAGTCACCCGCGCCAGCGTCTCTTGAATCATGCTGCGGCCTCCCGGGAGAGGCAGAAATTGCTTGGGGAACTCGGGGGTACTCAGCGGCCAGAGTCGTGTCCCGCTGCCGCCCGCCAGGATGACAGCGTGTAAGTCTTCCATCTATCTACCTCGATTGGTCAGAATGGTGCCCGTGCACAATGGTTTTGCCGCTGCAAGCGACAAAAAAGCAAGAGGCGAGAGAGCTAGCTTGTTTACCACCCAGCCACCTCTCACCGCTGCCATGTGCTTGCTCGCTGAGGGAGATGTCCTATCATAGCAACAGAACGAGTACGCTCTCAAGAAAGGCACGACTCACCGGGGACAATTCTACCACGAGAGCCTGCCGGGTCGGAGAGAGAAGAAGCTTCCCCCATTTGGGGGAAGCCTCCGCTATTGCTCAGTTCAAGGGCTTGACTTGTCTGCCCAACCTGTTATTCTCTAAAAGAAGCCGCACGAGAACGACGGCAGGACTGTCAGGAAGAAACAGTATGTGATCCACGAAAAAGAGGAATAGCACCTGGATGGCAGAAGAAAGCAACAAGCAAAGTCCTTATTATGGCTGGCAGTATGATCAGGAGCAACTTGGGGCAGGGGCCGCAGGGAAGTCAGGCGCGAATCTGCCACCTGTCTCGCTCCCGCCGCAGCAGCCAGTCTATCCTCCCCAGGTGCCTTCTGGTGGCAGGGTAGGGTCCCAGTCGGGGAGCTTATATCAGGAGCAGCATCTGCCAGATATGGGCGGCTCGCTGGGCTATGGGCAGGGGATGGAGTATCTCTACGCCAATGTGCCGCAGCCATCGCAGCCGTTGCCGGCTTTGCGCCAGGCGCGTTTACAGCAGTTGCGCGAGGAGCGTCTGCGTCGGCAGCAGCGTCGTGTGCAGCAGCCGGATCTGAGCGATTTGATTCAGCGCAAGGTTTTCAGGCGTCGCATGGGCGATCTGGCGCCTCTCTCCCCGTCGGCGCTGAGTGGTCAGGCTGGTGAGGTCGGTGGTGGTCTGAGTCAGGGGCAGGCTCAGGCTCAGCTCCAGATGCAGGAGCAGCCGCTGGCCAGACCAGCGGCCTCAGCCTCAGTGGCGCCTGCTGCCGCTGCGCCTTCGCCTTCGGCCCCCGCCTTGCAGCCTGCTTCGGAGCCGGCTCAGGATACCGCGATGATCCGGCGAGTGCAGGTGCGCAACGCGGCCTTCATTCTCACCGGCGCCTTCGTGGCCAGTCGTGTCCTGGGGCTGCTGCGCTCCTCGATGTTCGCCGCGGTCTTTGGGACCGACCCAACCTCCGGCGCCTTCTATCAGGCTTTTCTCTTGCCTGATACGATCTTTAATATTGTGGCCGGCGGAGCCCTCAGCTCGGCCTTCATTCCCGTCTTTACGCGCTACATGGTCAGCGATCGCGACGAGAAGACGGCCTGGCATGTCGCCAATACGGCTCTGACGCTGGCCACGGCCATTATGCTAATCATTGCTCTGATCGGCTTCATCTTCGCCAATCAGATTGTGCCGCTGTATAATCCCAATGTCAGCCCGGGCGAGCTGAGCCTGATCATCGCGCTGACGCGTATTATGCTCTTCCAGGCGGTAATTCTTGGCAGTGGGGTCATTGTCAGCGCCGTCCTGAACGCGCAGCAGCACTTTACACTCTACGCCTTGGGAACTGTGCTCTATAACGTTGGGCTGATCGCTGGCCTGCTGCCGGGAATGTTTCTGGCGCTGATCGGTCATCGCAATTCGATGGTGGCCGTCTACTGCGCCAGTGCCGGAGTAGTCCTGGGGGCCTTGCTCCAGGTCGGTATCCAGATTCCGGGGCTGCCGCGCGTAGGCATGCGTTTCCGCCCCTCCTTTGACTGGCGCCATCCTGGCGTTCGTCAAATCGGGCGTCAGATGATTCCGCGCATTATCAATGCCGCCATGCTCTCAACGACGACCTTTGTCGACCGCGCCCTGATCCTGCTGCTGGGAACGCTGGTAGCCGCTGGCTCGCTTGGGCAGCAGACGCTCCTTGGCTTTATCACTGCCTACTACTACGGGTTTTCGCTGATGCTGCTACCGCTGGGCATCTTCGGTATGGCTATTTCCACGGCGGCCTTCCCGACGATCGCCGAGTATGTGGCGCGCGGACGCCTGGAGCGGGCGCGCAGCATCGTGATGGAGACCTTGCGCGGCATCCTCTTCTTGTCGATTCCTTCCAGCCTGGGCTTGATTGTGCTGGCCCTGCCCATTATTCAGACGCTCTATCAGCACGGTGCCTTTGGCCTGGAGAGCGCCGAAATTACGGCTATCCCTTTGTCGATGTTCGCCATTGGTCTGGCCGGCCAGGCTGCTGTCGAGATTCTGACGCGCTCGTTCTATGCCCTGCGCGATAGTACGACGCCGGTAATTGTCAGTGTTGGTCAGTTTATCTTTAAGATTGCCCTGGGTCTCTTGTTGATCAACGCATTCGCCCGCCTGTGGGGCGCGCCCTGGGGCATGGGGGCCCTGGCTCTCTCAACCTCGGTGGCCGGTCTGCTGGAGGCCACGGTCCTCCTCTGCCTGATCCATCAGCGCATCGGCGGACTGATTACCCGTGATCTGGGAGCTTTCTTGAGTCGGGTGCTGGTGGCGACGGGAGCGATGGGCCTGGCGGTCTTCCTGGTCCGCCTGCTGCTGGATTTCCTGCTGAATACAACTGATCCAACGCGCCCAATGATTACGCATGGGGGCTTGCTTCAGGTCCTGGTGGCTCTGGTGAAACTGCTCATCGAAATGGCCGTCGGCATCGTGATCTATCTGCGGGCGGCGCGCCTGCTGAAGATCGATGGGCAGATCGAACTGCTTGGCCCTGTGCGGCGCTTGCTGGCGCGCTTCAAGCTATCCTGGATCTAGTTGATCTGCCAGCTTGCTCCCGGTTCACCCCGCTGACTACCTGCGCCCAGGCTGGGGCTGGTGCGTTCACCTGCCTCGTTAGGGCTGGCCGGGTGATCAGCAAGAGGAGGCGTGTAAGCTGATCAACTCAACTCGGCGCAAACGACGATAACGGGCCGGGGAACTCAGCTCATTTCGATAACGATTGACAGGACAGGGTATTACTGCGATGGTAAAGGAATTACGCCTTGCCCTGATTGGCTTCGGCACCGTTGGCCAGGGGCTGGCTGAGCTGCTGATGGAGAAGCGAGACTGGCTGCGAGCCGTCTATGGTCTGGATGCCCGTCTGGTGGCGGTGGCCACGGCTCGCTCCGGCTTCCTGGCCCGCGCTGAGGGCCTGGATGAGGCGGAGCTGCTGAGGATCGCGGCCAGCGGTCAGCCGCTGACAGCCTATGCAGCGGCGGGGGTGAAGCGTTGGCCAACGGTACGCGAGGGGTTGGCGGCCACCGGGGCCGATGTGCTGATTGAGGTAACGGGGACGAACCTGCGCGATGGGGAGCCAGGCTTAAGCCATATCCGCCAGGCGCTGGAGCAGGGCATCCATGTGATTACAGCCAATAAGGGGCCGGTGGCCCTGGCGGCCCACGAGTTGCTGGCTTTAGCTGCGCGCAAAGGGGTCCAGCTGCGCATGGAGGCCACAGTCATGGCTGGTACACCAGTGCTGAGCACGCTCCGTGAGGGTCTGGCCGGCGCCCGTATTCGGGCCCTCTCGGGCATCCTCAATGGAACAACCAACTATATCTTGACGGCGATGAGTCAGGGACGCGACTACACTGAGGTGCTGGCTGAGGCCCAGCGTCTCGGCTACGCGGAGGCCGATCCCAGCGCGGACGTGGAAGGCTACGATGCCCTGGCCAAGACGTTGATTCTGGCAGCTCTGGTCTTCGGACTACCACTGCGGGCCGAACAGGTGCAACGACGCGGTATCACGGGAGTGACCCGGGAGGAGGTTCGCGCCGCGCAGGCCCAGGGGCGCCGCATCAAGCTGGTGGCCTCCTTGCGCCTGCGCGAGGGAGTGGAGGTCAGTGCCACCTCTCCCGCCGATCAGAGGCCGGCTCTACCTGTCGAGGCGCGAGTGGAACCAGTGGCCCTGCCATTGGAGCACCCCCTGGCGCGTGTTGATGGCGTCATGAATGCCCTCACTGTTGAGTGCGACACCCTTGACTCTGTCACAGTGATTGGCCCCGGGGCAGGTCGCCGCCAGACAGCCCAGGGCCTGCTGGCTGATCTGCTGGCCATCGCTCGAACGTAGCAGTCTGGCGGGCCGGGCCACTTGACCTGGGCATGGCCTGTCGTGGGGCGCCCCGTCTCCGCTCTCTAGCTGCCGGGCTGGTCCGCTTTAGGTGGGGACTTTGCTTGTGGCTCGGACCTGGCACCGGGCCGCGGCGGATCGGACTGGCCTGGCACCCGGAAGATGCATTCGAGCGAACCGAAGCGCAGCCGGTCGCCGTGTTGTAGTAGCTCGGCCTTGAGCGGCTTCAGCCGCAGACCGCCCAGCCAGGTTCCGTTATGGCTCTTTAAATCCTCAATATAGAAGAAGGTCTCTTCAAAGTGGATACGGGCGTGTTGACGCGAGACCACCATATTGGTGTCGAGGGGCGTCAGATCGATATCAGGATAGAGCTGGCGGCGCGGATCAGCCCGCCCGACCACAACATTGCGCCCCCTGATCGGCAGGTGCAGCGGACGTTCGCCCTTTTCAAAACAAAGATAGGCCAGCACATCCTTCTCGGCGCGCTCACTGTGAGGACCGGCCTCTGGCGAGGCTGGGGGACTGGCGGCCTCTCTTTGGGAAGCTTGAATCAAGGTTTGGGCCAGGGAGAGGTCGCTGGTCGTCTTTATCGCCGCGATCTCGCGAGTAGCGGAAGAGGGCTGCTGCTCAGCCGAGGCCAGCAGAGTGATCTCTCCGAAGGCTGGTACACGCTCGGGCGGGGGCGGCATCTGAATGCCGTTGAGCGCATTCAAGAAAGCCTGCACTGAGGCAAAGCGTTGGGCCGGCTGCTTGGCCAGAGCGTGCTCTAGGAGTGCCTGCACCACATTTGGCGTATTGTGGTGGTATAGCTCCAGGCTGGGGAGCGGAGCGTTCGTCTGCAGAAAGGCGGTTTCTGCAATAGTGCGCCCGGTGAAAGGCGGGCGACCGGTCACCAGCTCGAAGAGCAGCAAGCCGGCATGGTAGACGTCGCTCCAGGGGCCTGGAGGCAACCCCTGAATCTCCTCGGGCGCTAGATAGCGCGGATCAAAGAAAGCCATGTCGTCGGGCTGCTGGCTGGTTCCCAGACCGAGAGCGTTGACCAGCAGGCGCAGGCCGAGGTCGTCGATCTGCACATAGTCGCGGAACTCAATGACCTGCACCGTAATCAACGAAGGACGGAGATCGAGCCCCATAAAGCCCTGAGCTTCTAGGGCTTCAGCGCCCTTCAGGATCTGGCGCACGATCTGCAGCGCGCGCTGCAGATCGATGTGCTCATGGTCCATCAAGTGGCGCAGGCTTATCCCACGCGGAGGGTCGGTTACCAAATAGAGCCAAGACCCGTCGAGGCCCCAGGTATGCAGGGGCAGTACTGCCGGCGACTGCACCTGGCGACGCCGCTCCAGTTGCGCAAAGAGGCTCTGCAACTGTTGAGGAGCAGAGGCAGCGGTCGGCGGCGGTAGGGGAATTAGATGCAGGCCCACCACATCGTTCGTGTTGCGATTGTAGGCTGTACAACTGGTGACTGTGGAACCTGCCCGGGTGAAGACCTGCCCAATGCGATAGACGCCAGCGACCAGGCGAGAAAACTGCTGTGTCATCCCTTTATGTCCCTTCTGCTTTGCTCTTCCCTGCGGTAGCTCCTGCTCTCGCGCTATGCAGGCCGGGCTAACTGGCCTGAGAAATCGCGCTGCCTAGCCTTTTCTAGTCAGTCAGCGCTGGCGGAGGAGAGAGGCCATTGAGGATACGCTCTTATTCGTTGCTCTGCCTGTTTTTGCCTGGCTCGCCTGAAACTGCCTTGGTGGGAGGAGCAGCTCACGGAATGCTTCCCTGTGGCTGCTCCTCATGCCTCAGTAAACGGTGCTCTCTCTAGTTATAGAGATTTTTGTGGATGTAGTCAATAATGAGCTGCCAGTTATTGTTTGCCGGCAGCAGAATGTACTGTCCGTCCGCTGACTGTGAATCGACCAGCACATTCTGATTGCTCAGGCCAATGCGATGGGCCTGATTGAGATCCATCTTCAAGGAGAAGAGGCCGAGGTCAGTCAGGGACATATTCGTATAGATGGTCTTCTTCAGTGCGTCCATCGCGTCGAAGAGGTGAGGCCAGGTTGACCATTGCTTCACCTTGCTGATCACCGCTTTAATGATAATCATCTGGCGGGCGGAGCGAGCGAAATCGGTGCCCTCAGCGGGATTGTCCAGCGACTCGCGGGCACGGGCGTAGCGGATCGCCGTCTCGCCATCCATATGCTGCATTCCCTTCGAGAAATGCACCTTGATCCAGCTCGCATCGATATTGGGGTCATCGTTCTTTGGATAGAGGGCGGTAAACGAATCGGGGACGTAGACATCGATGCCGCCGATAGCGTTGATCAGCTCACGGAAGCCATCGAAGTCGATCGTCATCCAGTACTTGACATCGAGGCCAGTGATCAACGAGACCTTCTGAGCCGCGGCGTTGCCACCGGCCACGGGGTCCTTACCGTTGTTCGAGGCCACTTCGTAGACACTATTGATCTTGCCGTAGTGGCCAGAGCCGGAAGGAACCTGGACCCAGAGATCGCGCGGGATTGAGATGAGCGTCGTATGTTGAGTCGAGGGAATGAGGCTCATGAGCACCATCGAGTCCGTCAGGTAAGCGCCGGGATGGTCACCGCCGCCGAAACCCAGGACCAGCAGATTGAGGCGATCTGACGTGCTCATAAAGCCTGTTTGGGTGCTCAGCGGGGCCTGGGTTGAAATGGCCGAGCCAAAGGCCAGCACGCGCTGGAGCACGTAGACAGAGAAGCCCGCGAGCAGGACAACGACCAGCAGCAGAGAGACGCAGCCGATGGCGCAGCCGCGCCGGCGCAGGAACGAGCGGCGCGGGCGCAGAGTAGGAGTTGCGGTCGCTGGGTAACTCCCCGGGTAAGGCTCGGCCCCTGGCCGGCGCGGCGGAGTAGAGACTCCCCCGCGATAGGCTTGATAGCCCTGATAGCCCGGCGGTGGCTGACGCCTACCTTGCGTCTGGTTTCCAGCTGAGTTGTGAAAGCTACCTATGATCAACTTCCCCTGCCCGCCGCTGGCTGGAGGCGGGCCTGATGGGGGTACTGGCTCTGTCAGATCTTCGTGCGGATCATAGGGATAGTCCGGCATATTCTTTCCTTCTCAAGACTAGCGCTTCTGTAGTTACAGCACTGCCACCTTCCTCCTCCCAGCACTGCCTACCTACAGAGAAGCAGGCAAACCTCCTTTCTCTGATAGAAACGTAGCGATCGCCGGGAAGTTGCAAATCCTATTTGCGGGTCCAGTCCAGAATGGCTGTACGATCTTTCCCATAGCGGCTGGCGACGATCTCGGCCATAATCGCCAATGCCATCTCTTCGGGAGTTTTGGCCCCGATGTTCAGCCCGATTGGAGCATGGATACGGCTCAGCTGCTCGTCGGTCAGCCCTTGCTGCTTGAGGCGCTCATTGCGCTCCTGGCTGGTCTTGCGGCTACCGATGGCTCCGACGTAGCCGACCTGGCGCGAGAGAACCACCTTAAGGGATGGCTCATCGAACTTGGGGTCATGGGTCAAAATGGCGACCGCCGTTGAAGGATTGAGATCCATCCTGGCCAAAACCTCGTCGGGCCAGGCCACGATCAGCTCGTCGGCGTGGGGGAAACGCTCGCGTGTCGCAAAGGCGGCGCGAGCATCGATCACCACCACGCGGTAACCGAGCGTTCGCGCGAAGGTTGTCAAAGGGATAGCGATATGGCCAGCGCCGACAATAATCAAGCGCGGGGGAGGAGGAAAGCCTTCGATAAAGACCTCGAAGGTCTGTTCACCCAAGGTATAGAGCCGCGTGCCTGGCTCGCCGATCCAGATCGCCTGCTCGGCATCTTCGACGACGCGCGCCTCCAACTCCGGCAGGCCGAAGGAGCCATGAAAGCTCTTATTGGGAAAGACCAGGAGCTTTGCACCGATCCCCTGGCCGGAAGAGGAGCGTACCAGGGTTGCCAGGGCCACACCGCGCTCCTGCGCCAGTTGCTGTTTTAGTTCCTCGTAGAGAGCACTCATCAGAGACCATCTCCTGCGCTGGCGGAGCGGGAGAGGCCTTCTTTCGCCTCACTCCCGCTCGCTAAGCTGCCCACTACCAGTCGAGGCGCTCGACAAAGACATGGATCGTCCCGCCGCAGGCGAGGCCGATCTGTTCGAAGTTCTCCTCCTCGCTGATGCCAAACTCCAGCATTTGGGGCTTGCCGTCCTTGATCACCTGCAGGGCTGTTTCAATCACCGCCGGCTCCACGCAGCCACCGCTGACGGAGCCGCTGATCTCCCCCTTCTCGCTGACGGCCAGCTTGGCCCCAGGCCGGCGGGGAGCCGAACCGGCCACCGAGACAACCGTGGCCACGGCCACGCGCTCGCCGCGTGCCCGCCAGCGCTCAACGTCCGGCAGAATATCGCGCATAGGGAATACCTCCGCAAAAAGGCTCGACAGCATCCAATATGGCGCCCGCGCTGCTCGTGCCGCGCTTCTCCGAGCGAGCGAACTGCTGCTGAGGGGAGTGCGTTCTGCTCAGGAAGTGAGGCGGTTCCAGGCTTTGACCGCCTCGCGGCGGGCCGTGGGCGTGCGCAGAGGGCGCCGATCATCAATCCGCTCAAGCAGCTTGCCCAGCTTGATCAGGCTATCGAGGTTATGGGCTGGCAGGAAGTCGTCGATATAGGGTAGAGCCGTCTTCATGCCGATCGTCAGCGGGCGATAGTCAGGCGAGCCGAGCAAAGGATTGAGCCAGATCAGGCGATGGCAGCTGTGCTGCAGGCGGTCCATCTCGGCGCGCAGCAAGTTAGCATCGCCGCGGTCCCAGCCGTCGCTAATGATCAGCACCACCGCGCCGCGACCCAGAACACGCCTGGCCCACTGCTGGTTGAAAGTATGCAGTGCCTCGCCGATGCGTGTACCGCCCGACCAGTCCTGGACCGTACGCGAGACCTCGCGTACGGCGTCATCGACGTCACGCCGCTTCAGCTGACGTGTGATGCGCGTCAGGCGCGTGCCGAAGACGAAGGCTTCGACGTTCAGCAGCCCATTTGAGATCGTGTGGATGAAGTGCAGCAGCAAGCGTGAGTAGAGGCTCATTGAGCCACTGACGTCGCAGATAATCACCAGAGGGCGCGGCTTCTGCTTGTTCTCGCGCCAGGTCAGCTCCAGCAGCTCCGCCCCGTACTTCAGATTGCGTCGCACAATGCGGCGCATATCGGGATAATCGCCCTTGCGCACTGGGCGCTTGCGACGCGTCGGGCGCAGGCCCAGGTTCCAGCGCATCTCGGCCATCAGGCGCTTGGCCTCCTGAACCTCCTCCCAGGTGAACGATTCGAAGTCCTTCTTACGCAGCAGCTCCAGGGCGCTGTAGGCCGTACCCTGGGGAGGGGCCTGCTCATCCTCATGCTCGCCGGCCTCCTCGTCCGACAGGCGCCTCCGCTCGCTCTCCCGCTCGCCTACGCGCAGCTCGCGCTGCTGATTGTCGGCGTTCAGATGCTCGGCCAGCCGCTTCCGCTCCGAGGGCGGCAGGCGGATCTGGCGGTCATCGCGCCGGGTCGAACCGGGGTCGGGCGGGCGATTCTGGCGATCGCGGGTCAGCCAGTAGTAATTGAATAGCTGATCGAAGAGCAGCTCCTGCTCGTGCCGATTCAGGAGCGAGCATTTCAGAGTATAGTAGAAATCGCCTGGATTCGTAATATCGATTTCATCGAGCGTCTCAGCCAGATCGAGTAGTTGCTGCGGGCCGACCTCGATCCCCGACTCCCAGAGTAGGTGGCCGAACTCGGTCAGGCGGTAGAGCAAGCGCTCGCCGCGTTCCAGCTCGCGGGGGGAGAGTGGGGACGTCAGGGCAGCCGCAGCGCTGGAGGCAGCTACGGGCTGGCGGAGGCCGTCCTGCCCAGGTTCGATCGAGAAGGGGGACTGACCCATCCTTTCCCAGGCGAAGGGCAAGGGATCGTCAAGGCGCTCGAAGTTGTGGGCATCCATAGGCACCTGCGATCACGAGCTGACGCTGCGCGCCTTCTCAATCAGCTTGCCGAGGTTATTGCTCCCACCCACCTTGAGCACATCGTCCTGATACTTCAGCAGAGCGCCGAGCGTATCACGCACCGTTCCCTCGAGCAGTTCCAGCTGATTGAGCGCCAGCAGCGAAGCGATCCAATCTAGCGTTTCAGCGACGCCGGGGGCCTTAAACAGATCGAGCGCGCGCAGTTCGCGCACGAAGGCGCAGACCTGCTTTGCCAGGCGCTCGGGTGCCTCCGGCATGCGCGTTAGCACAATCGAATATTCCTTCTCCAGCGTTGGATAGTCGATCCAATAGTAGAGACACCGCCGCCGCAGCGCATCGTGAATCTCACGCGTGCGGTTCGAAGTGATCACCACAATCGGCGGCTCTTTGGCCGCGATCGTACCGATCTCCGGAATAGTGATCTGGAAATCCGAGAGCAGCTCCAACAAGTAGGCTTCAAACTCCTCATCGCTGCGGTCCAGCTCGTCGATGAGGAGGACCGGGGCCTTGGCGTTGGCGGGATCGATCGCCTGGAGCAGGGGGCGCTTAATCAAGAAGTCGGGGCCGAAGATCTCCTTCAGCTCCTCCTGGCGTGTGGTCCCACTGGCCTCCATCAGGCGGATGTAGAGCATCTGGCGCGTATAGTTCCACTCATAGACCGCTGTGCTGATATCGATCCCTTCATAGCACTGCAGGCGGATCAGGCGCGTCTCCAGCAGATCGGCCAGGACTTTGGCCACCTCGGTTTTGCCGACGCCCGGCTCGCCTTCGAGCAGCAGCGGCTTGCGGCGTTTGAGGGCCAGGAACACCGCTGTCGCCAGACTGCGATCAGCAACATAGCGTCGGGCAAACATTGCCCGTTGCACATCCTCGATCGACGAAAAGGGAAGAGCCAGTGACTGCTGTTCCTGGTTCAACGAGAGCCTCCCATAAGCAAACGATCAGCCTCTGATGCCGCCTATGGAGCCGTGCAGACAGGCAGGCGCGCGGCGTGACCGACGGGCGGGCAACTGATCAGAGGGCACCGCTGTTCACCGGCCTGGCATAGGCTAACGCAGCATGGCGAACAGTACATAGCGAACGGTATGCCAGTGAACAGGCAGGCGCCGGGTCGCTGTTGCGGTACATTTTATTGTACGTTGCGAGGGGAGGCAGCGTCAAGGAAGAGCCTTGGCAGCAAGCTGGCTTTGGCTGACCAGCTTGCTGAGAAGCGTGGCAAGACCCTTGCTTCGTCGCAAGAGTTAGGAGGGCGATGCCAAAGGAGTATAGCTGAAGTCCGCAAACGTGGCGCTGACCTCATGCTTTGAGTCAGGTGTCCCATTGTAGACCAGCAAAGCCAGCGAGTCGGTGCGCTGATACAGGCTGTCGAAGATCTTTGTGGTAAGTGAGGAAGAAGTGGGAAGAGCAGTATCGTTCCTCCGGGTGTCCTCCAGCGGCTTTTGGTTCCTCCTCTCAGCCACATCTGCTATAATGGGGCTGATCGAAGGCGAAAAATTCGTCGATTCCCGGCGTTCCCCGGGCAAAAGCACCCACGGAGGAGATGATAGGATGTTCTGCTCTCAATGTGGCACAGCTGCTGCGGCTGGGACCCGTTTCTGCACCTGGTGCGGTGCGCCGCTGGAACAGGCCAGCGCCGAGATACTGGAGATAGAGAGGACGCCGCCAGCTCCAGGCCCGGCGCTAGCTGAACGGCGGGTGAAAGGCCGTAGGCCGCAGCCGCGCCGGGGAAGCCGATGGCAAGATCCCTATCGCGAGCGCATTCAGCAGCTGCGTCTCCAGCTGCGTGCGCTGAAGCTTGATCTGAGGCAGTTGAACGCCTACCTTGCCAATGTGCGCACACAGTACTACATGAGCGCTGCCTTTGTGCCTCGGGGTCTGCTACGCTGGGGATATAAGGCTATCGAAGATTTCCGTTTAATGCAGCCGCAGCAGCAAAAACAGATCCTTCAGCAGAAGATCTTTGAGCTTGAGCGTGAGCTGCTCCAATTGCAGCAGGAGCAGGCTGCCTGGCGGGCCAGTCAGGCCGACAGGTGGGAGAGGGAAGAAGAAAGTGGAAGCAGCTTCCAGTGAGAAGCCGCTGAGAAGCCGCTGA
>NZ_JADGIA010000272.1 GCF_019683635.1 Thermogemmatispora sp. | reverse complement strand
GGCCCCCATGCCACCCCCCATTGTCTCATAGTAAGCAAAGGGCTGCTGCGTCCGCGGATCGATCCCCCCGGCAGCAATATTATTCATCGTCCCCTGGCTGGCCGCCGGCACCACCTCCGGCAACGCCTGCGCCAAGGCCCCAAAGATCGCATCGACCAGGCGCTGCGACGTCTCGACATTGCCCTGGGCCACCGCCGCCGGCGGACGCGCATTGACCACCGAGCCCCGCGGCGCAATCACCGTCACCGGCGCGAACGTCCCGTGATTCATCGGCGCATCCTCCGGCATCAGGCAGCGCACCACATAATAGGTCGCCGAACGCGCCACCGAGGCCACCGTATTGACATTGCCGCGCACCTGGGGAGCGCTCCCCGTAAAGTCCACCGTCAACTCGCTGCCACGCACCGTCACCGTCACCGCAATCGGAATGCCCTCGCCCGTCACCCCGTCATCATCCAGATAGTCGGTAAAGCGATAGCAGCCATCGGGAATGGCGGCAATGGTGGCCCGCGCCATACGCGCCGCATAGTCGATCAGCGCCTCCACATGCTCCTCCAGAGCCGCCAGGCCCCAGCGATCGACCAGCTCCTGCAGGCGACGGGCCGCCGTCCGATTGGCCGCCACCTGGGCCGCCAGGTCGCCGCGGCGCTCATCGGGCGTGCGCACATTGCGCAAGAGTAGCGCCAGCAAGGCCCGATTAGGCTGACCCGCCTCCCACAGCTTGAGCGGGGGAATAATCAGCCCCTCCTGATAGATCTCGGTCGCCAGCGGCATCGACCCCGGCGCCATCCCCCCGACGTCGGCATGATGGGCGCGGTTGGCTGCAAAGCCGATCAGGCGCTGCTCCTCCTCGACCTCGACAAAGATCGGCGCAATCAACGTGATATCGGGCAGATGCGTGCCCCCCAGAAACGGATCGTTGAGAGCAATAATATCGCCAGGCGCAAAATGATCGAAGGCCACCAGGGCCTCGGCCACCGAATCGGGCATCGAGCCGAGATGGACCGGGATATGGGCCGCCTGGGCCACCAGGCGTCCGCGGGCATCAAAGAGGGCGCAGGAGAAGTCGCGCCGCTCCTTGATATTGGGCGAGTAGCTGCTGCGCATCAGCACGGCCCCCATCTCCTCGGCAATGGCCGTCAAGGCGCTGCGAAAGATCTCCAGACTGATGGCATCTACCATACGTGCGACCCCTCCTCAGCAAGCTGGGCTGAAGCGGCCTGCGCGGGCTGACGGCGCTGCTGCTGGAGCTGCTGCACGCCCGCCGGGCCATCGCCGGCCAGCTCAATTAAGAGATTGCCAACGGCATCGACGCGCGCCCGCCAGCCTGGCGGCACCACGGTCGTCGTGTCGTATTGGGTGACAATGGCCGGACCGACGAACTGTACTCCCGGCACCAGCGCGCTCCGCTCATAGATAGCCGCCTCATGCGCCACCGGCCCGGCCTCGCCGGCAAAAATGACCTGGCGCCGTTCCAGCGGCTGAACCACCGCCTCCGGCTGCAGCGGCTGACGCTCCAGCACCGGCGGCTCAACCAGGCCGCGCGCCTTGAGACGGACGTTGACTACCTGCACCGGCTCATTGGGATCGCTGTAGCCAAAGCGCTGCTCATGGGCCAGATGGAACTGCTGAGCCGCGCGCGCGCAGTCGCCGCCGAAAGGAATGGTCAGCTCGTACGACTGGCCGACATAGCGCAGATCGAGATAGCGCTCGATCTGAATCCGCTCCCCCGCGAAGCCCTCAGCCAACAGATCGGCCCGCCCCTGCTCCTCCAGAGCCAGTAGCGCCTCCTCAACGGTAGCCTGAGCCTGCTCCTGATCAATGGGCAGCATCAGCGTGCGCACGTAGTCCTTGAGCACGTCGGCCACCAGCATGCCGAGGGCCGAGAGCACCCCCGGAGCCGCCGGGACGAGCACGCGCGGGATCGAGAGGGACGCCGCCAGCTCGCAGGCATGCAGGGGACCAGCCCCCCCAAAGGCGACCAGCGTAAAGTGACGCGGATCAAGCCCACGTTCAACAGAGATCAGGCGAATGGCCGCCTCCATATTGGCATTGGCAATGCGCACGATACCAAGGGCCGCCTCCTCCAGCGACGACCCCAGCCGGGCAGCGATGCGCCCCACCGCCTGGCGCGCCTGGACGACATCCAGACGCCGGCTGCCGCCCAGGAAGGCATCAGGCAACAGGCGCCCGAGCACCACATGCGCATCGGTCACGGTGGCCTCCGTTCCGCCGCGTCCGTAGGCCGCCGGCCCCGGCACAGCTCCCGCCGAGCGCGGCCCCACGCGCAGGGCGCCACCCAGATCGAACCAGGCCAGGCTGCCCCCGCCGGCCCCCACCGTATGGATATCGATCATCGGCAGCTTCGTCGGATGGCCTCCAATACGCCCATCAGTCGTCTCTGTAATCGCCCCATCGACCAGCGAGACATCGGTCGACGTGCCGCCGATATCGAGGGCAATCAGCCGCTCGATGCCCGAGGCCCGGGCCACAAAGCGCGCCCCCACCACGCCCGCCGCCGGACCAGAGAGCAAGGTCCGCGCCGCCTCACGCCGCGCCATCGCGCTCGATATCGAGCCGCCGTTTGACTGCATGATGCGCAGGCCCGTGCCCGCCGGCAGCGCCTGCTCCAGCTGGCCCAGATAGCGATCGATCAGCGGCCCCACATAGGCATTGAGCACCAGCGTACTGGTGCGCTCGTACTCGCGGAACTCCGGCAGGACCTCCGCCGAGGCCGAGACGTACCAGCCCCGCTGGCGGGCCGCCTCGGCCACGCGCCGCTCATGGGCTGGATTGGCGAAGCTAAAGAGCAGCACCACGGCCACCGCCTCCACTTCTTCGCGCGCCAGCGTGGCCAGGGCCTCTTCGAGCGATCCCTCATCCAGGGGAATGAGCACCTCACCGCGCTCATTGAGCCGCTCGACAACCTCGACCCGCCGCGCCCGCGGCACCAGCGGCGGCACCTTCTGCACGCGCAGATTGTAGAGGCTGGGCCGCGTCTGCCGCCCGATCTCCAACACGTCGCGGAAGCCCGCCGTGGTAATCAGGCCGGTGCGGGCCCCCTTGCCCTCCAGCACGGCATTGGTGGCCACCGTTGAGCCATGCACCAGCGTGCGCAGGCGCGGCAACGCCCCCAGCTCCTGAAGCCCCTCCAGAATGGCCTGCGACGGATCATGCGGGGTCGAGAAGACCTTATGAACGCGCAGCTTTCCCTCCTGAAAGAGCACCAGATCGGTAAACGTGCCTCCCGTATCAACTCCGGCAAGAATTGCAGTCATTCCTGTACTCCTCGACAGTCCTCTCTCCTCTCCTACGACAAGCAGCAGGCGAGCCAGGCCAGCACAGCGCCGATGACCCCGACCTGTCCAGCCCGGCCCGGCCCGGCCCACCTCACGCGCTCAGCGCGGGTTCGTGCTCGTGCGCTGGTCGATCTCCTGGTCGCGCCAATCGGTAATAAACATATATCCCGGGGCGTGAGTGATAGCAAGCGGCGGCTGACTCTCCATGATCACCGCCTGCGGTGTGACGCCACAGGCCCAAAAGACCGGCACCTCGTCGGGGGCCACGGCGATGGGATCGCCCCAGTCGGGCCGTCCCAGATCGGCAATGCCCAGGGCCAGCGGCTCGCCGCAATGCACCGGCGCCCCATGCGCCAGCGGATAGCACGCCGTCACCTCGCTGGCCCGCGCCACCTGGTCGCCTTTGATCGGGCGCATGCTCACTACCAGCGGCCCATGCAAGCGAGCCGTGGCCTGACAGGGTCGGCTCGTGCGATACATGGCCACGTTGCGCCCTTCCTCCAGATGACGCAGACGGACCCCGGCCTCCAGCAAGGCGCGCTCCGCCGAGAAGGAGCAGCCAAGCAGGAAAGCCACCAGATCGGGACGCCAGAGCGGGAGGAGATCCTCCCGCTCTTCGACCAGCCGGCCCTGGCGATAGACACGGTAACGCGGCAGATCGGTGCGCAGATCGGCCCCGGGCGCCAGGCGGCGCGGCTCAGGGTCGCCTGGGGCCGTCATTTCCAGCAGAGGAAGAGCCTGGGAATTGCGCCGACAGAATTCAGCAAACTCCTCAGCCCAGTCGGCGGGCAGAATCACCAGATTGGCCTGGACATGGCCCAGGGCCAGCCCGGTTGTTGGACGGCGCCAGCGGCCCGCGCGGATCAGCTGGCGCGCCTCCGCCGCGCTCAGGCGAGCGAGTTCTTCCATCTGCATGGCAGTCGTCAGAACCTCCTTTCAGATCAAGGAAGGAAGGCAAAGCACGGCAACGAGTCAGCGGCGCGGCCTAATCGACGGCCACCAGACGCTTGCCGCGCGTCTCCGGCAGCAGCAGGAGAGCGATCAGGCAGAGGGCATAAGCACAGGCACCGAAGCCGATGGCGCCCCCCAGGCCAATAGCTCCCGAGAGGAAGCCAATGATCGTCGGGAAGAAGGCCCCCACGCCACGCCCGAAATTGTAGCAGAAGCCCTGGCCAGCCCCGCGGGCCCGCGACGGGAAGATCTCCGCCAGGAAAGAGCCGAAGCCGCTGAAGATGCCCGAAGCAAAGAAGCCCAGCGGCGCCCCCAGGACCAGCAGCAGCCCATTCGCGCCGCTCGGAATCTGGGTGTAGAGGAAAATCAAGGCGGCGCTACAAATAGCGTAGATGGCAAAGGTCGGACGGCGGCCCAGCCAGTCATTGATATAGCCGCTGGTCACATAGCCCACGAAGGAGCCGATAATGACCACCGCCAGATAGGGAGCGCTGCCCACCACCGAGAGATGGCGCACCGTCTTCAGGAAGGTCGGCAGCCAGGTAAAGATCGCATAATAGCCGCCCTGGGCCCCAATGGCCAGCAAGGTGGCTGGCAGCGTGCGCCCAAGCAGGTCCGGCTGAAAGATCTGCAACAGCGAGCTGCGGGTACTGGGCATCCGGTCCCCGGCGGCCTGCTGCTCAGCGGCGCGCGTCTGGACAAAGACCTCCGGCTCCGGCACGCGCGAGCGCACATAGAGGGTCAGAAGTCCGGGCAAGATGCCCAGGCAGAAGGAGATGCGCCAGGCGATGGAGACCGGGAAGAAGGAGAAGACCAGGGTATAGGCGACGAGGGCCAGACCCCAGCCGACAGCCCACGAGCTTTGTACCATCCCCAAGACACGCCCGCGCTGGGCCGGATCGGCCACCTCAGCGATGAGAATGGCGCCGGCGGCCCACTCGCCACCGAAGCCCAGACCCTGGAGCGAGCGGAACAGGAGCAGGAAGCCGTAGTTGGGCGCCAGGCCCGAGAGGAAAGTAAAGAGCGAATAGACGGCAATCGTCAGCATCAAGGTGCGGACACGCCCGATCAGGTCAGCAAAGACGCCGGCCAGAATGCCGCCGAAGGCCGAGACGACCAGCGTCACCGTGGCAATCAGGCCCGACTGACCGGTCGTCAGCCCGAAGGCCGCCGCCGTGGCCGTCAGCACGAAGGAAAAGATCTGGTAGTCGAAGGCATCGAGGGCGTAGCCGAGGAAGGCGGCCCAGAAGGCATGCCTGGAGGAGCCGCGCAGGGTGCGATACCAGTCCAGAGAGAGGAGACGGCTACGCTGGGGGGTAACGAGACCGCTGTGGCCTTGCTCAAGGTTCATGGCAGTGGGTCCTCCCGCAAGTCAGCGAA
>NZ_JADGIA010000271.1 GCF_019683635.1 Thermogemmatispora sp. | reverse complement strand
ACGTCATCAGCTCTGCCAGCGCTGCCAGTGTGGGGCCGAAGCCCTCTTTGACCTGCTCGAAGTGCTGAGCAGCACCAGCGTGCCTGCTCGTTGCCGGAGTTGTCCTTGGCACCGCTCTTTCGGGACCCATAACCAGCGACGACGAGGCAGTGGAGGATGGTGCCAGCGAGATGCATCGCTGGCTGGAGGGCCGTCTGGTCATGGGCCTTGCTGACAGAATCGCAAGCTTCGATCTGGATTTGCATCACTTGCTCCAGCATTGTGCCCCGAAAGCTATCAGGAACGTGCATCCTGGCATGAGCTGCTTCCCTCTCCGCTCTTTCCCCTGCGAAATTACTCGTTTCTGTTGCTCAGCTTCGATCTAACAGTTCGCTTCACTTGCCGCATCTATACGTTAATTCTATCATATGCTCAGCAGCGCCGTCAATCCCAGCGAGCGAGCGGGCTGGCGGCGCTATGCCTGCTCTTGTTCCCCTGCTGATCAGTGTGCCATACTGGTAGCAGATAGGGCAGGGTGCTCTCATCGGTGATGTGGGCAGCCCTGCCGAGAGATAGCTCAGTCAGGAGGGAGAAGCGTTTCACAATGGTCGCTATTTCCATTCAGATCGAGGGACAGACGGGCCTGACCTGGCCCCGCTGGCAGCGCCTGGTCGAGGCCATCGAAGGTCTGGGCTACGCGGGCCTCTTCCGCTCCGATCACTTCACAGACCCCGTGCCGCCCGATCGCGAGGCCCTGGAAACCATTGTCTCGCTGGCCTATGCTGCCGACCATACGCGGCGCCTCCATTTTGGCCCACTCGTCTCGCCGATCTCCTTTCACCATCCCGTCATGCTAACGCGCCAGGCTATAGCTCTCGACGACCTGAGTGGGGGACGCTTCATCTTCGGTGTTGGAGCCGGCTGGCAGGAACGCGAACATGCCATGTTTGGTCTGAACCTGGGCGATATGCGTACGCGCATGGCGCGCTTTGCTGAGGCCCTGGAGGTGATCAATCTCCTGCTGCGCTCCGAGCAGCCAGTCACCTTCAACGGCAGCTTCTACCAGCTGCGCGAGGCGCAGCTCCTGCCCCGTCCGCAGCGACCTGGTGGGCCGCCCATCATGATCGGCGGCGGCGGACGCAAACGCACACTGCCCCTGGCGGCGCGCTACGCCGACATCTGGAACGCCGGCTTTCTCTCCCCTGAGCAGTTTCGCGAACTATCCGCCTTTCTTGATCAACTGCTGCAGGAGGCAGGGCGCCCGCCCTCCAGTGTTCAGCGCACGATGATGACCTCGCTCTTCTTCGGGCGCACACGCGAAGATCTCTATCAGCGCCTTGACTGGTGGCGTCACTACGATCCCAGCTACGCCCCCCTCTCCTCGCAGGAGATCCTGGAGCGAGTGCAGGCTCAGAATCGCACCATCGTCGGCACACCCGACATGGCTATTGCCCAGATCAAACGCTACGGCGAAGCCGGCGTTCAAGAGTTGATGCTGCAGTGGTTCTATCTTGATGACATCGAGGGCCTGCGCGACTTCGCCGAGACGGTCCTGCCTTTTGTCTAGCTTGCGGCTGCCCAGCTCCCAGACGACCAGAACAGAACAGAAAAGGATGGGACCAGCGTCACCGGCCCCATCCTTCACTTTACTTTGCTGCGCTTTGCGCTTTGCAAGCCTGGGCCCGCTGAGAGAGAAAGAAAGCGGGCTGGGCTGCCACTAGCCGGTATTCCGCAGGCCAGCGGCAATGCCGTTGATGGTCAACAGCACAGCGTAGGTCAGACGTGCCCGCTCGCGCTCCTGTTCGCCAGCCTCCTGCTGCTCCGCCTTACTCAGATCCAGCGGCCCGCCCAAGGCCCGCAGGCGGCGTAGCAGGACCACTTGAAAGTAGCTCAGCGGGTCCACATAAGGATTGCGCAGACGGATCGAGCGCTGCAGAACCGGCGAGTTATCCAGCAGGGCCTTGCCTCCCACGATACGCAGCAGCCAGCTACACGTGCGCTCATACTCTGCCTCAATTTCGGCAGAGATCCGCTGGCGTAGCTGCTCATCGGCCACCAGCGTCGCATAGTGGCGAGCAATATGCATATCCGCCTTCGAGAGTGTCATCTGTAAATTATCGAGGAAAGCGCGCATGAAGGGCCAGGAGCGGTACATCTCCTGCAGCTCGTGCAGGCCCTGCGGCTCGGCCCGAACGAACTCCTCGATAGCCCCACCGATCCCGTACCAGCTTGGCAGCACATAGCGGCTCTGCATCCAGGAGAAGACCCAGGGAATGGCACGCAGCTCCTCAATATTGCGTCCGCTGGTGCGGCGCGCCGGGCGAGAGCCGATATTGAGCCAGCCGAGTTCGAGGATTGGCGTTGCCTGCTCGAAGAATGACAGAAACTCACGATCCTCGTATATCAGGCGGCGGTAGCGCTGATAGGCGCTCAGCGAGAGCCGATCCATGATCTCGACCCAGCGTGGCGGTTCCTCGCGGCGCTGGTCCTGGGGGAGGCTCGACTCAATGACTCCAGTGACCACCAGCTCCATATTGCGCAGGGCAATCTCGTGCAGCCCGTATTTAAACGAGAGCATCTCACCCTGTTCGGTAATGCGAATGCGCCCGTTGACAGTGCCTGGTGGCTGGCCCAGAACAGCCTCGTAGATAGGGCCGCCGCCGCGTCCGATGGCCCCGCCGCGTCCATGAAAGATCATGATGCCGATCCCATAGCGCTCCCCCAATGCTGCCAGGCGTTGCTGTGCCTGATACAGCTCCCAGCCCGAGGTCAACATCCCGCCATCCTTGCTGCTATCCGAGTAGCCGAGCATAATCTGCTGCTCATTGCCGTGACTGGCCACCCACTGGCGGTAGAGCGGGAAGCGGAAGGCTGTTTCCATGATCGTCGCGCAGCCGCGCAGATCGGCGATTGTCTCGAAGAGCGGCACGATCGGCAGGCCGCTGATGCCGGCCTCCTTGCAGAAAAACTGGACCTCCAGCAAGTCGCTGAGCGTACGCGCCATACTAATGATATAGCAGGTCACCGCCCGTGGACCGAACTCCTCGCGCGCCTGGCGAATGGCCTCGAACGTGCCCAAAACCGTGGCTGTTTCCCTGCTCAGCTGGAGGCCGCGTCGCGGCAAGACCCGCGGATCGCGGAGCAGGCGCTCCAGCAGCTGGACCCGTTCCTCCTCGTTCAACTCCAGATAGTCTCTGGCGGGTGTCCCATCGGAGCCGGTGGCCAGCGTCTCGGCCAGGCCGGTCACGCGCAGCAGCTCTGAAAGCGCCTGGGCATGGCGCTCGCTGTGCTGGCGCACATCGAGCGCAGCGAAATGAAAGCCGAACAGCTCCACCTGGCGAATCAGACGAGCCAGCGCCCCATTGGCCACCTCGTGCTCACCGTCGGCCAGCAGGCTCTCATAGACCAGGTGCAAATCGGCCAGGAGCTCCTCTGCATCGTGGTAGGCCACCGTACGCTGTGGAGCCGAGGCCGACTCAGCCGCTTCCTCCTCCGTGGCTGGTGCCATCGCGGCCAGTGTCGCCCCCAGGCGCTTCCACATGAACGATAGCTTGCGCCGATAAGGCTCCAGGCGCGTCTGTTCACCCAGCTCGCGATCGTAGTCTGGCAGGCGAGCGGCGTCTTCCTCGATCGAGCGACGCAGCTCCTCAGTCACCGTGCTATAGGTAATCGACTGCGAATACTCACGTGCCAGTGCCTCGATTGAGCGGCGATAGTGTGTCAGCAAGCTAGCGCGTTGCAGGCGCAGGGCCTGCAGCAACGTCTCCGGTCCGACATTTGGATTGCCATCCTGGTCGCCGCCGATCCAGGAGCCGATCCGCAAGAAAGGTGGAACGCGTAGATCCAAGTTGGGATACTGCCGTTCAAGCAACTGCTCGAACTCCTCGTAGAGTTCGGGAAGTGCCTCGTAGATAATCTCATCGAGGTAATAGATGCCCATCTTCACCTCATCCACCGGCTGCGGGCGCACGTGGCGGACAGCATCGGTGCGCCAGAGCAAAGCAATGGTACTCTCCAGCTCGCGCTGGCGTGGCCAGGGGCGCTGAGGTCGACCGAGCACGTGGCCGTACTCGCGATCGTAGGCATCCAGCAGATCAGCCACCTGACGCGACTTAATGATCAGCGTACGGCGCGTCGCCTCAGTTGGGTGGGCGGTAAAGACCAGCTCGATCGAGAGGCGTTGCAAGAGGGCCTGCAGGGTCTCGCGGTCGACTCCGTGCTGCTGGAAAAACTGTATGAGGGCAGCCAGCGAGCCACGCTGTGGCGTCGGCTCCGGGCCGCTCTCGTGCTCGCGACGGCGGCGAATGCGGTGGTACTGCTCCGCCGTATTGACCAGATGAAAGTAGATCGTGAAGGCGCGGATCACATCGATGGCCATGCGCAGATCGCAGCTCTCCACGACCCGCATAATGTCGGCATCCAATGCCTTAATCTCACGCTGCAATTGTTCCGCTTCCGCTCCCTCAGCCTGCGCTAGCTGCTCGGCATAATCGCGCAGACGCTTGCAGCTACGGCGGAGGTGTTCCACAGTCTCGAACACCTCACTGCCCCCGTGCTGCTGAATGGCGCGTCCCAGCGCATCGCCGAGCATGCGGATATCGCGGCGCAAGGGAGCATCTTTCTCCTGACGGCGTTCTTGCTCAGACATAGAGATGCATCCTTTTCCAAGCGCTCAGATGCAAAGCCCTGCTCTGCCAGAGTAGCGGCTGGCTCTCTCCCCGGCTGGCTCTTCCTTCGCGACGCCCGGCAGCCCGACCAGCTTTCTGCTGCTCGCCTGCCGGGCCGACGACACTGGCAGAGCTGTCAGCCAGGTGGCAATCCCTAATCCATTCTGATCTAGGATGGAAGTTGCGGGAATCTAAGTGATCAAACGATCAGCGTTGCAGAAGCCCTCGTCAGTGGTGCGGTCAACGGTCCTTGTGGGAGGCTCATCATTGTGCCGTCATTAGCAATTGTAGCACATCACCGTTCGAATAGTCGTGCTTCTCCCATCTCAAGACAGCAAGGCTCGCCGAATGACGTGGGGACCTTGAACTGACCTGGCCTGGCCAGGCCCCTTTGGCCAGCGAGCAGATCACTCTCCAAAAACGACCTGCGGCAGGGAGTTGCTCCTGCCGCAGGTCGAGAAAGATCCGCGCTTCCCTGGGAGCAGGTGCCAGACTGCCTAAGCTGCCCGATGGCCGTCAAGCCTGTTATTGTCGGCTGCCTGCCCCATGCAAACCAGGCATGTCAGCATGAACTAACTCAGCGACACGTCATCGACATAGACCGGGCCCTGGGCATACCAGCCGTGGACATAAATCGTCACGCTGGTTGTCGAGGAGCCAGTGGTAAACGTCACCGACAGCAAGGTATAGCTCGTGCTGCTTGTCCAATTACTGGCTCCGCCGCTGATGCCAAGATAAGCATACGGACCGTTGACATAGGCGCTCAGCGTATACGTATGATTCGGTTGCACGCTGATCGTCTGTGTGCACTGGCCGGTTGTCGAGTTGCTCGGCGTCAGCTGCAAAGCGTAGGAACCGCTGTGGACCGGAGAGGTCACCACGAGGTCACCGGCGTCGCAGTTCCAGGGCGAGAGCGAGCCGCTTTCAAAGCCGGGATTGGCCACCAGGTTCCCCCCGGTTGGGGTTGGCGAAGGCGTCGGGGTTGGGGTCCTTCCAGGGG
>NZ_JADGIA010000062.1 GCF_019683635.1 Thermogemmatispora sp. | reverse complement strand
CTATTATAGGGAGCAGACAGACCCCTATGGTTCCTGCTGTCAAGATCAACGCCTGGGAGGATCTCCCCCACCCCCGTTCCTCCGACCAGCACTCCCAGGCGTTGATCTCCCCCAGTTTTCAGCCGATGTAACCTCAGCCAAGCCGTCGAGCAACAGCCCGCTCTTCGTGATCCCCCTGCATCCGCCTGGTAGGGGCCGTTGTACTTTCCTCTACCCCCAGCCGCCCCAGACCTTGCTCACGCCAGCACACACAAAGAAGGCCGGCCAGGGCCAAAGCCCTGCCGGCTGTTCTGCTGCACTCCTACTTACCGCAATTGCTACTGCCGCTAGCTACTGGCGGGGATAAGGTCCCGCCGGCCCACCTTGCCCCTCTGCAGGCCAAGGCGAGCGATAATCTTGCCCTCCCAGGAGCGGCCCCTGAACAGGCGGCCCCTGCCAGGGTACCTGAGAGGAGGGAGGAGACTGGGGAGATGGAGCAGGCGGCGGAGTGGGAGCATTCGACCAGGACGGCGCAAACGGCGGCTGCGACATGGGCTGTCCCCAAGGAGCCGCCTGGGGAGCCGCCGAGGTCAGCCTCTGCTCAGCCGGGCCAGCAGTCAGCGGCCCCCGGCCAGGCTGCTGTTGCAGGGCAGACGCGGCAGCATGAGCAGCACGAGCACGCCGATCGTTGCGAATATGCCTCCAGACATAGAGGACGATCAGCACCAGCAAAGCCAGCACGATCACGCCATCGAGGCTATGAAAGATAGGGGCCAGCGTATCCAGATGATTGCCCAGGACCGTGCCAGCGTAAGCCAGGATCAGGCACCAGGGCAGCGAACCCAGGAAAGTATAAAGACAAAAGCGCCCAAACGGCATCTTTGTAATGCCAGCAGGTAGCGAAATGTATGTACGCACAACAGGTAGCAGGCGGGAGAAGAAGGTCGTTGCGCTCCCCCATCGTCTGAAGAACTCATCTGCCTTATCAGCATCATGCTGCGAGATGAGCAGATAGCGACCGTACTTAAGCATCAGTGGACGCCCACCGGAGGCTCCAATCGCATAGGCCAGCATCGAACCGAGCAAGCAACCAAGGGAGCCAGAGAGTGCCACCAGCAGCAGAGCTAACCAGGAGTTCAGGCCAGGAAGCAGGCGGCCCTGAGCGAGCATCACCCCGGCCAGAGGCATGACAATCTCACTGGGCAATGGAATGCAGCAGCTCTCGATCGCCATCGCCACTATGATCCCCAAGAGACCTGTCGAGACATAGAGATTCGTGATCAAGCTGGTCAAAGCTTCGATCAAGTGATTCAACAAAACACAGCCTCCTTCGTAAGGCAAGCTCCTGCACTTTTGCCCAATGCTAGCACACTCTGCCGACGGACGCCAGGGAAGGGGTACCAACGCCTCTTGGGAGTAGCTCCCTGGCTAGCCAGTTGGCTGATCAGCCGCGCCTTCCTCCTCAGTTTTCGCCTTTTCTTTCCGACTCCCGTTCAGGCTGTCTAGTCCTCGTCAGGCACCTGAAAGCGTCGAAGACGTGAAGAACGGCGAGTGATTGGTTCCTCGGCGAACTGACTCAACTCTGTGCGCAGAGGATCATCCTCATAGAGATACGGAGGGCGACGCACCAGAGGATTCCTCAAGCTCCCCGATGGAGAGCTGCGCAAGAGACGCTGCTCGCCAGCGGCGCGTACACGCCCTAGGCCGCTGTCGGTCTCAGCAGAAGGCGAGCGAGCAAAAGCACCGTTCCCTGTCCTCGGAGCAGACAGAGAATCATCATCATAGACCTCGTCAGCCTCAGTAGCCAACGGCGAACGACGCGCCGCCGTCTGAGATGAGATAGGGGAGACAGGCCCGACGGGACGTTCCGATCGTGCCAGCGACTGCGAACGCAGCTGGCGCTGCTGTACGGAAGCAGAGAGAGGCGAGGAGGAGGGAGAAGCAGACATCTGGCCAGCCAGGCCAGAAGAAGGGCGCGCCGCCAGCCTTGGCGGTGGCGGCGGAAGCATTGGCGAGATCTCAACATTCTCCTCGTTGAGGGCCTCCTCCTGCTGGCGCACAGCCTCTAGACGTGCCGTGCGCAGCGCCTCTGCAAAGTATTGACTCTGACGGCGCTGACTACCGGTTTGAGGGCGCGCCATGCCAGGATAGACTGGACCAGCGGCAGCCGGGGGAAGCCGATACCCTCCCTGCTGTGGTTGCGCACGGCGACCCTCGATGCGCGTCTGCGGATGAAGCGCTGAGGAATTGCGTCCAGTTGAGCGCGTCTGTAAAGGAACAGAAGAGGGGGAGCGAGCCGGAAGCTCTTGTGATAATGAGCGAGATAGACGTGATGAGAGCGGAGCGGAAGCAGGCCCCCGACCACGCACCATCTCCTCTTCTGGTTCCTCATCATCAAAGGTCACAAAGCCACCATTGGAATCAGTTTCCTCCTCTCCCTCAGCAAACATCCACTCGTCTTCCTCAGCCAGCAGCCCCTCATCACCATCAAGGCGCGTATAGCGCGTCGGACCTCGCCAGCCATCGCCAGCCAGCAGCGCCTGATGAGCAGCACGCGGAGGAGCAGGAGGAGGCGATTGATGTGCCGTTTCGAGGGCCATGTGAGCCTGCAACTCAGCCCGAAAATACTCATCATGTCGACGAGAGAGAAAGGAGAAGAGAGAGAGAGAGATAGGGATACTAAGCAGCAAGGCTGCCAATCCGCCTATCAGGCCACCAAGCACCCAGGAATTCAGCGTATTCCCGAACCACAGGACCACGGCAGCTGCAGCAACCAGCACGAAAGCCACGGCGGCGGCTCTCATAGGAAGTATATCCTTTCAAACAGAAGTTCTCCTCAGTACGAGCAAGAGCATGGCGAAAAAAGAGCAGGGCCTGCCCAGGAAGAGCCATGCCTCTCTTCTCAAAAACCCGGCCTGGGTATGCGCCTATCATCTTTAGTGACAGTATAACAGCGACGGGATTTCTTGGCAAGAAGCGCTCTAGCTGCCACGCCTTGGCGAGGGAGCAGGGGAGAGCCAGGCGACTCAAGCACAGCAGCTGACGGCAGCAGGCCGGAAGGATGCGAAAGAGGCTGTGCCGGCCAGCTGGGTAGCCACAAACAAACTAACCTCTCTTGAGGAGGGCGAGATAAGCGAGACCTAGATAATAAGGAAGAGGACGCAGCACGGCAGGATATGCACGTCCTCAGTGTTACACCCTACTCAACCCTGGGGAGGCCTCGTCTACTCTACCGAAGAGGAAGCCTTTAAAGCCAAGCCGCGCAGGCTTGACAGGGAGGAGAGCCAGGGAGCCACAGCGCAATATCGGCCAAGGAGAGCAAACTGGTCGAGATCAGGTCAGGCGGCCCGCCCTGAACCGCCGTAGTGGCGTACGATTGCAATCACTTTGCCCTGAATCTCCCACTCACGATCCCACTCGTCGCGCGGGATATAGATCGGCTCCAACTCAGCATTGGCCGGCTGCAGACGGACCTGTTCCTTCTCCAGGAAGAAGCGCTTGAGCGTTGCTTTACCGGGTGTACCCTCCACCAGGTGGACAGCCACCACGATATCACCGTTCTCGCAGGTGCGCTGGCGCTTAATCACCACATAGTCACCGTCGCAAATATGGTCCTCAATCATCGATTGGCCGCGGACAATGAGAGCAAAGCTGTTCTCGGGATCGACGCCATGCCCCACTTCGATGGTCTGGTCCGGTTCCGAGAAAATCTCGATCGGCTCACCAGCGGCGATTGTGCCCTCGACAGGAATGCCCCAAGGATGCCTGGTCAGCTTAATGCCGCGGCTCTTCTTCGCCTCGCGGATGATGTAGCCGCGCTTCTCCAGCATGCTCAGGTGGTAGTCGACATGGCCGGTGCTGGCGATCTTCATGGCCTTGCCGATCTCGCGGTTAGTCGGAGGCATCCCCTCCCGACGAATGTAATTGACGATGAATTCCAACATGCGCCGCTGGAACTCGCCCAATGGTTCAGGCATAATCCAGGTTCCTGCCTTTCTCCAAAAACCCGTTCTGCGAACATCGTCGCTGTCAAGAGTAGAACGGCTATTCGAGTCAATGATATCAGACAGGGCAAGACAAGTCAAGCTTTTTCTCGAACGTATTTTCGGAACAGGTTTTCAGGAGCGATTAGGAGCGAGCCGGGCTGCTTCAGGGGGAGGCAGGCCCTTGGAATAGGCGCCAGTCTTTGCTATACTATCGGACGAGGGGAGGTGATGGCGGGTCGCAGCCAGGCAGCGCCTGCTCCTTTCCTGTCCTGACCGTAGCCAGCGAGAGAAGGGCAAGCGATTTGCGCCAGACCCGTAGATAGATGTACAATAAAGGCGTCGAACACTCGCGGAACCGGCCATGAAAGAGGGAGTCAGAGACACATGGTTGAAATGACAGTCGAGAGTGTACGCATAAATCTGGCGACACAGCAACGGGTAGTCATTTTAAAGGCGCTAAGGCAGGAGCGCTATCTCTTCATCTGGATAGCGCATGCGGAAGCCTACGCGATTGCGATCGAGCTCCAGGGAGCTAGCTCCCCACGGCCTTTGACCCACGACCTGCTCAAGAATGTGATCACCGAGCTGGGCGCGAAGATTATGAGTGTCGTGATCTCTGACTTGATCGACGATATCTTCTACGCCCGCATTATCCTGGATGCCGACGGCAGGCACGTGGAGATCGATGCCCGCCCAAGCGACGCGATCGCGCTGGCTATTCGCGCCAAGGCTCCGATTTATGTCGAGGAGAGTGTGCTGGAGCGCGCTGGTGTCACGCCTGAGACGAGTGAGGAGCAGAGCCTGCCCAAGACCCCTCCGAAGAAGGAGCCGGAGCCGGATAATCTGGAGGCCTATCGCGACTTTATCAATAGCCTCGATGTGCTGGACGAGTTCGGTAAGGACTGACCCTGCCTGCCGCCCCGCCGCTGCCTCTTCCGGCTCGCCTTGCTGCATCGGGTCCCGCTCGCTTTCCACTGGCCCAAAACCGCGGCGGCGACGCGATGCCGTAGGGACATCGACCTAACGCTTGGCTCTCTTCTCCAACAACCGAGCAACCAGAAATGCTGCTCCGGCGAGGAAGCGAGTCTTTTCTTTTCCGCCGGCTTGCCTTCTCTCGGAAGCACAAAGGTCAGATGTGCCTCCACCAGTATACTGATGATCGATCGCTTTCCTGATCGATCACATGAGATTGTTTATTTAAAAACACAGCATAAAAAGAGCAAAAGCGGCATGAATGCTGCCCGGCGTTGCGAGAGGATGGCCCTGGCCCTGCCGCGACGCCCTGGGACTGATGCCTTTGGCTTCTCAGCCCTCCGCTATGGCTGATACGGTCTTGCTCAGCAGCGCAGGGACGAGCGCAGGGTCAGCGGAGAGCCTGTCAGCGGTCATGTTCCTGGCCTGGCCTGGCCACCTTGGACGGCGATAGTCCCTCCGGCTTGCCGATGCCTCCGCCTACTGCCATCAAGCTCTCAGTGCTGCATCCCTGTTGCCCCCTGCGCCCTTTTCCCTGCGCTCTCTCCGAGGATACCTTCTTAGGGCAAAGCGTCTGCTTGTCATTGTTTCTCCACTCACAATCGCCTGCCCTGGCTGAGTGAGACGGCTTTCCGGAGCCACAGGCTGGCAACAACGCCAGCCAAGGCCAAGTCAGCCTCGCCTGCTCGCGCGCAGTCTTTTAACCTCTTCCCCACCAGGCTCTTACGCTCTGTCGCCAGGTATGGTACAATGAGGCCGTTCTTAGCCGAGAAAGAGGAGAGCTTATCGTCGCCTATGACACAGTCCGACGTGCCTATGCAGGAGCAGAAACACAAGCAGGTTACCACTGCTCCACGATTACGCTTTGCCCCAAGCCCAACGGGCTTTCAGCATATCGGCGGTTATCGGACCGCCCTCTTCAGCTGGTTATTTGCTCGCCACAGCGGCGGTACTTTCATCTTGCGCATCGAAGATACTGACCTGAGTCGCACGGTCGAGGGCGCAGTGAGCTATCTGATCGAGGGCCTCAAGTGGCTCGGGCTGGACTACGACGAAGGCCCGGTTGTCGGCGGCCCGTATGGCCCTTATTATCAGACACAGCGCAAGGCCCTCTATCAGCAATACGCCCATCAGTTGATTGTCAGCGGCCATGCCTATCGCTGCTACTGTACGCCCGAACGACTGGAGCAGATGCGCAAGGAGCAAGAAGCCCAAAAGCTTCCACCTCGCTATGATCGCCGCTGTCGCTTTCTCACTACCGAGGAGCGCGCTGCTCTGGAGGCCGCCGGCCACAGCTGGACGGTGCGCTTCGCGATGCCGCTAGAAGGCGAGACCATTGTTCATGATGAGCTGCACGGCGATATCACCTTCAAAAATGCCGATCTCGACGATGCTGTGATCCTGAAATCGGATGGCTATCCCACCTACCATCTGGCGAACGTCATTGACGACCATCTGATGGGGATTACCCATGTCTTACGCGGCGAAGAGTGGATCGCGAGCGCCCCGCGCCACGTGCAGATTTACCAGGCATTGGGCTGGGAGCCACCGCTCTTCTATCATCTCCCCAATGTTTTGGGAAAGGATAAGAAGAAGCTGAGCAAGCGCCACAATGCTCCTTCTTGGGATACACTGCAGAAGCAGGGCTACCTCCCCGAGGCAGTCTTCAATTTCCTGGCGCTGCTGGGCTGGGCCTACGACGATAAGACAGAGATTTTTAGCCGCGAGGAGCTGATTCGCGTCTTTACGCTGGATCGCATCGGCGTCTCCGGGGGAATCCTCGATCCTGATAAGCTGACCTGGATGAACGGAGTCTATATTCGCCAGCTGCCTCTGGAGGAATTAACGCGGCGCACATTGCCTTATCTTGAGCGCCCCGCTGCCGAGGGTGGCCTCCCTGACAGTGTGCCTCGACCTCTCGATTTCGAGTATACGCAGCGCGTGCTTCAACTGGAGCAGGAGCGGCTAAAGACATTGGGAGAGGCTGCTCAAATGATCGACTTTTTCTATGTCGATGAGCTGCACTACGATACAGCACTTCTGATACAGAAGCAGATGGATGCAGCCAGCACCCGGGCGGCCCTGGAGCGCACGCGCGAGATTCTGGTCGCCCTCGATCTCTGGGAGCACAGCGCTCTCGAAGAGCCTCTACGTGCGTTGGCTGCAACGCTCGGACTGAAAACCGGTCAGCTCTTCGGAGCAATTCGCGTGGCTATCAGTGGACGCACGGTCTCACCCCCACTCTTCCAGACAATGGAGGTCCTGGGCCGTCAGCGCACCTTGCACCGTCTCGATCAGGCAATCGCTCGCCTCTCCTGAGCGGGTCGCAGGTCTGAAAACTCCTGTTCTCTGGAGTGAGCCGGCGCTTCGCCAGCAGTCCCTGCCTCGGGGATATCTCCATATTTTCAGCAGGCTAAGCCGCCGATCCTTTTTGAGCATCAGGAGAGGTCAACCCCATGATTAATCGCGATTATATTCTAAGATTGATCGAGCAGTTCAGCCGCGTTTTAGCGCGTGTGCTTCTCTTACGCCAGGGCTATCAGTATGAGGAGGCGCTCATATTGATCGATGAGTTGTTCCGGCAGACGCTAGGCTTGAACGCCGAGTTCTTGCTGGCGATCCCCGAAGAGATGCTCCTGGCCCTGGTGAAGCGTATCGATCTGCTCGATGTCGAGAAATGCCTTTGGGTAGCTCTCCTGCTCAAGCTGGAAGGCGATATTTATCAAGATCTAGAGCGCTATGAGGAAAGCTTCCCTCGTTATCAGCGCTCGTTACGCCTCTTTCTGGAGGCAGTCCTGCTGGAGGAGAATCCGCGCCAGTCAGATTTCTTTGCCGAGATAGAGGAGCTGCTGACGCTGCTGAGTCGCCATGAGCTGCCCGCCTCGCTGCTGACACGGATCATGCTCTACTATGAGAAAACTGGACGCTATGCCCAGGCAGAGGACGCGCTCTTCGAGGCTCTGAAGGCTCCCGATAGCAGCGATGAGGTTTTTGTGCAGGGTTTGGCCTTTTACGCTCGCTTGCAGGAGAAGAGCAATGCCGAGTTGCGAGCAGGCAATTTCTCGTCTGAGGAGATCAAGGAAGGGTTGTCAGATCTCCAGCGCTTACAGGAGGAGCGCCGTTCTCCCCCCTCAGCAGAGTAAAGCAGGCAGGGCAGTTGGCTGCTGGCCTGCTCTTCCTTTGCGTTAGTTGGCCCTCAGCGCTGTCCGTGAGGTGAGAAAATGTCGTTAGTAGAGACGCCTAAGCAGTCGTTTGCCTCTGCCACCTATCCGCGTTCGACAGTGGCCACAACCTGGCGCTGGCTCTGGCCAGACGTGTTGATCCGCATCGTCCCCCTGAGCGGAATCCCCCTGCTCTGGCTGGTCTTCTCGCACCAGCCGCCGGCGGAACTGGGCCTGAGCCTGCCAGCGGCCCTCGGGATGCAGCTGGCCCTGGGGCTGGGCCTGGGCAGCCTGATGGCTTTGCTGGCTATGCTCTACCGCAGTCTGATCGTGGGACCGCACTTTCAACGCCCGACGCCAGGCGACCATCTACTGCAGGCACTCTACTATCTCCTCATTAATGCTCCAGCAGAAGAAGTCTTCTTTCGCGGCTTTTTGCTGCGCCTGGTCTGGCAATGGACAGGCTGGAGCGGCTGGGGCTGGCTGATTAGCACTCTGGTGTATACGCTCTACCACCGTCTAGGAGGGTGGAACTGGCGCAGCATCGCGGGTGTGGGCCTGGCCGGGATGGTCTTTAGCAGCCTCTACGTACTACAGCCCACCCCCCCATCGCTGTTGAGCGTGGTCTTGGTGCACGGCCTCACCACCTGCGGCTTTCTCAGCTGGGGCGATGAGTTCCTCTATCAACGCTGGTGCCGTCGTCATAGCCAGGATCTGCCCGCCTCCAAAGGCTGAGGCAGAGCAAGACGAGACTCACGCCTCGCCATCGAAGCTCGCTGCGGCTGCTTGACGCTTCCTGGGGTTGTTCAGATCTGTTAACCCCAGCCCTGCCTAGTCGTCTCTGCCTTCCGCTACACGGAGCACAAGGAAGAAAGCCGCGAGCGTAGAGTTGGTCAGCATTTGTCTCACCCAGCTTCAGTCGGCCTGGTCGCTCGCAGACCAGGTGCTCTCTCCCCCGATTGGGCCGCCCCTAGGCCGGTGGCTTCCCTTGCAGGGAGAAAGTATGATATCCTTGACTCGCTAATCAAGCAAGTCTCTACCTTATCGGTTTGGAGGTTCATTCGTTGAGAGTCGTTGTCACTGGTGGAGCGGGTTTCATCGGCTCCCATCTGTGCAAACGTTTGCTAGAGGCCGGCCATCATGTACTCTGTGTGGATAACCTGATCACCGGATCAGAAAGAAATATAGCTGAATTGCGCCATTATCCTCGTTTCACTTTCCTCTATCATGACGTTACCCAGCCTTTCGCTTTTGAGGCTGAAGCGATTTTTCATTTAGCCAGCCCGGCCAGTCCCGTGGGCTATATGGAGCACCCGATAGAAACCATCCTGGTCAATAGCCACGGTACTTACCTGCTGCTAGAGGAGGCCCGGCGCCAGCAAGCCCGCTTTCTGCTGGCCTCTACTTCGGAGGTCTATGGTGACCCCCTGGAGCACCCGCAGCGTGAAGACTACTGGGGCCACGTCAACCCGATCGGACCACGTGCTTGTTATGACGAAAGCAAGCGGCTGGGCGAGACGTTGACAATGGAATTTTATCGCCAGTATCATACAGATGTGCGCATCGTGCGCATCTTTAACACCTATGGCCCCAACAGCCAGCCGAACGACGGGCGCATGATTCCGAACTTTATTACCCAGGCTCTCAAGAATGAGCCGCTGACTATCTACGGCGATGGAAGCAAGACCCGCAGCATCTGTTATGTCAGCGACCTGGTCGAGGGGCTGATGTTGGCTATGTTCCACCCACAGACGACCGGCGAGGTTTTCAACCTGGGCAATCCGGAAGAGCACACCGTTCTGGAGTTTGCTCAGACCATTATCCGGCTTTGCCATTCCTCATCACCCATTGTGTTTGAACCAGCCCGCGTCGATGACCCCGAACGACGCCGCCCTGATATCTCCAAGGCTTGTCGCCTGCTGGGCTGGCATATCACTGTTCCAATGGAGGAGGGATTGCGGCGAACGATAGAATGGTTTAGTAAGGAACAAAGTTCCCTCTCGGCGATCTCCTGACCGGTGCCCGCTCCGAGAGGAGCTTTTGCGACTATGGCAGAATTTAGCACATCATGAGAAGCTTTAGCATCTTTACAAGAGAAGCCGGAGTCGATGTTTCTCTCCTCTTTCGTTTGAGAGCAACTTTGCGCTCCTTCCTGACAGGGGCCAACGCGGTTGGCCTGATAGGGGCTGCTTTAGCTCTCGGCTGCCTGCTCACGCTCCCCGCGCCGTGGAACATTCGTCTGCCGATCTATCTGATCCTCAGCGTCTGGGTTCTGCTCCGGCCCCAGGTCGCTCTTTACCTTCTCCCGTTAAGCATTCCCTGGGGAGCACTTGATTATATCAGCCTTGGCTCGCTGCGCCTCAATAGTACCGATATCCTGGTGATTCTCCTGGCCGCCTCCTGGTTGGCCGGTCATGTTCTGCGCAGCGGCAACGCAACCAACGGACCGCGCGGCTACGAGCGGCAGGCTGTTCCGCCGCTGCTGCTGGTGGGACTGGCCGTACTGCTGATCAGCATGCTTGTTTCAATGACTGTGGCGATCAGTGTGAAATCAAGTGTAAAAGAAATCTTTAAGTGGGTCGAGGTGTTGATCGTTGTTGTGGCCGGCAGCAGTTATATTCGCACGCGGCGCCAGGGCTGGACAATTGTGATTTTCAGCCTGGTGGCAGCGCTTTCGCAGGCAGCCCTCGGCTATTATCAGGAGCTGTTCAACATCGGTCCCAGCAGCTTTGTGCGCGGCGAGAGCCTGCGGGTCTATGGCACGTTCAATCAGCCCAATCCCTATGCTGGCTATATCAATCTTTCGCTGCCTATCGCTCTGGCTCTGACCATCGCGAGCGGCAAGAAACAAACCCGCTGGCTGGCCGCTGGCGTGAGCGTGCTGCTGGCCCTGGCCGAGTTCTTCAGCCAGTCACGCGGGGGTTGGCTGGCCCTTATCACCGCCGTCCTCTTGATCTTGCTGGTGGGCCTGCCCAGCCTGCGCCCCTTTTGGCGCCTGCTCATCGTCGGCTTCTGGGCGCTGGTAGAGAGCATCTTGATTGGCATTATTCCGCAGAATCTCTTTATTCCATTGTTAAATTTCATTGGGGTTAATAATATCTCCTTCACACAGCCGAGCGCTCAGCAGTACGCTACAGCAGAGCGACTGGCCCATTGGCTGGCAGGGATTCACATGTTTCTTGATCACCCGTGGCTAGGAGTAGGCATTGGTAACTATGGTGACGCTTATCCGCGCTATGCGATCGGCATCTTCGTCATTCCCCTCGGTCACGCCCACAACTATTTCATCAATGTCGCGGCAGAGATGGGCCTGCTAGGACTGATAGCCTACACCTTCTTTGTTGTTGTCATCGCTGGGCTGAGCGCTCGCGCTTACCATCGTCTGCGCCGCGCCTACTGGGAGCTGGCTGCCAGCCCAGCGTCCAACAGCGTGGGTGTCTCCGCCCTTCGCTGGAAGCAGCGGCTCGCTCATCTTGGCAATGATCAGGCTCTGGCCCTGGGCATCGTGGCAGCGCTTCTTACGGTTCTCGTGCATAATATGGTTGATAATCTCTACGTGCAAGGCATGACCAATCTCATGGCTCTCCTTCTGATTGTTCTGCTTCGCCTGGAGCGCCTGACCCTGGCCGAACACCAGCAGCAGGGGCAGAGAGACAGTAATCCTACTCGGGCAGCCATCCAGAACGAGCCAACACTGGCCGCACGTACGTGACCCGGCTAGCCCTCTCTGCGTTTAGCAGAGAAGGAAGGAAGCATCTGGCCAGGGAAAGGAGAGAGGAGCCTGCTGCTTAGAGATAGAGAGAAGAAGGTACAATCCTAACTCTGAGCAAGCAGGCCCTGTCAGGTCTCAAAGTCGGCCCAGGCCAGACGAGGTATCAGGCAAGGCAGTCTGTGAAAGGCGATCCCTCAAGCAGGCTGCTCAATGAGAAGAGCGCAGTTGTGCGATTGAGAAGAGTACCGCCGGAAGCTCTTCTTCCCGCGGATGAGGGTCGCTTTTGCTGGCTGCCGGCGCCCCAAGTCTCGGAGCGCTCTGCGGCTCAGCACGCGCCTGCAGCAGGTAGCTTCGATGCATGCGAGGCGCGTGAGGGGCGTCCGGGCTTGCTCTTCTCCTCTCTGAGCAGGCCCGTAACTAACCAGTAGAGAGCTAGGTTGGTCATTTGTGGCCAAGCATAAGCACGTACAGGAGAAGGATCTCCGAAGGAGTCTGCACTGATGAGTCAGTGGTTTCAGCACGGCAAGGATGAGGCCGAGAGAGAGCGTGGCCGCCCCTTAGAACAGGCGGCGCTCTTGCAGGAAGGGGCTGTAAGCGAGGCCCCTCTGACCATCGATGAACACGACGAGCAGCCCATTACAGCAGAGCAACTTTCGCTTGGTAAGCGTTTGCTGAATTGGCGTACCATTGTGCCCCTGGTCGTTGTGCTGCTGGCGCTGCTGCTCTTCTTAAAGCAAGAGAAGATCAATCTCCAGCAGACCTGGTTAGCTATTGAGGCGGCCAATCCTCTCTTTTTCGCCCTAGCCTTTGTGATCTACTACCTCTCCTTTCCTCTGCGAGCCTGGCGCTGGCGCATTCTATTGCAGAACGCCGGCCAGGGCCAGGGAGCAGAGAATGCACTGCACCTCCCGCCTTTCTGGAAACTGGTAGAGATCGTCTATATCTCCTGGTTTGCCAATGCCCTGGTGCCAGCCAAGCTCGGCGACCTTTACCGGGCCTATCTGCTGCGGCAGGAAAGCGGTTCTTCTGCTACACGTACCTTCGGCACCGTGTTAGCAGAGCGCCTGCTCGATCTCATCGTGCTGCTCTGTCTGTGTATTCCGGCCTTGATGATCAGCCTCCATGAGCGTATGCCCTGGCAGGTGCGTTTCGGTTTGAGCGTAACCCTGGTCGCAGTACTGGTCGGTATTGCCGCCCTGGGACTGCTGCGATGGCTGCACGAGCCGATCGGGAAGCGCATTCCGGCACGCTTGCGTGGCTACTATGAACATCTGCAGGGGGGCATCCTCGGCTCCTTTCGCCATCTGCCCACCCTGGGCCTGCTGACCCTGGCCATCTGGAGCTGTGAGGCACTGCGTTTCTTCTTCGTGGTTCTGGCGCTGCAGCTCCTGCAAGGCCCTTTGCTGCACCTGTTGGCGGTGGCGATCCTCATCGCTCTGGTCGAGGCATTGCTGACGGTCATCCCCTTCACCGGGGGCGGCGTGGGTCTGGTCGAAGGAGGAATGATCGCTATGATCTCTCTCTTCCGCCCCCATGCCACTAGCCTGGCCCTGGCAGCCATCGTGCTGGACCGCACTATTAGCCTGCTCAGCATCCTGGTGATCGGCTTTATCGTCTTCTTCATCGCCTTCGGGAGACAAACAGCAAAGCAGTCCCTAGATGCTTGACAGAGCCAACTCACCAGTCTTATAATCTCCCCGTAGGCCCGCGGGATGGCTTAAACGGACATCAAGACTGCAAGGGCTCCACTCTGACCAACCTTCAGCCAAACAGCAAGGCAGAGGAGCCCTCACCCCCACAACCGTTTGGGGATGCGTCCAGGCAGGCACACGTGCCGACGCAGACACAATGGCAAACACCATCTCGAAACCAGGCCGAGAGGGGGGGGAGTCCTGCTGTCGGAAGTCAAGGTTAGCGAAAATGAGCCGTTTGAGGCTGCGCTGAAACGCTTCAATCGCAAGATCCAGCAAGACGGCATTCTCGCCGAGGCGAGACGCCGAGAGCACTACGAGAAACCAAGCGTGAGGCGCAAGAAGAAAGAAGCAGCAAAACGTCGCAAGACAGCCCGTAAAAATAAGTAGTCCGTAACCCCTGTCGGATTACGCTTGAGCGCTCGATACCCTGCAAAGCAACTATATAGTTGCAAGTATACGATGAGCAAGGATCACGCTTGAGCACCTAAAGGGCAAACGCAGAGAACAATGCATGCGAAAGGCAGGTGCTTTTCCGACAGGGGTTTCTTTTTGGCGCGCCTCTGGTTCGTGGTTCGACTGGTAAACCTGCCCTCTGCACTTGTGCAGGCTCAGCTTTACTTAGGTCATCTGCTTCCGTCACTGCAAGGCGCTTCCTGCTGGCCGGCTCGCTCGCTTTGGCCAATCAATCAGTCAGAACGCAAAAGACGCCAACAAGGGCTCCAGGCAAGTTCCTGCCTGGATTATTGCAAAGTTCCTGCCAATAATGAGGGGCCTTATGGACGAACAGCTGTCGCAAGTTGTTGACCTGTATGTCACGCTGGAAGATGTGGCACTGAAGCGCTCGTTCGATGAGGCGCTAGCCTCGGTCGATCTGGATGCTTTCGCCCGCCGCGCCCTGCTAGAGGCCGGGGTAGACCAGCCTGTGATGTTTACCTTGATGGTCACTGACGACGCTACGATCCAGGAGATGAATAACCAGTACCGCCAGCAGAATAAGCCTACCGATGTACTCTCTTTCCCGCTCCTTGATCAGCCGCTGGTCGAGGCCCCCGCAGAGCTGCTCTGGCAACCACCAGAGCAGGCTGATAATTTAGCATCAGAGGCCGCTGCTTCCACTCCTCCCCCATTCATCACTCCCCCAGGCCAGCCGACAAACCTGGGCGATATTGCTATTTCCTGGCCCACCGTGCTTCGTCAGGCCGCTGCTGCTGGTCACAGCCCTCGACAGGAGTTTCTCTATCTGTTGGCCCACGGCATCCTCCATCTGGTCGGCTACGATGATCAGACGCAGGCCGGCTATGAGACAATGGTCCGCAAGCAGGAGGCGATCCTGGCGGCCACAGGAGAACGCGTCGGCGGCTTATGAGCGAGCTGAGCGATCCCAGACACGCGCCTCGCAGCTCCTGGGGCCGTTTCCTGGCCGGTTTTACCTACGCTTTCAGGGGACTCTGGTACGCCTTACGCACTCAGCGTAACTTCCGTGTCCATACCGGCGTCGCTCTGCTAGTGATCATCGCCGCCTCGCTCCTGCGCCTCTCTCCCGTCGAGCTCGCTCTAGTGGCGGTGGCAATCGGCAGTGTATTCACTAGCGAGCTGGTGAATACAAGCATTGAGCTGTGCCTTGACCTGCTGCATCCCCAATACCATCCCCTGGTGAGAGCCGCCAAGGACGTGGCCGCGGGGGCCGTACTCTTGAGTGCGTTGCTCGCTGTAGCAATCGGCGTCTGCGTCTTCGGGCCTCATCTTTGGAGCTGGTGGCTAACCCTACGGCACTGAGTCAAGAGGCGGTTGCCACTCTCTTCCGGTTGTGTCGCTGCCACTCCGCTCCGCTCTCTTTCTCGCTGCGGATAGTTTTTCACTCGTCTTCCTGGCTCCGCAGCCTCTTCTCCGGGCCACCACGCCCTGGCGAGGATTGAGATACTTGACAGATCGCAAGAGAGATTGCTATCATCAAAGAAGAGGGCGCAGACCACCGTCTTACTTCCATAGTCCGTGGTCTGCGTTGACCCTGCGCCCGTAGTTCAGTTGGATAGAACAGCGACCTTCTAAGTCGCCTGTCGCAGGTTCGAGTCCTGCCGGGCGCGCTTCATTTGCTGTATAAAGGAGAGGGAATAGATCTCGATTGGCTGAGAGGCCAGTCGGTCTTCTCCTCTCCTTTTTTCCTTGCCGGTGGAGATGCCCCCCTGAGCGAAGGAGGCAGTTAGCGAAATTTTTTTTACAGTTTCCTGACAGTTTCTTGAACATCAGCCCCTATAGTTAGCGAAGGGAAAGCAGTGTGCACCTCCGCCGACCTGAGACCTTTGCGACCCTGGCCCGGCTGACGACACGCTGAGGCAAGCGCCTGTACGGAGGACAGAGAGGTCTGACCGGAGCGGCCATCATCCTAGTCTAGCGCTGAGGCTACGCCTCTCTGTGGCTCTGCTCTGGTTCGCTATCCCATTCCCGCGAAGGGAGATAATCTGTGCATTGTGATCCATGCTCCAGACGCCCTGCGCCCCGATGGTTGCGCTTTGGTCTGCTCGTCGGGCTGATAGCCACCATCGTCTTTGTGGTAACTGGCTGCAGCACGGGCAATTCATCGACGGCGATGAGCAATTCACCAGCGCCAACACCCCGGCAGGTACTTGTTCTGCCCAACGTTGGAACCCAGGACCTTAACTATCTCGATCCAGCCCAGGAGCCGGATGCTAACGATCCAGCCCAGGGACCTGATCCAAACTCGGCGCTCGCTCTGAGCATGCTCTACAGCGGTCTGGTGCGGACCGACAAGGACCTGAACGTGGTCCCCGACCAGGCCAGTTGGGAAATTTCCCCCGATGGACGAGTCTATACCTTTCATCTGAAGCCGAACATCGCCTTTTCAGACGGCACCCCGGTCACAGCAGCCACCTACGTCTATTCTCTGACACGCGCTCTGCTGCCCGAAGTGAAATCTCCCCTGGCCGCAGTTCTTGAGAAACCGATTGTTGGAGCGAGCGCTGTCATTAGCGGGAAGAGCCGGGTCCTGACCGGCGTACAGGCAGTCGACCGCTATACGCTGCGCATTACGCTGACACGACCGACTCCCTATTTCCTGGCTTCGCTCACTAACGAACTCTTTTTTCCTGTTAATCAGCAGCTGATCGAGCGCTATGGCCAGAGCGACTGGACCGAGCATGCCGTAGGCAACGGCATCGGCTGCGGGCCATTTATGGTGAAAGCCTGGGAGCACAATGTCAAAATGATCCTGGTGCCGAATCCGTACTACTATGGGGCTCGCCCACGCCTGCACGAGATCGATATGATTTTTGTGAATGACCCGGCAACCGCTTATCAGCAGTATCGCGCCGGACAGTTCAGTCTGATCTGGAATATCCCTCAGAGCGATCTTGCAGCAGCTCGCGGTCTGGCCGGTTTTGTCTCTAATCCGCAGCAGGAAACAGACATGCTCTTCTTCAATACCCACATGCCGCCTTTCGATAACGCTACGGTGCGCCAGGCCTTTGCTTATGCGCTGGATCGAACCACTCTGGTGCAGACACTCCTTAAGGACGCCGCGACCTTGGCCCCAACGCTGATTCCTCCCGGTCTGCCAGGCTACCAAACGGACTATCAGGGACTGCCGTTCGACGCCGAGAAGGCTCGTGAATTGCTGCACTCGGTCTACCCCGATACAGCCCTGGTGCCGCCTATTGTGTTGACCTATCCGACCGCGCTGCTCTCGCGTGGCGAGGCCAACGCTCTCTGCAGCATGTGGTCAAGCGTCCTCAATATTTCTGTTAAACCCCTGCCGGTCGAGCTGAATGCCTATACCGATGAGCTGAGCCAGCACCAGGTCCAGCTGGGCTTCATTCAATGGTATGCGCTCTACCCTGATCCCCACAACTGGCTCGCCCCTAACCTGCTCTCTGGCGCTCTTCATAATGAGTCGCTCTGGCAAAACCAGACCTTCGATCAACTGATCGCCCAGGCCGATCAAACGAGTGGAGAGGCCCGCTTTGCTCTCTATCAGCAGGCAGAGCAGCTGGCTCTCGAAGAGGTGGCTATCCTGCCCCTGGACCATGAGACCATCAACGCCATTATTCCCCCCTGGGTACACGGGATTAGCCTCAATGCTCGCGGCCTCTACGTGGAGGATTGGTCACAGGTCTATCTCTCGCCACATTGAGTGAGAACAGCTAGCCATCGTCCAGAGGCAGCCCAGCACCAGCTGGGGGAAGTAGCAAGCAAAAGCCAGTCGATAATATAGGGACGAGACAGCTCCAACAGGCTGGTGAAGGCCGCGCCGACCGGCATTGGCGCGGCCTTCAGATACGACCCTCCGCGGCTCACCTCCCGCCTGCTTTTTCTCCTGCTCCAGCCATTCATCATAGCCCGCCTCGCAGCTATGCCCCAGAAGCGAGGGAGTCGAAGCGCTCGGGGCCACAGGCCAGCAGCAGTGGAGAACGCCGTCCCGTGCAAATCAAATCGCTGATCAGCTGACCAGTGAGGGCACTCAACATCACCCCAACACTACCATGTCCGGTCGCTAGAAGGACATTCTGCCAGCCAGGGAGCAGGCCCAGGATTGGCAAGCCATCAGGTGTGATCGGTCGCAGTCCGGCCCAACTGTGCTCAAGCGTAGCGTCAGTCAGCGCCGGCACTAGACGCCGCGCCTGCGCGAGCAGCCAGGCTACTCCCTCGCTAGTCACGCGCGCATCAAAGCCGGCCTCCTCACGCGTAGCTCCCACCGTCAGCGAGCCATCTCGCCGAGGAATAAGGTAGATGGCCCGGCCAAAAATAAGGTGACGGAGCGCCGGCAGCCCCGTCGGCGGGCGTAAGCTCAGAAGTTGTCCCCGCACAGGTCTCACTGGCACAGCGTGGCCCAGCCAGGCGCCGCAGTGGACACTCCAGGCCCCCGCCGCAATCACCAGGGAGCCGCAGCCAATCTCTTCACCCGTCTTAGTCTGGACAGCCAGCACTCGATCAGCATGCTGGCGCAGGCCGCACACTTCGCTGCCTTCGTAGCAACGGGCCCCAGCCTGACGCGTAACCCAGGCAAGCGCTTTGAGTAGCTCCCTGGCCCTAAGCTGCCCCTCTTGGGGAGCGTAAACAGCCCCCTCGACCTCAGCGCTGAGCAGCGGCTCCCGCCGTCGCGCCTCTTCTCCACTGAGCCAGCTCAGCTGCAAACCTAGCGGCTGCCAGTGCGCCAGCCGCCGCTGCAGACGCGCTACCGCCCGCGGCTCACAGGCCAGACGCAAAGCCCCAGGCTGCTCAAGCTCGATCTGAAGACCGCTGCTCGCTTCCAGCTCGGCCACCAGCTCCGGTAGAATGGAGCAGCCCGCGAGTAATAACGAAGCCATAGGGCCTGGCCCATTGAGCGGGCCAAGCGGAGCAAGCAGACCCGCCGCTGCTGCTGAGGCCCCAGCACCGACCTTCGCTTGCTCCAGAAGGCAAACGTCAATCCCGGCCCGGCGTAGATAGTAGGCGATCGACCAACCAATGACCCCAGCCCCGATAATGACTACATCTGCTTGATCACGCATTCTCCTCTCCCTGTTCTTGACCGCTGATATGCTCTTGCCCAAGTCAAGGAGAAGTATAGCGCCTTTTCCTGGCCTGAGCATAGCCCAGGCGTTTCGGTAAGCCGATCAATTCTCTACTACAGGAGTATCTCAGGCTAAATAATCTCTTCAATTTATAACAACTTGATATACTGTTAGCTTGCATTAGTGTTTTAAAATAAGTAAGGGATAGGTAAACAGAGATTCCCATTTAAAGTCAACAATAAGGAGGAAGAACGACATGTTCTTTCATGTACAGAAGCTCATCAACGAGATTGTTCCAGATGAACCAGACCCGGCAGCCGCCAATGCTCTGCAAGAGGGACTGGGTGGTCAGTTTGGAGAAATGCGCACAATGATGCAGTATTTGTTCCAGAGCTTCAACTTCCGCGGCAAGGCCAAGCCCTACCTCGACCTGATTCAGGGCATTGGGGTCGAAGAGATCAGCCATGTCGAGCTAATTGCCACCACCATCAACCGTCTTCTGGATGGCTCGCCGCGCTACCGTGGAGAGATTCCGGCCAACGGAGCCACCCCGCTCAACATTGCCCTTAAGGAGGGGAACATCCACCACTTTCTGGTCGGAGCGCAGGGAGCGCTGCCCATCGACGCTGCTGGCAATCCCTGGTCAGGCTCCTACGTCTACAGCAGCGGCAACCTGGTGCTCGACCTGCTCAACAACCTGGTTTTGGAGGCCACCGGGCGACTCCAGAAGTGTCGTCTCTACGAGATGACCAACAACAAAACCGCGCGTTCCACCATTGCCTATCTGATCGTGCGCGACGAGGTGCACGAGAAAGCCTACGCCAAAGCGCTTGAGACCCTTGGAGTCCAGTGGGGGAAGATCCTGCCCATTCCCAAGTTTGACGCTAGCAAGCTACCTGAAGTCAAGCGTCTGATGGACATGGGCCTTCATAACCAGCTCCACCACTGGCGCCTCGACGGCTCTGAGATGGGCAAGATCTTCCAGGGGCCTTCACCAGCCCAGGATGGCACCTTGACCACCACTCAGAAGCCGCCCGAGGGAGCCCCTATCAAGCTCAGCGAAGCACGTCCCGAGGAATTCTCTCCGGGCTTGACGCCGGAGCTAGAGAAGCTGATTCAGCAAATCGAGGCCGTCAAGGTCTGAGAGCAGTAGGGCACGCTTCAGCCTGGTCAGGCTGAGGCACGAACGGAACGAGCAAACCGACCTCACCAGAGAAACGACAACCGGGCATGCTCTCGCCAATTCATCACCCGAGAGTATGCCCGGTCTCTTGTCTCCTTTTCATCTCACCGGCGGCCTGCCAAGAGAAGCCGGCTCGCTCGCGCCCACTGAGAGAGACCAGGGCCGCAGTCCGCAGGAGAGGCAACAGAAGCGTCCCTTCCCTTCCGCTGCTGCTCCCACCCCTTCTCACTCGTCACCAGTTTACCAGCCGATCCGGTAGGCAGACAGACGAACGAGCACAGCCAGTGAGCCAGCAACTATCTCTGCAACGAGCGAGCAAAGGCCTCGAAGAGGCGACGCTGTTCCTCGGTCAAGTGAGTTGGCAGAACCACATTCACCTCAGCGTAGAGATCGCCACGCTGATCCGGCTGTCCCAGAACCGGCATGCCCTGGCCACGCAGGCGGAAAGTCTTGCCATTGGGGGTCTCCGGCGGGATCTTCAGCAACAGGCGACGGCCCGACGGCGTCGGCACCTCCACCTCGCCGCCCAACATAGCCGTTACCAGAGGGACATCGACCCGCGTACGCAAAATCGTACCCTCACGAGTAAAACGCGGATCAGGCCGGACATGGATACGCAAGTAGAGATCACCGCGCCCAGCGGCCCCCGGGAGTCCTTGACCAGGGATACGAATGCGGGCACCATCCTCGACGCCGGCGGGGATCTTGACTTCCAGGCGGCGGCGGCTGCCATCGATATCTTCCACCTCAATCATGCGGGTAGCGCCATCGTAAGCCTCCGCCAGCGACACCTCCAACACTGACTCCACATCGCGCCCAAGCGGAGCCTGGCGCCCGACGGTGCGGCCTGTCCGTGCCCGCCCACCGAAGGGGCTGCCGAAGAACATCTCGAAGAAATCGGAGAAGGGCGAAGCGCCACCGAGTAGATCCTCCAGATCCTCCTCGGTGATCGTCTGATAGCGATATCCGCCAGAGCCAGAGGCACCCGGCCAGCGCCCATAGCGCTGATAATAGCTGCTCAGCTCATCATACTTCTTGCGCTTCTCAGGATCAGATAGGACCTCGTAGGCCTCGTTAATCTCTTTGAAGCGTTCTTCCGCCGTCTTATCTCCTGGATTCACATCAGGGTGATACTGGCGCGCCAGCTTGCGGTAAGCCTGCCGGATGGTCTTATCGTCGGCGTTACGATCTACACCCAGGATCTTATAATAATCTTTGTAGTCGACAGCCATAGGTGCCTCCCCCCAGGAAGATGTGAGCTACAGGCCCTTCAATCATAACTACTTAACCACCCATTCAGCCTTCCACGGGCCTGACCCATACCCTTGAATAGGAATGACCGCCTGCAGAGTAGTGGTAAGATTGAGCGCTCCCAAGGTAAGCACGCCCCACTCCCTCCCCTTATAGGAAGGCAGGGAGGGGAGCCACATGTGCAGGGAAGGAGCCTTCACGAGTGAACAAGCAGGCAAGCAAACATATCAGCATCTCACTCAACGGACCTGACACCGGCATCAGTCACACGAGATGGCAGCGGAAGGAGGACGGCGGCAGCCAGCATCAGTCCGCTGCTGAGAGGAGACAGTCTGCTTGGTGGGCGATTCAGTAACGTTAGCCAGCCAGCTCACCAGGCGACGAGCGAGCAGGGATCGTGATACCTCTTACTTGCATTCGTGCAGTCTGGGCCGCTGGTGAGCTGGCCGGTTCACCTGCACAGGTGGCGGCCTCGCTAGCTAGCCTGAGCAGCCGAACGAGGCCGCCTGATGCAGAGCAAGAGCCAGCCAGAGACGAGGCACTGGAGCACCTCCGGGGAGCGGCTCAGACCTCGCGATACTCACCCTCGATGGGGCCAGAATCACCGCCATCGGAGGGGTTCGAGCTGGAGGATGAACCGCCGCCCGGAGCAGCACCGGCACTGGCTCCAGCCTGGCTGTAGATCTCCTGGCCGATGCGCGACAGCGAGCGCTCCAGTTCATCGAGCGTGCTACGCACACGAGCGACATCGCTGCCCTTCAGGGCATCACGCACCGCCGCAATGTTGCTCTCCACCTCGCTGCGCAGGCTGGCCGACACCTTATCGCCCATATCGCGCAGCGTCCGCTCAGCCTGATAGGCCACGCTATCAGCGCGGTTGCGCAGCTCGATCTCCTCACGGCGACGCCGGTCCTCTTCCGCATACTGCTCGGCCTCGCGCACCATGCGCTCCACTTCCTCCTTGCTGAGGCCGCTAGAGGCAGTGATCGTAATCTTCTGCTCGCGACCGGTGGCCTTATCGCGTGCCGAGACATTCAGGATACCGTTGGCATCGATATCGAAGGTTACCTCGATCTGCGGCACCCCACGCGGCGCGGGCGGGATACCTTCCAGGCGGAAGCGGCCCAGGCTCTTGTTATCGCGAGCCAGCTCGCGCTCGCCCTGCAGCACATGGATCTCGACTGCCGTCTGATTATCTTCAGCGGTGCTGAAGAGCTCCGTCTTGCGCGTTGGGATCGTTGTATTGCGCTCGATGAGCTTCGTCATCACGCCGCCCAGCGTCTCAACACCCAGCGACAGCGGCGTGACATCGAGCAACAGGACGTCGCGCACCTCACCCTTGAGCACACCAGCCTGGATCGCCGCACCGATCGCTACCACCTCGTCCGGGTTGACACCCTTATGCGGCTCCTTGCCGAAGAGGCGGCGCACCATCTCAATGACCGCCGGCATGCGCGTCTGACCACCGACCAGAACCACCTCGTTGACATCGCTGGGGCGAATACCGGCATCGGCCAGAGCCTGCATTACCGGCCCGCGAGTGCGCTCGATCAGATCGCTCACCAACTGCTCCAGCTTGGCGCGCGTCAAGGTCATCATCAGATGCTTGGGGCCATTGGCATCAGCGCTAATGAAGGGAAGATTGATCTCCGTCTGCAGTGAGCTGGACAGCTCAATCTTCGCGCGCTCAGCAGCCTCCTTCAGGCGCTGCAACGCCATACGATCCTGACGCAGGTCGATGCCATGCTCCTTGCGGAACTCATCGGCCATCCAGTCGATAATGCGCTGGTCGAAGTCATCGCCACCCAGGTGGGTATCACCATTGGTGGCCTTCACCTCGAAGACGCCATCACCGAGCTGCAGAATCGAGATATCGAAGGTACCGCCACCCAGATCGTAGACAGCGATGATCTCATCCTTCTTCTTATCCAGACCATAGGCCAGCGAGGCCGCCGTCGGCTCATTGATGATACGCAGAACCTCTAGACCGGCGATCTTACCGGCATCCTTGGTGGCCTGGCGCTGCGAGTCGTTGAAGTAGGCCGGGACCGTAATCACAGCCTGCGTAATCTTCTCGCCCAGCTTCGCCTCGGCATCCAGCTTCAGCTTCTGCAGGATCATCGCTGAGATCTCCGGCGGGCTGTACTCACGGCCACCCATCACAACCCGCGCATCACCATTGGGCGCCCTGGTGATCTTGTAAGGCACCAGCTTCATTGTGCGCTGGACCTCGGGGTCGTCAAAGCGGCGCCCCATCAAGCGCTTGACCGAATAAATCGTGTTCTCCGGGTTGGTGATCGCCTGGCGCTTGGCAAGCTGACCTACCAGTCGCTCACCTGTCTTGGTCACCGCCACCACCGACGGGGTCAGGCGCGAGCCTTCGCTATTCTCCAGGACTACCGGCTCGCCCGCCTCCATCACCGCCACCACCGAGTTGGTTGTCCCAAGATCAATGCCGATCACTTTAGCCATCGCTACAATCCCTCCTTCGCGGAGGAGAAAGCGCTCTCCTGAGAAGGCTCTCTCCTCACACTACTCATGCTTTCACTCACTTCGTACCTTCAAGCTCTTTCGTCATCTCGTCACTTCAACACTGCTATACCCACGTCGCCAGCCATAGCAGGGCAGGTCTCTGTCAGTACTTGTATCACATATCACAAAAACTGTCAAGTCAATTTACCCAAACCGTCAGATATGGAACAGGCTGTTATGGAGCAGACGGCGAAGAAGTGGTAGGCTGTGAGCCGGCCACAACGACCTGAGCCGGGCGGACAATCCGCTCGCCAAGCATATAGCCGGGGCGCACGATCTGCAGGACAGTGCCCTCGGGGGCACTAGCCTGGGTATCGAGGGCCACGGCCTCGTGCAGGCGCGGGTCGAACTGCTCGCCCTGGCGCCCAATCTGACGGATGCCCAACTCGGCCAGGGTGCTGGCGAGGCGCCGGGCCACCAGGTGCAGCCCCTGAACCCAGGGCTGATGAGCCAGTTCAGGGGGAGTGGCGCTTAGGGCGCGTCCCAGATCATCGAGCACGGGCAGCAGACGCCGCAGGAGAGCAATCTGGGCACTGAGGCTGGCCTCCTCCTGCTCCTGCCCTACACGGCGCCGGTAGTTGATAAAATCGGCCTGTGAGCGACGCAGCATATCCAGGTACTCTTCTGATCGCCGCTGCTCCGCGGCCAGCTCGCGCTCCAGGCGACTGACCAGTTGCGCTTTATCATCCTCCACGGCCTGCTGTGGCCTGGCTTCCTGCTGTCGCTCCTGCCCTTGATGCCACATTTCCTGCCTCCTCTAGCGCGAAGACGAGGCCAGCAGTGCTCCGGCACCCCCCGGCTGCCTCTGACCAGCCGCCTCGCGCAATATCAGACCTGTAACTTTTAACTTTATCATAGTTTGTCAAACGCTCGCAGAACTGACGGGCATTTCTTTAGCAGAAGCTCGGAGAAATACGAGTCTTTTCTGCTCTTGTCCCGCCACCTCTTTCCTGTTTTCCGATCTTCGGAACACCCCTGCCGAGGCAGCCAGCTGCTTGCGCCCCTAACACCCCTATTTGGGCGTCCGCCTTCCTCCCCCTGGGGTAGGGCGAGCGCCGTCGGAGCCGGACCGACACAGCGTGCGCACAGACAGGCAGCCTGCTTCCCCTTCTCCCCTCCATCCTCCTCTCTCTTCCACTCTGCTCACTCCCGCGCCGACTCAGAGCCTACCGCTCGCTCAGCGGGATCAGCCTCAGCGGCGTGCTGGTCTGCCTGCGATAGCCTGATGCGAGCTAGGGACTGCGACGGCTGCCCTGCACTGTCCGCCTGTCCACCCGCCGTCTCCTGCGAGCTGTGCTGCTCGCCAACGCCGGCTTGCTCGCTCAACGCCCGGCGTACCTCGATACGCACTCCGGCACTTTCTCCGACCTCGCCCAGCCCCAGCACTTCGAAGAGTCGACGCATCTCACGTAGCGCATTCTCAGCGCGCATTTGCGCCTCTCTTGCCTCCTGAATTTCTTGCTGGAGAACGCGGACATGCCTGCGAATCTGCATGATATAGCGAATGCCAACCGCGTTCACTCCCTGCTCATATAATTCGGCCACCTCTTCGAGGATGGCCAGATCACTATCGGAGTAGAGGCGATTCTTGCCGCTTTGACGCGCCGGCTCCAGGAGGCCCGCTTTTTCCAGCTCTCCTCCATAGCGTCGCAACATGTGCGGAGGCA
>NZ_JADGIA010000061.1 GCF_019683635.1 Thermogemmatispora sp. | reverse complement strand
GTCAACAAAGCGAGCGGGACATTCGCCGATACCCTGCTCGCCCTGGGCCTAGCCGATCTCATGCGGCTCGGCCTGGCGCGCCTGGGTCGTCTGGAGCAGTCGCCGGAGATCTACGACGCCGGCCAGAGCTTTCTGATCCAGCTCCCTCCCGTCGAAGAAAGCGACCTGGCGAGCAGCAACCGCCTCCCCCTGCTGCGCCCGCTGAGCACCGCCAAACAGCAGGAGCGGCAGGCCAAGAAGGGGCGCACACTCAGCGAGGTCGAGATCTTCGACTACGAGGCCGAGCAAGAGAAACAGCGTCAGCTGCAGGCCCAGCTCGCCAAACTGCCGCCCGAGAAGCGGTCGCCGAAAGCGCGTCTCAACCCTTCCCCGGAGCTGCAGCAGATCCTGAGCAACGGCCCCAGCCCTGAGCTGGAGCACTACAAGGCCATCAACGTCATGAAGGTCGCCGACACCTTCAATGAGCTGGTGCTGCGTTGGGAGAGCCTGAGCGCCGAGCAGCAATGGTTTGCTGTGCGTCTGCTCTTCCGCCTTTTCTCCGAGCCGCTCAACGACGTCGAGCAGGCGCAACGCACCTGGGAGAAGTGGGCCAAGGAGCAGGGCCTCAGCGGCAAGGCCCAGGCCACCGCCGTGCAGCTGCTCAATCCAACCAGTGGCAAAGGGGCCAATGCCCCCAAAAGCAACCGTCTGGCGGTTGGCGGCCTGGAAAGCTTCTGGCTGCTGGAGCTGGTCAAGTTCCGCGGCTTCATGCTGGGCGCCGCTCCCTATATGCTCAGTGGCAGCAAGGACCGCAAGACCTTCGTGGTGCTGCCCGAAAAGGTCGAGCTGGAGACGCTCAGGACCATCATGCAGAAGTTTCGTGAGATCTGCTGGTCCAGCACGGCCATCAAACAGGATATTCTGGCCGCCCTGCGCCTGGCTCAGGCTCTGGTGAACCACCGGCGCAATGAGCTGGCGAGCAGCCAGAACCTTGACCCGGACGAGCTTCCTCCCCTGGTCAGTATCACCCACGGGCTTGACGTGGCTTTCTACAAGGACATGGGCAGCGCCCACGCGGTGATGAACGTCTCGACCATCAATCTGCCCTCGTGGCTGCCGCCGCGACCGCGCTCCGTCGCCGAGGCCACGCAGATCGATGAGCTGCTGGACGAGCACATCGCTATCATTAACCGCATCGAGGGATCACAGGGGAAAGAAGGCAGCGAAGAGCTAGAGCTGCTGCGCATCTATCGCGACTGCCTCTCCAGTCATGATCTGCGCCTCTTCTGGCGCTTCGCCGCCAGCTATGGCCCTTACCTCTTCCGTCAGCGGGAGCGCGAGAAAAACGAGAAGCGCTGGCTGAAGCAGTTCACCAGCCAGAGATTTGACAAACTTGTATTATCGGAGGATGCAGCTATGGAAACGAAAAAAGGTATCCAGGACCTGAAACTGACACCCATTCTTCAGAACAAAGGTTTCCAGCGCATTGCCTCGGCCATTCGTGAGGCGACGGTCAACGCCCAGCGGCGTCGCTTCCAGGACCATAACTATCCCTACGAAGTGCGCTACGGACTGGGGCAGGAGCTGCTGCGCACGATCCACCGTCGCGACGAATTCATGAAGGCCCTCAGCGAGTTTCTGTTGCAGTACAACGCCGAGACAGCGCGCGAAGAGGAGAAAGTGGCGCAGAAGCTGGGACGCGCCTTGCGTTCAGAGGACTACAGTCAGCATCATCTGCGCTACCCCGTCATGACCAGCGACATCGACGAGTTTACGCCCCTCCTCGACCAGTATCCCTGCGAGCTGGTGGCCTCGATGCTGCTCTCCTATGGCTACGCCCGCTGGGGCAAGGCCGCGGAAAGCAGCCAGAGCGAGGAGGATACAGAGGCAGCAGATGACCAAAGTCCACAGGCATGATTCATCGTTCACCTTCCACAAGGATAACCACAACGACAATGATCACCATAAAGAAAGGAAGGCAATCGAACTATGGCGAACACGCCAGTCTCTCTCTCAATCGCTGCGCGCATGACCCTGAACATGCACAGCCTCAATAACGAAGGCGGCGAGGGGAACCAGATTCAGACGCGCATGGTCGATATCGTCGGAGACGACGGTCTGTTGCACACCGTCAACGCCATCTCTGGCGACATGCTCAAGCACGTGCTCATGGAGCACTTCTATCGCCGCGCGCGTGAGGAGGGCCTGAGCCTCTGCGCTGGCTGTCAGCAGTTCGATGCCAACCGCATCAATGCCGACAGCGACTTTATGAAGGGAGCCGGCAATACTGGCGCGGCGCTCATCGATGGCCTGCTGGAGCGCTGCGCAATGGACGACGTTGGTGGGATTCTGGTGACTGAAGGCGGGCGTTCGGTCCCGCGCAAGTCGGTTTGTGAATTTGGCTGGGTTGTGGCCTTACCCGAGCGCGTACGGACCGATAGCTACTTCCACGTCAAGTACGCCCTGGAGCGCGGTCCGGGCGCGACGCGCAAGGAGGAGAGCGACGAACACAAAGGGGCCAACCTTGGACAAAGCATCTTCCATCGCCCGGCTTCCAGCGGTGTCTACGCTGTAGTCTGCCACGTCGAGTTAAGCCGGGTGGGCTACAACGATATCACGCAGAACTACGCCATCAGCGCCGAAGAGCGCCAGCGCCGCACTCGCGTACTGCTTGAAAGCCTGCTTTACAGCTTCCTGGAGCTAAACGGCGCCATGCGCTCGACCCAGCTCCCTCACCTGCTGGCCCTGGAAGGTTTCATCAGCACCAGCGACACCGCCACTCCGGCGCCGCTGGTCAGTCCGCTCCTGGGCGGCAGCGACGAGCCGCAGGCCTATCGCGAGCAGGCGGAAGCCATTGTCCGCGCCCTGAACGGCACTGGCCCCCAGCATGTGCGCCTGCAAACCTTCGACACGCTGGCCGAGTTCTCGCAGCAGATGCGCTCGCTGATCGACAGCATTACTCCCGAGGGGGCGTCGGCCTAGGTAGGTCGGTAGTTCGGTTGGCAGATCACATAGAAAGGAGGCAGACGACCAATGTGGATCGTCGCGCACTACTTGCCGGTCTCTTTCTTCTCACTGCGACCGGCCAGCGCTACATCCTCGGGTGGTCAGACGCTGCTGGTGCCGACCCCGTTCGCTATCAAGATGGCCTTGCTCAGCACTCTGATCCGTACTCGCGGTCTGGCAGAGGGGGAACGCCTCTTCCCCGCTCTGCGCGACCTGCCTATCGCCCTGGAACCACCAGAGCAGGCGGTCGTTATCAAGGGCTTCAGTAAGATCCGCCGCGAGCTGAAGGACAAGAGCAATCCCGAAAAGGCCGCTCGCGCGCGTCTAGAAAAAGAGTATCCTTTTCAGCCGACAATCGCTTATCGTGAGTACATTAGCTACTACGGAAGCCTGCGTCTGGCCTGCGAGGTTGCTGAAGGGAGTCCTCTGGTGACAGTGCTGCCGGAGCTGCTGGTCGGTCTCAACTACCTGGGTAAGCGCGGCGGCTTCATCCAGATCCTGCAGCCTCCTCAGCAGAGCGCGGAGCTGCCCGCTGGCAACTTTCTGCTGCTGACCGCCTCGCGGCAGGAGACGTTTCCTATGCAGGGGACGCTGCAGGTGCTCGACGACTGCGGCCCGAAGCTGACCTTCGCTCAGGCCAACATCTATACGAATGAGCGCATTGTGCTGAACCGAGATCGCGTGCTACGTCATGTGGTGCTCCCTTATCAGCGCTGGCGCTCCTCACACGCCTATAGCTGGTATCGCCTCCTGCCATCCTCATGAGAGGAGAGCATACGAGCGGCGATGCTGCTGCCGCGTAGCGCCGTCCTCTGTTCCTGCCAGGAAAGGGCGGAGGCTCCACCGACGGACGCGCACATACACTTACATGGAAGGAGGACATATGCTGACAACCTATCACTTGCTATGGACCATGCGCGTCGAGACGCCACTAGAGCTGGACGATTCTCCCGGGACGGCGCTGCGCGGCGCCCTCTTTACGGCAATCTGGCGCCGTTTCTGCACAAACAAGCAGGCGCGCACCTGCCTGGAATGTCCCCTGTTACAGGTCTGCCCTGTCAGTTCACTGCTGGCACCAACGGATGACCCGCAAGCACCAGTACTGCAGCGCCTTAATGGCCAGCCTTGGGGGCGCGATATTCCTCGCCCCTATGTGCTGGAGCCACTGTTAGAGGGCGGGCGGCGCTACGAGCCAGGCGAGCGACTTGTATTTGGGATGACGCTCATTGGCCGGCGCGTGGAGCTGCTGCCTTATGTCATGCTGAGCAGCCAGGAGCTGGAGCGCCAGGGTCTCGGGCGGCCTCTGCCAGAGAATGGTTCGCCCCCTCGGCGTGGCGAGCTGCGCATCGAACAGATCGAAGCCTACCACCCCTTCAGCGGAGCGCGGCAACTACTCTACCGGGCAGGAGCACGCCAGGTGACCACGCCAACGCTGGCCGTGCAGGCGGAGGACGTGCGCCAGCGCGCGCTGACGCTGTCGGTGCGACGAGTAACGCTAACGTTCTTGACGCCTCTGCGCCTGGTACGACACGGCACCCTCTGCAAGGAGCCGGATTTCGCGGCCCTGGTACAGCGACTGCTTGAACGCCTGGAGCAGTTGGGACTCGCTTACGGCAACGCCGAAGAGGCCCGCGCTCTGGCCCAGCAACGTGGGCGCCTGTTGGAACTGGCGTCAGCTGTGCGCTGCGAGGAGCATACCACCCGCTGGCAGGATATGCCCAGTTATTCGCGTCGTCTGCGACGCGCTACCCCCATTGGCGGCCTGCTGGGAGAGGCGACCTTTGCTGGTGAGCTGGCGGAGCTGCGGGAGCTGCTGGCATGGGGTGAGCTGATCCACGTGGGGAAGAACGCGGTGAAAGGCGATGGCTGGTATCGCGTCTGTCATTCGCTGGAAGCGGATGTACATCCCCCCTCTCTCTCTATTCATGAGCGAGAGTAAGCGCACCAATCAGGAGCAACCTGGCAGCAGGCTGGCCTCATCGGCCTCATCAGCTGCCAGGTTGGCTTACCTCTGATTTGCCTCGCCGACGATGCTCCCTTTTCACAGGGAGGAGGCTATTACACCCCACTCACTTCGCTGCCTATCGCGGAGATATTGCCGCGGCCATGCTGCCAAAGAACTGGTGAAGTAAGCCTGGGCCAGGTTGGTCAGCAGAGCAAAGCAGCCAGCCTGGCCCGTGCCAACTACTCCCCGCCTGCCGCGGGACTGCCGCCTATGAGGTGGCTTCGTCGGAGGTGCCGGGCTTGCGCCCCCGCACCGTCAGCAGGTTCCAGAGCGCACAAAAGTCCTCTTGTTGCATCTCTGCCACCGCTTGCTGATAGAGACGCTCCAGCTCTTCCCTTGTCCCCATCCCCATCTTGATCAGGAACGGCTGCACCAGCTCCAGAAAGATCAGGGCATCCTTGAAGACGGGATAATGTCCTTCGGTCCCCATCGACCACTCGATCACGCTCGCTCGCAGCCGCACCTCCTCAAAGCCCGCCTGACGCACCAGCCGCGGCAGCACCGGCGTGATGCCGACATGCCCCCCGTCGGGCGAAAAACTCTGTCCAGCCCGCTTGAGGGCCTGAGTACCAAGACGGAAGTAGTGTTCATGGGATGGACTGGTGGTCAAAGGGGACTCCATTTCGGTCAGGCGCACGACTCCCCCAGGCTTGAGCAGGCGGAAGCACTCCTTGAGCAAGCGGGGCCAGGCCTCCGGCAGCATGAAGCCACAGAGCAGACGCCCGTTGATCAGATCAAACGAGCCGTCTGGGAAGGCTAACGGCTCCATCACATTCATCACCTGAAAGTGGATGTTCTCCAGTCCACGCGACTGCGCCTGGGCCTGAGCACACTCGATCACCTGCTGGCTGATATCAATACCGATCACCTCGACGTGCGGATAGTGAAAGGCAACCTCCAGGTCCCAGCCGCCAGGACCACAGGCCAGATCGAGCACCCTCCCCCCTTCTGGCAACTGCTGCCCCTCGGGAAAGAGTCCTCCCATGCCATCAGTCAGCAACCGGTCCTGTTGCATCAAGCGTGCCAGCTCGCCCGCATTCTCCGGTTCAATGATATAGGTATGCTTCGCGGCTTCTTCCATGCCTCTTGCTCCTCGCTCGTCAGATTCACGCTTTTCCGGCTCATCTGGCCCAGAGCCAGACCAGACCGGGCCTTTGTCCACGACTTGCTCACCATCTGGCGCCTCTGCCCCCAGAGGAGACTTCCCCTACCGTACAGGGACGCCAGCCAGCCAGTCAGCCAGTCAGCCACCACCCCAAACATGGCCAAGCGCCAGGCCCTACCTCGCCCCCAGCGCATCCCCGGCCTGGATTGGGGAAAGTAGCGCATCGACACACGTCCAGGGTGATGACGCCTGTTTCTCACGCTGCTTCTTCAAGTGTAGCAGAGACCGGCCCGGCAGTGGAAGAGGAACGGCCACCAGAAGGCCGATCCCCACCGGTATCTCAAGAGAGATGGCCCCTGCCTCTCTGAGCAAGAGCCAACATAACAAGAAGAAGGCAAAAGCAGCTTGAAAGCTGCTTTTGCCTTCGGCTGGTGGAGGTGCAGGAATAAAAAAAAGAAAACTGCTCTTAGTCCGAAGCGACGCGAGATCGCGCAACGAGCGAGAAGAAAAACTAGCGATGCACCTCCTCTGGCAGCTCATACCACTGCAGCCGCCTCCCGACCAGGGCCCGCAGCTTCCAGGCGCTGGACTTCGGTGCCTGATCTAACAGGCGGAGCATCTCCTCACTGTGCCGCCTGACCAGGGCTGCTTCTTCTGCCTGCAGAAGCTGATTCGCCTCTTGAGCCACACGCCGCAGATTATCGGTGACAGTCGTATACCAGCCCCAGTCGTGAGCACAGACCTGCGTCACGATGCGCATATCAAGTTGCTCGCCAGGATTGGCCGCCACCTCCTGGGGAGGGAAGTCCAGCAGCAGCGCCAGCAGATCCTGAATATCTTTGGCATTCAGCTCCACAATCTGCAGCTTCGTCAGCAAGAGATCGGCTGGCGATAGCGTCAACGGATGCAGCTGGAGACGCGGCTCCAGCACGAGCTTATGGCACATCTCAAAGACGCTCAGAAAAACATCAACCTGGCGCTGGTGGACCTGATCATAGAAGAGCAGACGCCGCTCCCCATGCAAGGCATTAAAGCGCCGATCAGCCACATAGCCGTTGGCCTCCAGAGCGACCCGCAACGGACGAGCCTGCTTCTTGGGAGCCACAAAGTCCAGATCGGCATAGGAGCGTGCAAGGGTGCGATGTCTGGCACTGGGACAGCGCAGCCTCACCGCCAGGCCGCCCAGGAGGCGTAGCGTCAGACCCTCCCGTTGCAGCACCGTCACCAGGCGCCGCGCCTCCTCCACGCCGTCGGCCAGGATCGGCCCCGGCCCGTCTGCGCTCCCAGCCTCTGCCGATAGGGGCAAGTCAGCCTCAAAGTCTCCCTGCCTTGTCATGGCCACCGCCTTTCCTTTGCCGTCTTGACTGACGGATTCATTGGATTGCTCGGCTTTCATCCGGTGATCAACTGGTAGCTCAGGAGCTTTGGCCCCTTGAGCGTGACCAGCGCAGCACGCAGATGCCCGTCGCCATACTCGCTGCCCGGATTGATACAGGTCGTGCGCCCGATTCTGCTCACCGCTCGCGACTCATGCACATGACCATGCAGCGAGACCAGAGGCTGGAAGCGCTCGATCGCCGCACGCACCGCCTTGCTGCCCACCGGCCCCGTCGCGATATCCCCGCCAACCACGACCGGCTTGAGCTGCTCATCCAGCAGCGGTGCGATATCCAGACCGGAGCCATACGGCGGGACATGGACGTTGAAGATGGCCCGCTCGGGATGCTGGAGCTGAGAGGCCATTGATTCGATCAAGCGACCTAGCTCCTCATCAGGAATATCGCGCGGCGCCTTCCAGGGCGTCAAATTCGCAAAGCCCGCGCTGACCATCTCATGCTCATCATCGATCAGCACTACCTGGCCCTCGGGCATCTCCACATAGCTGGCCTGCTTTAAGACCTCCACGATCTCTGGCTCGTCATCGTTTCCCGCGTCGATAAAGCAGCGCACGCCGCTTCCGCGAAGACGCTCCGCCGCCAGCTCACACCAGCGCTGCACGCTCTCAACCATCAGGCGGGTAAAGAGGCGATCGACAAGGGTCCGGTCGCTTTCCAGGGCGGCCAGCTCCTCTGCCGTCGTCCGAAATGGATAGGCTCCAGCATGACGTACCTGACGCTCGAAGGCAGCCAGAGCCTCCTCCGACTCCAACGTCACCCGCTCCCCTAGAAACGTGGCCCGATAGCGACTATTGTGACCATCGCGCACGATGGGAATAAGCGCTTTCCCAGTAATATCGCCCCCGAGGATCAGGACATTGGCACCGTAAAACTTGGCGCTGTTAATGAACTTCATAAAACAGCGCTCGGAGCCATGAATATCGGTAGCAAAGAAGATCGTGGTTCGACGAGTGCCAAACATCAGCGAGACAACTCCCATTCCAGAGCGGCGGCCCGGCCCGCTCTCCCCAGCGCCCTGCCCCAGGACCAGCCAGCTCGGCTACGCCCAGCGGCTACACGCCCCCAAGGCCATCGGCGGGCGAGGCGCGCCAGACCGGATGACATACCTACCACCAGCGCCTGGCCAGCCCGGTGGTCGGTCAGGACATGAACGCCCCACCGTTCACATCGACCGCCAGACCGGTCATGTAGGCTGCACGCTCACTCAGCAGAAAGGTCACTACCCGCGCCACATCCTCCGGCTCTTCCAGGCGCCCCAAGGGGATCGCCCGCAGATAGTCGGCGATCACCTCATCGGGCGTGATACCCCGCAGTTGAGCCTCCCACACCACTTCACGCTCCTGCATCGAGGTCCGCACATAGCCCGGACAAACAGCATTGACGCGAATGCCAGCCTCAGCAGTCTCCAGAGCCAGGGCCTGGGTAAAGCCGACCACGGCGAACTTGGAGGCGGAATAATGGGCCAGGAAAGGCGCTGCCTTTTTGCCGGCCATCGAGGCAATATTGACAATGCTACCTCCCTCTCCACGATGCAACATGGCGCGTACCTCGGCCTGACAGCAGAGAAAGACCCCCTTGGCGTTGACGTCCATGTTAAAGTCCCAGTCGTCCTCAGTCAGATCAACCACGCGGGCCATAGAAGAAACGCCAGCGTTGTTGACTGCCAGCTCCAGGCCGCCTAGACGAGCCTGGACATCTTCAATGCAGGCAGCCACTGCAGCGCCCTGTCGTACATCAAGAGCTGCCGCATAAAGGCGGGCCTCTGGCCGGAGCGTCCTCGCTTCAGCCGCGGTGCGCTGAGCGGCCTCCCCATCCAGATCGGTAATATAGAGATCGGCCCCTTCACGCACCATCTCCAGGGCAATGGCGCGCCCAATCCCGGTACCTGCACCAGTGATGAAACCGCGCAAACCAGCTAAGAGCATCTCCCTTGGTCCTCCTTATGGCTTTCTCGGCTCAGTCTGAGTTGAGTTGAGACCACCAGACTGGACGGATAGATCTGCCTGGGCCTGAATCAGGCGCGCCACATCCGCAAGCTGAGCCAGCTCGGGAAAAAGCGGCTGCAGACGACGGTAGAGATCGCGGTAGAGTAAGAAGCCACGCTGATAGAGCCTCACCTGCTCGGCGCGCGGCCAGTAGGTCGGCCCTTGAGCGATGAAGCGCGTGATCTCCTCCCAGCGCTCAAAGAGGCCGGCGCCCATCCCGGCTACGTAGGCCACGCCCAGCGCCGAGGCCGCCTCGCCGGCCACGACGCTCACCGGCTCGCCGACGACATCCGCTGCGATCTGCATCCAGAGCGCGCTCCGGCTGCCCCCATCGGCGGCACAGATGCGCCGGATGGGCCTCCCTCCCTCGCGTAGCAGCGTCAGATGATGGGCGAACCCATAACAGACCGCCTCCAGGACGGCCCGATAGAGATGGGCGCGCCGATGATGGAGCATGACACCGGCGAAGACACCACGCGCTGTCGGGTCGAAAATGGGAGTCTTCTCCCCCAGAAAATAGGGCAGCGCTAACACGCCATCGGAACCGGCGGGCACGGCAGCCGCCTCCTCATCCAACTGCGCCAGCGAGCAGCCGGGCGCCAACTGACTCACAAACCATTTCACCAGCGAGCCACTGGCCGCCATACAGCCATTGATGAGCGTCAGGCCCGGAATATCGTGATAATCAAAGTAGAAATGGGGATCAGGCTCCGGCTGATCCGAACAATAGAGAATGTCGCCCGCTCCGCCAAACTTCAACAAGATATCGCCTTGCTGAGTCAGACCTGCCGCCAGCGCCGCTGCCACATGGTCCGCACTGCCGGCCACCACTGGCGTTCCGGCCTGCAGGCCAGTGGCCCTGGCAACCGCCGCACTGACTCCTCCCACTATCTCAGTAGGGGCATGCACCGGTGGCAGCAGGGAGCGCGCGATGCCAGCATGCTCCAGATAGGGCTGATGCCACTGCCGCCGCCGCACATCATAGAGCGCGCTCTCTACGGCCCAGTTCTCTTCGAGCGACAGCTGACCAGTGAGGCGAAAGACAATGAAGTCATAGGAGCCGCAAAGGCAGACGGTGCGCGCTACCACCTGCGGCTCGTGCTTGAGCAGCCAGCGCCAGCGTGGATCAATATTTTGCTGATTGACTGCGCTCCCAGTAAGCTGGAAGAACGCTTCTTCATCGACGGCGGCGCGCAGCTCTTCGACTTCCAGAGCTGAGCGCGCATCGTTTTGCAGAATCGCCGGGCGCAGCGGGCGCCCACCCTGATCTAGCAGCACCATCGCTGGCACCATGCCAGAGACGCCGATCGCCGCAATCTCGTCGGCAGGGATCTGCCTCAACAGCTCGCGCAGCGCCTCCTGACAGGTCTGCCACCATTGCTCGGCATCCTCCTCGGCCCAGCCGGGCTGAGGCGAGCGCAGCTCATGCGGGCGTTCAACCTGCGCCACCAGGCCATGCTCACGTTCGAGAGCGACAGCCTTTAAGGCGGTGGTACCCACGTCCAGCCCCAGCGCGTAGCGCTTCTGAGCGGCCATCATCAGGCCTCCTCACGCGCAGCACGTACCTCATCCATAAAGCGCCGCACCCGCTCGGGATCAACCGGATTCCAGGTGTAGCCGTCGCGCTTGAGACCAGTGCCGACGATCACGCCGTCGGCGACCGCCAGCGTGGCACGGACGGTCTCGATGCGCACCCCGGTGTTAGCCAGTACAGGGGTGGAGGGAACGGCGGCCTTGGCCTCACGAATGTGGCTGAGATCAGCCTCGGCGCCGGCCATCGGACCGGAAATCAGAATGGCGTCGGCCAGCGAGGAGACGACGACGCTCCGCGCCAGCGCTCCTATGGGGCGCTGGCTGAGCGGACGTGCAAATTCAGGCTCAATGTTGAAGAAGAGCTTGATGTGCTCAGCCCCAATCTGCCGGCGATAGTCCAGGGCAGCGGCAGCGTCAGGCTGCCAGAGGCCCATGTCACTGTCATAGACACCGGTGAAAACCTCGCGCACAAAACTGGCCCGTACCGCCTGGGCTACCGCCAGCGCCGCCAGCGGGTCCCAGAGCAGGTCAACCCCATAAGGTAAGCTCAGATAGGGGCGTAGCTCGCCAATCGCGGCAGCCATTGCCGCTACCTGAGCGCGATCGATCTTGAGGGCATAGGGGCGATCACCTTCATTGCAGAAAAGCAGTCCGTCTACTCCCCCCTCCTGGAGAACTTCCAGATCACGCCGGAGGGCGTCAACGATGGCCGCCATTCCTGCGCGACTGTCATAGAGCGGTCGCCCGGGTAAGGGCGGCAAATGCATCATGGCGATTACCGGACGCGGGCGTCCGAAGAGCTGTTCGAGCACGGAACCTGGCCCTGTTGCTCTCTCTGACATCTCCTTCTTTCCTCCCTGAGAGCGACTAACCACATACGCCTAGAGGCGACAGACAAGGGGTTGCACTGTTCTGGCGATCGGATCGGATCGGATCGGATCGGCCTGCCCCGCTGGTCCTGGCCCAGGCGAAGAGAGGATGACAAGACTCAGGTGCATCCTCCCACCCCTGGGCCAGGACCAGGAGCGGCGTGGGGCAAGCCAGTCACGTCTGGCCGGGAGAGGCCTCTGTCCCACGCGCTCCCAGCCTGCTTTCTCGTCCTACTCAGGCGGGATCTCACGGAAGGCCGCGCTGAGCTGAATGCCCTGGCGCTGGCGGATCAAACGCACGATCAGATAGTAGATCAGGCCCAGCACTGGCACGGCGAAGGCCTCCGCCATTGAGAGCGGCGAGACCTTGCCAAAGGCGGTTGTCGCAAAGGTGACATAGAGGACAAAGGCCCAGCTCAAGAGCATCACGATGCCAACGAGTGTCAGCACAGGGATACCAAGCAGGCGGGCCCGCACCATCGCCGGCGCCTCCTCAAAGAGAGCGGGACGAATGAAGGGCATCAGGATAGCCGCCAGGGACACCGCGATAAAGGCCAGCGCCATGACCGCGATCACATTGATCAGCAGGGCGCTCAGACCCTGATAAATGTTGAGGTAATTGAGCAGCTCGATCCAGAGCGCAATCACCACCGTGGCAATGACCGGTGTGTGCAGGCGCTCACTGACCTCTGCCACGCCCGCCGGCGCCAGCCGATCAAAGGACCAGGCGAAGAGGTTGCGCGTCGCGATCATAAAGCCGGTCGGCGTCCACCAGAGCACCGAGAGCACAAAGCAGGCGGTCACAAACACCTGCAGGAAAGTGGGCAGCGAGAGGAATTTGACCAGCGACGGCAGGTAAGGAGCAAATGACAACGGCGAGGGGGAGACGTTGAAGCCGAGATAGACCAGCGAGCCGAATTCCGAGCCATAGGTGTGATAGATCAGGGCGCTCCCCAACACGTAGAGCAGGGCACTGATGAGCAAGGCTCCCAGAATGGAGAAGGTCGCAGTCCGCCGCACATTCTTGATCTCACCTGCAAAGTAGCCAGTCCACTGGAAGCCCGTAAAGACCTGGAAGGCGTAGATCATGGCGAAGATCGTGCCAGCCCAATCAAGACCTGAGCCTGCCGAGAAACCCGCCTTCGTTGCCGCGCTGACCACCCTGGCAAGGGTGGTGCCGCTGCGCGCATCAAAATTGCTTACAAACGCGCTGTGATCGGTAATCGCCAGGCCAATCAGCCAGACTAGCATGCCGAGCCAGACCACGACAAACATCACCAGCATATAGCGCGCCACCCGCCTGGCTCCTAACACCATCAGGCCAGCGAAGACCACGGTGAGGACAGTCGCGATCAGAAATTGCGTGAGCTGGTCGGGCGCCCAGGTGAAGCCGGCCACAAAGCCCAGACTGGGACCCAGCAGCGTGAGCATGGTTGTGAAATTAAAGGAGATCCAGGTCGTAAAGACAAAGGTCAGCGTCAGATTGGTCAAGAAGCCAATTCCCGGCCCCAGCACCCGGCTGACCCAGACATAGTCACCGCCGGAGCGCGGCATCGCTACCGTGAAATAGAGGTAGACCATGCCGAAGCAGAAGACCAGCGGCAGGGAGAGCAAGAAGGAGACCAGGACATTCGCGCCAGGCCAGAAGGTGGGCGCAAATGAGAAGACCTGAGTGATTCCCACCGGAATGAGGACAGCGGAAAACACCAGGTTGAAGGCGTCGAACGGCGACAGCTCGCGCACCAGACCCGTTGCATTGCGCACAAAATGCGTCGTGGTGCCGGCTGCTCCCTTGCTGACGGTAGACATCAGATCCTCCCTCCAGATGCAGGGGAATGCAAACAGCGGACAACAGTGATAGCTGTCCCTCCCGGCAAAAGCAGCTCACCGTGGGAGAGAGTCATGCGACTATGATGTCCAGAGATCAGGACATACGACTGGCCTGACAGGCTGAAAAAGAGGGAAACAAGGGTGTTGTGCTGCTTTCACCTCCAGAGGCGAAATCGATCTTACCAGCAAGCGGCGATGGGCGAAAGTCGCTAGCGCTGCGGCGGCGGCGGCGCCACCGACTCGCGCACCACGAGCGTGACCGGTAGAACCACGTGGGGGATCACCGGCGCAACCTCCGCCTGGTCATCATGGGCTTGCTGCCGCTGAGCGGCGCGGTCGCGATGGTTCTCGCCAGACTCGATGCGCTGGAGCAGCAGCTCCACGGCGGCGGTGGCCACGCGCGTCGATGGCTGCTGGACCGTAGTGAGCGATGGCGTGATCATGGCGGTGAACTCAACGCCATCAAAGCCAGTGAGCGAGCAGTCGCGCGGCACCTGCAGCTGTAGCTCACGCAACGCGCGCAGCGCCCCGAGAGCGATCATATCGTTGGCCGCTACCACCGCGGTCGGACGCTCGTCCCCCACGGCAGCAAAGACACCCTCACGCGCACAGACATGGATCGTCTCGTAGCCGTGACTGGCGCGATACTCGCCAAAGCGCAGGAGCAGGTTTGTGGGAGCACTCCCGCCTTCGGCCAGACCAGCGCGGAGACCGTTCAGACGATCCGTGACTGTGGGCAGGCCCTCCGGTCCTCCGATAAAGAGCAGCGAGCGGTGTCCCAACTGCGCCAGCAGCCGCCCAAGCTGGCGCCCCCCATCAAAGTTGTCGACAAACACGCCCGGCAGATTATCGATACGCTCGTCCACTACCACTACGGGCACCCCGGCAGCCACCGCCTCCAGCAGCGCCCGATTGGGCACACGTGTCCCGGGGAAATAGAGCAGGCCGTCAACCTGACGACTGAGCAGCATCGAAAGATAGTCGGCCTCGCGCTTCGGATCAAGATTCGTGTTGCAGAGAATGACGCTATAGCCCCGGTCGTGCGCAGCGATCTCCATCGCCTCGGCCATGCTGCCAAAGAAGGGGTTGGCCAGGTCCGGCACCAGCAGCCCCAGCGAACGGCTGCTTTTACTGACCAGGCCCTGAGCCAGCCGATTCGGGCGATAGCCCAGACGCTCGATGGCTTCGAGCACCCGCAGGCGCGTAGGCTCGCTGATCGGCCTCCGCCCCGAGAGCACATGCGAGACTGTGCTTACCGAAACCCCCGCCGCTCGCGCGACATCCTTGATGGTGGTCATCCGTACTTTGCTCGCGCCCTTTCGCCTGGTAATCAAAACGTTTTGATTTCGATAGGGGAAGTATAAGGAAAAACGTTTTGATTGTCAAGGGTCAGTCCCCTGGTTGCTGCCCTGTCGCCCGCTGATGGGCGCGAGCGCTGGAAAGAGTGGGAACAGCGGGCGAGAGCAGCAGCAAGCCAGAGGGGTCATTGAGCGCCTGGCCGTGCTCGCTCAGGGTCTGGGAGCCGTCTCAAAGCTCTGCTCGATTAGCAGGCGCAACTCTTCGGCTCCTACAGCGCGCGGACTGTTGACGAGCAGACGCTGCTGCTTGAGCGCACCCTCGACAAGGGCTGGCACATCCTCACTTGTATAGCCGAGCGCCCCCAGGTCACTGGGCACCCCCGTATCGCGCATGAGCGTCCGCAAGGTCTGTGGCAGGATCTCCCGTCGCTGCGCCTCATTCAAGCCGCTGACCTGGGCACCGAGCAACTGGGCCGCCCGCAGATGACGCTCCGGGTCAGCGGGATAGGTCCAGCGGAAGGTTGCCGGAGCGGTGACGATCACTGAGAGGCCATGCGGGATGAGCGGCTCTTCGCGCGGATAGTCGGGCGGCGAGAAGCGCTTGACCATGCCGGCGATGGGATAGGCGAGGGCATGCGGAATATGAACGCCGGCATTGCCAAAGCCGATGCCAGCATAGGTGGCTGCCAGCGCCAGATAGGTGCGCGCCTCCACGTCCATGCCGTTGAGGACGGCCCTGCGCAGGTAGCGCCCGAGATATTCCAGCGCCTTCTCGCACCAGAGATCGCTGATGGGATTGCTCCCGACATAAACCGGACGCTCCTCCGGCTTGTGGCGCGGGCGGGCGTGATAGGGCCGGCTGGTGTAGGATTCCAGCGCATGGGTGAGGACGTCGAAGCCGGGATAGGCCGTCGCCATAGGCGGCAGGGTGACCGTGTTGAGGGGGTCGATAATGGCGAACGTGGGGCGTAGAAAGGGGTGGGAGATGCCGGTTTTGACTTTGAGCGCGAGGATATCTAGAATAGCGACCGCCGTTGTTTCGCTTCCCGTGCCGGCGGTCGTCGGGATGGCGATGAGCGGCTTGAGTGGTCCGGGGACAGGCAGCCCCTTGCCGATGGGCTTATTGACGTAGTCCATGAGCGGCGCCGGGTAGGTGGCATAGAGGCGCGCCCACTTGGCGGTATCGATGCTGCTGCCTCCGCCAATGGCGATCATCCCATCGTAGTTGCGGCCCTCGATGAAGCGGGCGATCTCTTCAAACGAGCGATCCGTCGGTTCGACGTGGACGTCATCGTAGATGTCTGCCTGGAGGCCAGCCTCGGTGAGCAGACGGCGCACGCGTTCGGGCAGGCCGAGCTGCATGAGGCCGCGATCGGTGACGATCAAGGCGCGCTGGATACCCAGCCGTTTGGCGTCATAGGCCACTTCGGCAGTTGCTCCTACGCCAAACTTGATGGGGGTCATCTCCATGACAAAGACGGTTTCGTTCGGAATGTCGAGGCACCCCATGATGGTTCATCTCCCTCGCAGTAGCTGCTTCATGACCTTCCCGCCAGGATTGCGCGGCAGCTCGTCCCGCACTTCAATCAGCGCCGGCACCTTGAACGAGGCCAGGTGCTGCGCCGCGAAGGTCCGCAGCTCTTCGGTATCCAGCACCTGACCTGGACGTGGCACCACGACCGCTTTGACGATTTCTCCGTAGAACGGGTCCGCCTGCCCAACGACAGCCACCTCTAGCACGGCGGGATGGCCATAAAGAACGTTTTCGACTTCGGCGCAGTAGATTTTCTCCCCTGCTCTGTTAATCATATCCTTTTTGCGGTCCACAATGTGCACGAAACCGTCCTCGTCAAGGCGGGCCATGTCGCCCGTCAGAAACCAGCCGCCGTCGAGAAAGGCCGCCTGCGTTGCCTCTGGATTGCGCCAGTACTCTTTGAAGACCATCGGGCCGCGAATGGCCAGCTCGCCGACCGTCCCGGGCGGCAATGGCTCATGATTGTCGCCAACAACCAGCAGCTCGCTGACTGGCAGCGGCAACCCCGCCGAGCCTGGTCGCTCTAGCTTGTAGCGGTCCGGCAGGCAGGTCGCAGGCGAGGTGGTCTCGGTCAGGCCGTAGAAGTTGAAAAACCGCACCTGCGGGGCCTTCTGCGTCCAGCTGCGCACGACATCTGGTGGCAAAGGGGCCCCGCCCGAGGCCGCCAGGCGCAACGATGAGCTGTCGCGCTGCCGAAAATCGCTGTGATTCATGAGCATGATGTACATAGTGGGCACGCCGAAGAAATGGGTCACGCGCTCGCGCTCGATCAGCTCTAGCGCCGGGCCGGGTCGGAAGGGCAGGCGCTGCAGGACAAGCGTACCGCCCTGGTAGAGAAACTGGGCGAACTGGGCCGCCAGCCCCGTAATATGGAAGATGGGAACGCCGAGCAGGGTGATGTCGTCAGCGCTCAGTCCTTTGACCAGCTCGTAGTTGAGGAGGGTGTGGATGAGGTTAAAGTGGGTGCAGATGACCCCCTTGGGTAAGCCAGTGGTCCCGGAGGTATAGCAGAGATAGACCGGACTGTCTTCGCCGATCTCGACCGGCCTGGGGTGACCGCCGCGCAGCAGGTCGCGCCAGGGACGAGTTCCCGCCGGGCCTTGAGGGTGCTCGTCACCAATCACAAAGACGCCCTGGAGTTCCTTTAAGGCTGCCCGCTCTGGGGCCAGCTGCTCCCAGTGCTCTGTGGTGGTAATCAGCACCCGGCTGCCAGAGTGCGCTAGCAAAGCACACAGCTCCGGCCCACGCAGGCGCGTATTGAGCGGTACCAGCACACCCCCCAGCAGCGAGCAGCCGACAGCGGCAATAACGAACTCCGGTAAGTTGCCTGTAAGAACCGCCAGGCGCTCGCCAACATCGAAAGCGTAATCCTCTTGCAGGACTGCCGCCAGCGAACAGGCCTCCTCCCAGAGGTGACGATAGCTCCAGCGCTGGCCTTCGAAGACCAGCGCGGTTTTCTCGGGAAAGGTCTCTACCGAGCGGCGCAGCACCTCGTTGAAATGCCGTGGGCGACGGGCATAGGTCAGGACCGCTCTGCCGTAATGGGTCTCGCGCGTGCGCTCTGGAAGAGGCCCAGACGCAACTGATGGCTCCGGCCTCATATTTCCTCCTCCTTTCCTGAGTGATTCCGTCATTTCCTCTCTCTGGACTTGGGCCTCGTCGCGGGCGGCACCTCACCGTTTCTCATCGCGCTCATCTTCGAGAATGGCGACAGCGCGCACCGGCGAGCCGGTGCCCTGGCGAATGCGCAGGGGGAAGCCGACAAAGATGAAGCGCCGTCCCACCAGTTGCTCAAGGTTGGCCAGGTTCTCGTAATGGGTGATTCCGTGGGCACGGCACATCATATGACAGGGATAGGTTCGGCTGATGGGATTATCCGGGCTGGGCGCATCCACACCGAAGGTTTTGACCCCATGCTCGACCAGCCAGTTGCTTCCTGCCTCATCGAGGCCGGGGTACTGGCTCAGATAGGCAGCGGTACCGTGGTAACGGTTGTAGGTGCCGGTGTAGAGCAGCAGAATATCGCCGCGCCGCAGCTCGCTCCCGGAGCCTTCCAGGGCCAGGTCAAGATCACGCGCCCCGATGTAGGTCTGCGGCTCCTTAAAGGAGACATCGAGGCAGAGCGCTGGACCATAGAAGAGATCGAGCGCCATCTGGTCGATCGAGGGAGCCTCGGGACGCGGATCAAGATGGCTGAGGGCATCAACGTGGGTGGGACCGTGATCGCTCATGAGCAGCCCGCGCGACTGGTAGGAGAAGCCTCCTTCGAAGTTCTTGCGCGTCTCTTCATGCGAATGGTGCTCCCAGATCACGGTCTTCAGGTGGCCCGGATAGACGTACATGCCCTGGTAAATTTCCTGGGATAGATCAATCAGGCGTGTCATTGCTTGCGATCCCTCCGCGTGTAGAATAGCTGGCGCTGGCCAGATGGCGCTTTTGCTCTTAATACATGACAATACCCGCTGAGACATTGAGGTCCTCACCCGTGATGGAGGCCGCCTGCTCCGAGGCCAGAAAAACTGCCGCGGCAGCGACCTCTTCCGCTGTGACCAGCCGCCCGAGGGGGGCATCGCGCAGGAAGGTTGCGCGCGCTTCCTCCAGACTGATGCCCTTGACTTCGGCTTGCTTGCGGATGACCTGTTCGATGCGTTCGCCCTCGACGGGGCCGGGCGAGATCACATTGACGCGAATGCCGTAGGGACCAACCTCCCAGGCCAGTGTACGCGCCAGCCCCACCAGCGCCAGCTTGCTGGCCGCATAGGGCGTGCGTCCGAACAGGGGCCGTTTGCCGGTCATTGAGCCGATGCAGATAATACAGCCGGAAGCCTGAGCGATCATCAACGGGAGCAAGGCACGGCAACAGAGAAAGGTTCCGCGCACATTGACAGCAAAGGTCTCTTCCCAGGCGTCAGGAGTGATCTCCCAGAGGGGGGCAGTTGGTCCGGCGGTGCCGCTGTTGTTGACCAGGATATCTACCCGCCCAAAATGCTCCTGCACAGCTTGAGCAAGCGCGGCGACAGCCGTCGCCTGGCTGACGTCGGTTGGAATGACCACGGCCTCGCCACCGAGGTCGCTGACCATGCGGCGCGTTTCTTCAAGGGCGGTGACTGAGCGAGCGGCCAGGGCCAGCCGCGCGCCAGCCCGTGCGTAGGCCAGGGCGATCGTGCGACCGATGCCGCGTCCGCCACCGGTAATGACGGCAACTTTCTCTTGCAAGAGCATATGCAGCGCCTCCTCCTCAGTGGGACGGTATGCCAAGCCAGACGAAAGAGGAGGCAGCCGCTCGGGCCGGAGCGGACTGCCTGCGGTGGTGTAGTTGTCGCCTCAGTGTGTCTGTCCCGAGCGGCGGCTCTGGGCCTCCTTGACCCAGCGGACAATCTTCTCGGGAGTGATCGGCATCTCAGCGATGCTGATCCCGAAGGGTCTGAGGGCATCCTCAATGGCGCTCGTGACGGCTGGCGGCGCCACCATGCGCCCGCCTTCCCCACCGCCTTTGACGCCATAGGCAGTGAAGGGCGAGGGCGTCTCTTGATGGTAGACCTCGATAGAGGGCACATCGCTGGCCGAGGGCAAGAGGTAGTCGACAAAGGTCGACGTGAGATTCTGCCCATCCGCTCCGTAGCGTACCTCTTCTAGGAGCGCCAGCCCGATGCCCTGGGCGATGCCGCCGCGAATCTGGCCCTGCAGCGAACGCGGATTGAGCACAGTGCCAACGTCGTGGACGGCCACATACTTCTTGAAGAGCACCGCCCCCGTCTCGATATCCACCTCGACGGCCACCAGATGGGCGGCGTGTCCCATGATCGGATAGAAGACCCCCAGGTCCTTGCGGTCTTCATGCGGCTTCGTGGTATAGGGATGATCGTAGGTAAAGGTGCCTTCAAGGCCGCTCTCCAGCTCGGGCGGCAGGTCGAGTTTGAACCAGTAGGCGCGCATGCCGATATCAGCCAGGCTGACAGAGGAGGAGGGAACGCCCTTGACGCGCACCTGACCGCCGACCAGTTCCAGATCGGAGACGCTGGCTTCGAGCATATGGGCGGCAATCTTGAAGATTTTTTCTTTGAGACGGGCAGCAGCACCATGTACCGCGCCGGCCAGCATGACCGTCATGCGACTGCCACCCGGGCCGGCGCTCGGCAGGGCGTGCGCGGTGCTATCGTAGGTAACGTTGACGTCGCGGGGATCAATGCCCAGCTCCTCGGCCACGACCTGCGCCACCACGGTCTCGGGGCTGTTGCCCCAGAACGGCGAGAACATGGTGACCGTCACTCCTCCGGTGGGGCCAACGCTGATGCGTACGCTTTCCGGGGTTGAGTTGAGGCCCGTAGCTGGTGCGGGGTTGTGAAACCAGAACTCCGTCGAGCTGTAGGTGCTGCGCTGCTGGGCCGTCGCCAGCCCAATGCCCAGATAGCGCCCCTCCTGACGCGCCCGCGCCTGCTCCTGGCGCCAGGCGTCAAGGTCGAAGTGCGCCAGGGCCAGGTCGAGGACGCCAGGATAGTTACCGCTGTCGTAGACGTTGCCGGTAGGGATCTTGTAGGGGAACTGGTCGGGCTGAATGAAGTTGCGCCGGCGAATCTCGACGCGATCGATCCCCAGCTGCTCGGCGGCGGCATCGACTAAGCGCTCAAGAACCCAATTGCCAACGTCGGAACCGGCCCCCCGAAAGACGGTCTGCTGATTTTTGTTGGTCAAGACGGCCTTGATGCCCGTTGCTACGCTGCGAATGGTGTAGGGGCCGGTAATCTGCGCCATCATGTTGGTGTTGCCGGTAATGGCAAAGATGAAGTAGGCGCCGTAGTCGTCGATGGTCTGCAGGCGCAGACTGAGGAACTTGCCGTCGTTGGTCACCGCCAGCTCAGCATCGTAGATGCGTTCCGGTCCCTGAGAATCGTTGGCCATCAGGTTGTCCAGGCGATCTTCCATGAACTTGACCGGGTGACCTGTCACTTTGGAGAGGGCGCCAGCGATGCCGATGACCTTGGCCAGGAAATGCTTGCTGCCAAAGCTGCCCCCGGTATACATCGGGTAGAAGTTGAGCTTGTGGGGTGGGATCTTGAGCATGCTGGACATGACCCAGGAGGCCGAGTTGAGCATGTTGGTATTCGACCAGATCTCCATCGTGCCCCTGGCCGGGTCATAAGCGCAGACAGCGCCATTTGGCTCTAGTGGGGCTGCCGTGGCCCGCGGCCAGCGCAGACGGCGCCGAATGACATGATCGGCCTGGGCAAAGTCTCCGTCAACATCGCCGAAGGTAAAAACATGGTCATAGACGACGTTGGTCCCAAGGTTCTCATGGACGAGGGGCGCGCCTGGCTGCATGGCGCTGAGGACGTCGGTCACCGCTGGCAGCGGTTCCCAGTCAATTTCCACCAGGTCAAGGGCGTCCTCGGCGATGGCGCGGCTCTCGGCAGCGACAGCGACCACTGCCTCGCCGGCATAGCGCACTTTTTCGACAGCGATGGCGTGTTCGACCACGGGTTCAGCGCAGAAAGCCGGCACAGGACCGATGACCTCGGCGGCCTCCTTGCCCGTGAGCACGGCCTGCACCCCCGGCAGGGCGCGCGCCGCACTGGTGTCGATGGCCCGAATGCGGGCATGGGCATAGGGGCTGCGCAGAACGGCGGCGTGCAGCATGCCCGCGACCTTGAAGTCATTGATATAGGTTACCGTTCCCATGAGCAAGGCGGGATCTTCCCGCCGCTTGAGGTCCTTGCCAATCCAGGCGCGTTCGCTGACAGTAGTGGTCATGGGTGCACGCTCCTTTCGTGAGGTCAAGCCGTCGTCTCCGACGGAGTGGCTGCCTCCGCCTCCTCACGCAGGCGCTGGGCTGCCAGGCGGATAGCCTCGACGATGTGCTGATAGCCCGTGCAGCGGCAGAGATTGCCGGAAAGGGCGGAACGGATTTCCTCTTCGCCAGGATCGGGATTCTGCTGAAGCAGCTCGTAGGCTGTCATGAGCATGCCCGGCGTGCAAAAGCCACACTGAAGCGCCTGTTTTTCCCAGAAAGCTTCTTGTAAGGGATGCATACGCCCGTGGCGGGCCAGGCCCTCGACGGTCATCACCTCATGGCCATTGGCCTGCACAGCCAGCAACAGACAGGCCCGTACGCTCTGGCCATCGAGCAGGACGGTACAGGCGCCACAGCTGCCGTGCTCGCAGCCAGCGTTTGTACCCGTCAGTTCCAGGTCCTCTCGTAGCATGTCCAGCAATGTGCGGCGCGGCTCGACGAAGAGGCGATGGGGGACGCCGTTGACAGAGAGACGCACCGGGATAAAGTCGTCTTCCATTAGGAGTGGCTCCTTTCTGCGCGCTGGGCGGCCAGCGCCAAGGCGCGCCGGGTCAGCACGCCAGCCAGGTGACGGCGGTAATCGGCAGAGCCGTGAATATCCGAAGGAGGCTCTTTGAGTTCACTGACAACGGCTTCCGCGGCGGCCTGCCAGGCCGCTTCATCGGGATGGCGGCCTTGGAGGACGGTTTCGGCGGCGGCAGCTCGGAGCGGGGCGGGGCCAACGCTGCAGAGAGCAAGACGGGCCTGGGCGATGGTGCCATCTTCGGCCAGGGAGATGACAGCGGCGACACCGGCCAGCGCGTAATCGCCTTCGCGCCGCGCGAATTCGAGGAAGGCGCTACCGCTGCGGGGCGGCAGGCCAGGAAGGTGTATTTCGGTCAGAACTTCCCCATGCTGCAGAGCCGTCTGAAATGGCCCTTTGAAGAAGGCCGCCGCTGCGATGGTGCGACTGCCGGTGCTGCTCTGCAGGGTGAAGGCAGCGTCCAGGGCCAGCATCACGGCGGGTAGCTCCGCCGCCGGGTCGGCATGGGCGAGGCTGCCACCCAGTGTGCTCCGGTGGCGAATGGCGGGGTGCCCGACGTAGTGGGCGGCTTCGACCAGGAGAGGCTGCCGGGCTGCTACCAGTGGATCGCGCTCCAGGGTGGCATCGCGTGTCAGTGCGCCCAAGACCAGGCCGCCATCCCGGGGATGAATGAAGGCCAGAGCCTGGATCTCGTTGAGGTCAATGAGCGCTGAGGGCCGCGCCAGACGGAGGTTGAGCAAGGGGAGCAGGCTCTGGCCACCAGCCAGAAGACGCGCCTCATCACCCTGCTCGTCGAGCAATTGCGTGGCTTCAGTGATGGTATGTGGGGCAAAATAGCGGAAACGCGCTGGCTTCATGAGCAGTTCCCTTTCTTCCTTTCTCGGCGTCCTTCAGGTCAGGGGCTGTCAGCTGGCGGACAGGCGGCAGCCCTGTGATCTCGTTTGGAGCAATGACGACTATCGTTTCTACCTGCCCTGGTCATCGCTCCCATTGCTCGCTCAGGGGCGCGATGACCAGGCGAAGAGTTCGATGACATGGCCATCAGGATCACAGATGTAGAGCTGCATGACGCCGTCACCGCGTGGTCGCGGCCCTCCGACGATGGGTACGCCCAGAGCCTGCAGGTGCTGTCTGGCCACCTCCAGATCCGTGACCTCAAAGGCCAGATGGGTGACACGCCCGAGGGCCAGCTCCTCGGGCAGATAGCCAGGGTGCGTCTCCAGGGCACGCCCTGCGACTTCTTCGCCAATCAGATGGATTTGAAAATCATCTCTGGTCAGCCAGGCGCCGGGAAAGTCAAAGTTGGGCGGACGAGGAATCTCCTGCATACCCAGTACCTGGCTATAGAACTGGCACGAACGGTCTACCTCTTTCACCAGCAGGGCCACATGGTCAGCTCGACGGATGTCCATCACAGTGCACACTCCTGCTAAAGAACAGCCATAACGTCAGTCCGTGCTGCTGGAGCTTCCTTTCCTAGCGTAGCATCCCGGCAGGGCGGAATACATCAGACAAAGGATGGTTGGAGGGAGAGACTTTCGAGGGATGGCTTCCTCCCCCAAAAAGGGGAAGGAGGCCGTACTTAAGTGGAAAGAGGGAGTGTGACGCGGACCAGTGTGCCCTGGGCCGGCGCGCTGATGATCTCCAGGATGCCCCCAATCTGACTGGCGCGCTCGCGCATGGAGTGCAGCCCGAGATGGCCGGGAAAGGCGGCAGTGGTATCGAAGCCAAGGCCATCATCGCCTACTTCCAGCACTATCGTCCCTGCCTCCCTGTAAAGAGCCAGCTGACAGCGATGAGCGCGCGCATGCTTGACCACGTTGTAGAGGGCCTCTTGAGCAATGCGATAGAGCGCCTCTTTGGTTTCCAGAGGGAGCACTGGCTCAGCGTCGAGTCGCGTCTCTACATCTAGCTGGTGCAGGGCCTTGATGGCAGCGGCGCGCCGGGCGAGAGCCTCGACGATGCCGTTGCTCTCCAGAGCTTCTGGATGGAGAGCGAAGATCAGCGAGCGCATCTCAGCATGGGTAGCTCTGGCCAGGGAAAGCACGTAATCAAGGGATTCGTGCGCGTGCGTCTGATCGGTCTCCAGGGCAGCCCGGGCCGCCTGCGCTCCCAGAATGATGCCGTAGAGACCCTGGGCGACAGAATCGTGCAGTTCACGGGCCAGGCGTTGGCGCTCTTCCAGGGCGGCCTTTTCCTGGGCGGCCAGGAGCAGCCGCGCGTTCTCGACGGCAACAGCTGCCTGATCGGCAATGGCCGAGAAGAAGGCAATCTCGCTGTCGTCGGGCGGCGGCCCCGGCGGACAATACACGGTAAAGACGCCCCGGCATTCGCTGCCATAGATCAAGGGGATGCAGACGATGGTCTCCCAGCAGGATGCGCGCAGGAAAGAGTGAACAGGCTCGTAATGGGGGTCGGCTAATAATGCCTGACGCAGGCCGGTCGCCACGATGGTCCGCCGCTCCGCGTAAGCCTGCATGGTAGGGAGGCAGATGCCCTGCTGTACCAGTCGCACAAGGCCGGGGGCATAGCCTGGCGGAAGACCATAGCTGCCGACTACACGGAAGAGAGGGGGATCACCGTTAATCAGCGGCACGAGGCAGGCCATGACCCCTGTCGCCTGGACCACGCTACGGGCCAGGGCGTTGAGCGTGGCTTCCAGCGAGCCGGCGCCAACCATTGTGCTGGCAAACTGAGCCAGCACTTCAGCTTTGCGTTCAAGCTGGCGCTGGAAGGTGAGGTCACGCATGACGATGATGGTGAACCACTCTCCCTGACTCTCGATGACGCTCTGCTGGCATTC
>NZ_JADGIA010000270.1 GCF_019683635.1 Thermogemmatispora sp. | reverse complement strand
ATGGAATCTACGGGAATAGACAGCCTGCCTGCACTGTTTAAAAACATGGGAAAGCCCGTTTACACCAGAAACCTCAGAGAGGATTCCCTCAGATCGGCGCGTCGTGCAGAGCGCGGTCGAGGGGAAGCGTCTGCCGCGGGTGGCGCTGTGCTGGGTGAGGCGCAGCGAGGTGAGGCGAAGTGTGATGATGCAGAAGCCAGCGCGTGGGGATGTGGTGAGGGGGAAGGGCGACGGAGGAGAGCGCGAGCGAGAGCCGTAGGCTGATGCGGCGGCTGACCAGCGACAGTGAGAGCGATCCGCGAGGCAGAGCTAGCTGCTTGCTCTCCTGCCCAGAGATAATAGTATAATATTGACAGCCTGCTAATTTGTGAGGAGGTGCATGCATCTGGCAGAGAGGGAATCGGAAGCAGTCCTACCTCCAGAGAAAGGAATCCTCGCACTCTTCTCCGCACCATCTTTTTTTCTGGCGGCAACAGCGTCGTCGACTGCCAGAGCCAGGGTTGCATTCAGCGAGCAGACGAATTGGATCAACTCCAGCGTAGCGTGGGTTGTTTGAAGGGTGAAAGGGATATTTTGCGTGTTTTACGCAGCGCAGTAGTCACGCGGCGAATGCCACTATATTGATTAGCTAGCTAATTTAGTAGGAGGAAGGGAACGATCATGCCAGGATCGAAGAAAGTTCGCGTAGCCATTGTGGGCGTTGGCAACTGTGCCAGTTCGCTTGTGCAAGGTGTCTACTATTATCGCAACGCCAGGCCGGACGACTTCGTACCGGGGCTGATGCACGTCACCCTGGGGGGCTATCATATCAGCGACATTGAATTTTCAGCAGCTTTCGATATTGACCAGAACAAAGTTGGCAAGGATCTTGCTGAGGCCATCTATGCTGCCCCCAACAACACCTACCGCTTTGCCGACGTTCCGCCGCTGGGGGTCAAAGTCTATCGAGGCATGACCCACGACGGGCTGGGCAAATACCTCTCGCAAGTCATCACCAAAGCGCCGGGCAAGACCGACGATGTCGTGCGCATTCTCAAGGACACCGGGACCGACGTCCTGGTCAACTACCTGCCGGTTGGTTCTGAAACGGCCACCAAGTGGTATGTCGAGCAGGTTCTGCAGGCTGGTGTTGCCTTCGTCAACTGCATTCCGGTCTTCATCGCGCGTGAGCAGTACTGGCAGGAGCGCTTTAAAGAGGCCGGGCTGCCGATGATCGGCGACGACATCAAGAGCCAGGTCGGCGCCACCATTGTTCACCGTGTGCTTGCCAAGCTCTTCCGTGACCGTGGTGTGCGCCTGGAGCGCACCATGCAGCTCAACGTTGGCGGCAACACCGACTTCTACAACATGCTAGAGCGCGAGCGACTGGAGTCCAAGAAGATCAGCAAGACCAACGCCGTCACCAGCCAGCTGGACTACGAGCTGTCACCGGAGAATGTCCACATTGGGCCGTCGGACTACGTAGCCTGGCTGCAAGATCGCAAGTGGGCCTACATCCGTCTGGAGGGGCGTACCTTCGGTGATGTGCCGCTCAACCTGGAGCTGAAGCTAGAGGTCTGGGACTCGCCCAACTCTGCCGGCGTCGTCATTGACGCGGTGCGCATGGCCAAGCTCGCGTTGGACCGTGGCCTGAGCGGCACCCTGATTGGACCGAGCGCCTACCTCATGAAGTCGCCGCCGGTGCAGTATCCTGATGACGTCGCGCGCGCCATGACCGAGGCCTTTATCCGTGGCGAGGAGCCAGAGGCCACCTCTGCGCGTACAGAGGCTGTGGAGCCGAGTAACGGCTACAAGGTCGAGGCCCCCAGCGAGTAGCCACGTCAGCAGATGCGAACAGCTCACACGAGGAGAGAGGCGCTGGCGCTGACAACGAGCGGTCAAGCCTGATGCTAGCCTCGCGCCTCCTGCTATCGTCAAGAGAGCAAGCCAGGTTCCCAGACAGGCGCTGGCACTGCCTGCCCGGGAACCTGGCCTTTCTTTGGACGAGAGATGTGCTGGATGATAGATGAACCGCTACGAGCGCTGTACGCTTGGAGCATTCGTCACGGTCGAAGCATTAGCTGCTGCTTGCTGGTGCTGGTCCTGCCCCGAGCGTAACAGCTCCTCGCGTACAATGGTCACCTCTGGCGGAGCGCTGATCCCGATTTTGACGCGCTCCCCCTCGACCGCGAGGACTGAGATGCTAATGACCCCACCGAGAATGATGCTTTCACCAACTTTGCGTCTCAAAACAAGCATGTAAGGCTCCCTTCCCCAGAAGCATTTCCGAGACGTCCCTGCGCTGCAGATGACACCTTACAGGCGTCTCTTCAAGCCGAACACAGACGAGATGCCGAGCAGCGAGTGGGCTTCCTGCTCACACTGGACGTTGCTGGTGACGGAAACGGGTAGGCCGTTTCCTGTCACTGGCACGGAGCACAACAAACCGCTGGTCTGTGAGCGCCTTGTGCAGATTCAATGTGCGCTCTTTGTCAAAAAGACGATTCAGCGCCAGGATTTTCCGCACAAGCAAGCGAGGTTCGATCTCGCAGACCCGCGTGCGCACTCGCGCTGGCGATAAAACTACCCTCTCTGTAGATTGTACACCGTGCTTCAGCAACCACTGTTTCCCCGGGCGTTGCGCGCAGTGGGGGTCTATCCCTGTTGATGGGCCGCAGCGCCTTTGCCATCGTCTCAGCGCTGAGCGGCCTTGCTGCTGTGGCCGAAGCCGCCGTGGTCGTTGAGAGTGATGCGGAGCCCTGATCTGCACCTGGGTACCCTCCCCTGAAAAGTGTGACACCGGGGCTGGCTTTCCTGCCGGGGAAGCCTGCTCCCTCCCTTCTCGTCGCCAACAGGTCGCTCACGATCAACAGGGAAACCAGGGATCGTAATAATACTCTGTTTATGATACTATACGATCCAGGCTATGGTACAGTGGGAACTTGCTGATGGGCGAGCGAATCGATTTGCCGGGCGTGTTCGTGTGTTGATGTAGAACGAGTACTTGTGTAACTCCCACGCTTGTACTGTGGTTCGTGTAGCCCAAGGCTGACACGCAGGTGGAGCAGCGTCTGAGTGTGCAGCTGGCTCACGCGTGACTGCGAGATGCCGAGTATCTTGCCGATTTCGCTCATGCTGAGGCCCTCGACGTAGTAGAGAGCGAGTAAGAGGCGCTCGCGGCGAGGGAGGTGCTCGATAGCCTGGCTGAGGGCTTGCAGCAGCTCACGGCGCTCGACGGCACTGGCCGGCTCGGGGGTGGCATGATCTTCTAGGGCATCGCCGAGTGAGCAATGGTCGCCATCGCTCTCGGGCGCGTGGAGGGGGCTATCCAGCGAGAGAATGACGGTACCCACCTCCTGGAGCATGCGGCGATAGCGGCGCAGTGAGACGCCGAGCGCCGCCGCCATCTCCTCGTCGCGCGCTGGTCGTCCCAGCCGTCGCTCTAACTCGGCCATCGTCTGCTCGACCTGTTTGATGCGTTGCAGGGCCGAGCGCGAGAACCAGCTGAGGGCGCGTAACTGGTCGATTACCGCTCCCCGGATGCGGGCGCTGGCAAAGGCTTCGAAGCTGATCCCGCGCGTAGGATCGTAGCGATCGATGGCGTTGATGAGGCCAAGCATGCCGTAACCGATCAGATCATCGACTTCCAGCAGGCTGCGTGCCGGAATGCCCAACCGATCAACGGTGACTTTCACCAGCGGTACATAGGCTTCGATCAAGAGGCGACGCTGTGCCTGACTGTGGGTGCGCATGAACTCGGCCCAGATCTCTTCCAGGTGCGCGGAACTGGTCATCGATAGACATCTCCTTGCCTGACTGAGGTCTCGCCCTGCTGACTTGCTCTCCTCTCCTCGTACTGCTGGCCCTCGCGGCTCATCGGCTGGACTGCCCGCCCTCTCTATCCAGCTTACTGCCCTCTGGCTTGTGATGTGTTGCTGGCTAGGGCTGACTGACTCTCCCTGGCAGGGTGTGCCTGGTTGGCCTGGGTAACTGGCTGCTTGGTCGGCTGACAGGCTGGGAGGATGCTGATGTCTGGGCTAGCAGTTGCCTGGGGCGCTTCGTGGCGCTGGTCCGGTGACCCGTCGCTGGCTAACTTTGCCAGCTGGGTGGGCCTGTTGAGTTTGTCTGCTCCCTTGTCTAGCTAGAGTGTACGAGAGTGCTTGCTGTTGAGCTACTGACAGAGGTCGCTTCCTTGCTATGCCAAAGGTCCTGAAATTCCCTCGCCCAGAAAAGGGGGGTCTGTGGACACTAATCGCTGGCATTTTTTTGCCGATATGGATGTTCTATAGAGAAAGATAAGGAAATCTGGAATCCCTTCCGCTCTCCAGAGCGAGAGAGATCGCGCCCGGCTCTGACCTGACTCAGCAGCCGGACGCAGCTGCTTTTTGGGCGGGCTGATGCACGGTGCTGGTGAGCGGATCGGCTGGGGATAGTAAGGAGCTTCCCCAGTGAGCGATCGGGCCAAATAACAGGGCAGACATACAGACGGAGATAGATAAGCTGAGCTGATGGCAGCTTTGCATTGAGAGGAGACAGGTCTTATGGATAAACGAGAGTATGAGTATCAACATGAGCAGGAACCTGCCTGCGACGAGGAGCGCTCTCCGATGGAGCAGCTGCACCTGCCTCTGGAGGCCGACGAGCAGACGCTGCCGGAGGCGGAAGCCCTCGATCCCTTGCGCGAAGCTGGTTTGCTCCCGGAGGAGATTCAGCGCCTGCTACAGCTGCGCCGCCGCGTACAGAAGAGCGGTGAAATTCCGCCCTATCTCAGCGGCGACCCGCATCTGCAGTTTGCTCGCTGGCTCTATGAGCATGGGGCTATCGGCGAATTTTCTGAATCGCAAGAGGAGGCCTCCTAACCCGGCGAGCGGAGAGAGCGCTCAGCAGTGATTGGTCCCTGCTTCGGCCACAATAGAACGCGATGAACCGCGGGCAGCTTCTTCGGCAGGAGAGGAGCACGCTCCTGCCGGAATGCTGCCCCCTGGTCACTGGTGTTTTTCTTTTTGGCAATCCCGTCCCGGTGCCTGATAACCTCTTCCTGTCTGGTTCTCTGCTTTTCGCTGGCTAGCCTGACTGAAGAGGCTGTTGGCCGGACGGCTGGAGGTTGGCGCAAACGCGCTCACTGCTGCCCACGTTGGTGAGGGCTGTTTTACACCCCCTTGTCAGCCACCCGGGGAATGTGATATACTATGCGCCGGAGAGATGTCAGAGTGGTTGATTGAGCCGCTCTCGAAAAGCGGTAGGGTCCGAAAGACCCTCGTGGGTTCGAATCCCACTCTCTCCGCCAAAAGTAGTGACTCGCTGACGCTCACCTCGGCGAAGCGGGTCACTCCCATGTTGGTCTACCTGGTCATGCCGCTGTGAGCATGAGAGAGCAGTGGCAGCCAGTGATTGACATGGTTGTTGGTACCATACGGAGGAGTCTCATAGTGGCCTAGTGAGCACGACTGGAAATCGTGTGGGGTTAACAGCCCCCGTGGGTTCGAATCCCACCTCCTCCGCCATCTTGTGCCAGTGAGGGAGCAAATCCCTACTGGGATCGAAAGAGAAAGCTGAGAGTTGCGGGATGAATGGCGCTCCCATTCGTCCCGCGTTTTTTTTTGAGGGTCACCGGCACCCTACTGTAAAGGTCGCTCAGGTGAATGGTTCCGGGCCTGGTCTGATGAATTTCTGCCGGCCTGCCGCTGCCGATCTGCGCCTCGCTTGCGCGAGTGAGACACGCTTTGGGGACGTGGCTGGAGTGGAGCGGGCTGAGGGGGCAGTGAGCAGGAAAGGGGCCTCGGTCGGATCGGGGTCTGATGATATGGTGGGCGTGGCTGTAGGCGCGGGAGGTGAGGGAGAGGGAACAGG
>NZ_JADGIA010000269.1 GCF_019683635.1 Thermogemmatispora sp. | reverse complement strand
TTGATTGGATCTTAACCGCGACCGACGCCGCTGCTGGCCACAAAGGGTACGCGCTGTTCGACGCCGGCGTCTTCGGTGCTGACCTCATGATAGCGGTAGCTGTTCCCTTCGGTGGGGCTGAGGTAGCCGGCGTCTTGCACGACCTGGGGTGCGTCGGCGACGCTGGCGATCAGCACCGGTGTGAAGGCCCAGTTATCGGCAGGGCGCAGGCCACCGATCACTCGTCCCAGGGCGCGATGCTCGGCCTCAATACAGGCGATCTGCCCGGCAACCTGAGCGAGATCGGGCCGGCCCATCGCTGCAAACTCTTTGATGGCCGCCAGGAAGGCGGAATCAAAGACACCCTCTAGCTGCTGTTGGGTCTCGATAAAGGTCTTGAGGTCGCTGAAGGTCTGGGCCCCTTTGGGGAAGCTGAAGGTCTCAGCCAGCGACTGGCCGCCGTTGGCCGTGAAAAACTGCTGGTGGATCTGCTCTTCGACCAGGGCCGCCTTGAGATAGGCCAGGTCATCGCCGCTGATGCCCAGGGCGTCCGCGTTGGCAATGCCGTTGCTGTAGAAGGTGACGGCTAACTGCTCCGCCGTACGCGCGATCGAGAGAATCTGCGTGACGGCATCATCGAGGGTCACGAGCCGTTCAGTGAGCGCTCCCTGGGCCCGCACGGCCAGCGGCCTGGCCCCACCTCCCAGCAGGGCTAGACCACCGGCAGCCAGCCCCAGGCCAGCTGTGGCCCTCTGGAGAAAGCGCCGACGCCCCTGCTGCTTGCGCGGAGAGCCGCGATTGATATAGGTCTGCATGGCGATGGATTGATCCTTTCTCTACACTCTCTCTTAGAGCCTGCTTGCTTTCCGGGTTCCCCCACGTTCCACCGCCTTCCGTCCCCACAGTTCCACTCTAGCAGGCTCTCGAACAAAAGGATCTACATTCACCGATTTCAGTCAGCTGATGAGGGCGCGTGGTCACTGGCCCAAGGTGCAAGGCTCAGGGAGAGCGAGCGGGATAGCTCAGGGGCGCGGCGGTAGCTCGCGCTCATCGCCGTAGAGCAGGGCCAGCGTTAGGCCAAAGGCCAGATGGCGCAGGAGGTTCTGGCCAAAGGAGGGCCAGGTTGCCAGCCGGGGCAAGTCGCCGCGGCGAATGAGCGGATGCAGACGATCGGCCAGGGGAGCGAGCCACCAGACCGAGGCCAGGAAGCCCTCGCCGAAGAGGAGTCCCTTGAGCCAGGTCGGCCCTGGCAGGCGCGGCCTGACCAGGGCGGCGTAGATCTCCCCCAGCACAACGCCGTTGAGCAGATGAAGTCCCCAGGCCAGCAGGCGACGACTGCGCCGCGACCTCCTTCCGCTTCCAAGCAGGCCCTCGATGAAGCGCACATCGCTGAAGTGGTTGCCGCTGAGGCGCTGGTCGAGCGCCATCACGAGACTGTAGACGCCCGTGGCCAGCAGGCCCGCCAGCGCCGCTCGTCCAGGACGCCAGGCCGGCGGGCGTCTCTCCACAAGTTCTTGCATCGTTTATCGCTCCTTCTTCTCAGCCAGCAGTGCGTAGCTGCGCCTGCAGGTCCGCAAGCACCAGCCGCGCCGTGTACGCTCCACTGCTGAGGGCGCCGTGAATGCTGCTCGAATGCAGGTATTCACCGGTCAGATAGAGGCCCGGCTCTTCGCTGCGCGCCTCTGGCAGGCGCGCGAAGATGCCCGGCGGCTGGGCGAACTGAGCAAAGGGAAGACGATAGACGCCCAGCAGACGCCAGCGCTGCAGATCACGCTCGGGGAACCAGCCGGCCAGCTCTTGCAGGGCGCGCTGAGCCAGGCGCTCGTCATCCTCGGCCTGGGCCGCGGCATCAAGGATGGTGGCCGAGAGCAGATGCTGCCCCGGCGGGGCATAGTGTGGGACAATATTGGTGAGCTGCACGGCGTGGTTCACCAGTCCGTCGGGTTCGCAGTTGAGGAGTAGCGCCGGCTCGCTGTACAGCGATTCCAGGCCGGCGAAGTAGAGGCAGGTGCAGCTGCGCCCTGCGGTTGGCAAGGGCAGACCGGTGAGCTGAGCGGCGGCAGGGCTGTCGGTGGCGACGATGACGGCCTCGGCCTGCAGCGTCTCGCCGCTCGCCAGGCGCACCCCAGTGACGCGCCCGTGCTCGCGCAGCAGGGCCACGACACGCGCGCCCAGACGGAGGCTGTTGGCCGGCAAGGAGGCGGCAAGCTGGGCGGCAATGGCGCCCATACCCTGCTCCGGTAAGACAATATCGCCGCTCGCCAGCATGCGCCAGACAAAGCGCAACATGCGGGCGCTGGTCTGCAGGTCCCGATCGAGAAAGATGCCGCCGAAGAAGGGGCGGGCGAAGTTAGCGATGAAGCCCTCGCGGCTAAAGCCCCAGTGACGCAGGTACAGATCGCTTGTTTCGTCGAGCGTGGCGATCGGCCAGGCCGCAGGGCCTTCCGCCGAGGCCGTCTGCAGGATCGTGCGCGTCAGACGCAGGACGCGCCACTTGTCGGCCAGCGGAATGAGCGGATTGCTGGCCGAGCCAGCCAGCCAGCCAGGCTGGCGCCGCGGATCAGCCAGAGGATAGCGTCGGCCCCCTTTGACAAGCCAGGCCCCAGGCAGAAAGCGCCCCGGTCTGAGCGCAGCGAGATCCAGCTCACGCTGCACGGCGGGATAGGCGCTAAACAAGACCTGGAAGCCGCGGTCGAGCAGGAAGCCCTCGGGATGGCGGTCGGTGCTGACTCGTCCCCCGGGACGGTCGGCAGCCTCCAGGAGCAGGACATTCAGCCCGGCCTGGCTCAGATGCCGGGCGCAGGTCAGGCCGGCCAGGCCGGCTCCAACGATGAGTACCATAAGAAACCTTCTTCCTCCTCTCGCTACTCCAGTACCTCCGGAATGGGTAGACGGATCTTACTCCTGCATTCAGCACGGACGCGGGCCAGGACAGGAGTCAGTCAGATCCTGCCCTCGGGCGCGCTCTCTTCCCAGGCAGGAGCCTGAGCTGCCTCCAGCTCCTGACGCAGGCGCAGCAGGGCCAGGTCCTTGGCCTTGCATTCGAGCATGACATCATAGTCGGGCCAAGGGACAGCGGCCAGAAAGCTGCGGAAGCCAGTGGGGCTGACGTAATCACTGTGGGCCCCGGGGCGCTTGCTGGGATTCTGCTCGGCGTAGTGCAGCTTGGGCCGGCGTCCGTTCCAGGTTGTCAGAATGCGCTCCCAGGGCAGGCCCTCTAGCGGCGTCTCCGCGGCCCCGTTGAGGGCATGATGCAGATTGTCGACCACGAGTGGCAGGGCGCTCACCTCGCAGATCGGCAGCAGCTGCTGCACCGACCAGCAGCGCTCGTCGTTCTCCAGGCGCAAACGCCGGCGCACGCTCTCGGGTAGTGCTGCGATATGGGCCAGGATGCGGCGGGCTGTGGCAGCGCGGTCGCCGTAGACGCCACCGCCGTGCAGGATGATGTCGCCCTCGATGCCGAGCCGCTCCATAACCTCGGCGTGATAGCACAGGTCGCGATAGCTGCTTTCCCAGACGGGGCCGTCGGCGGAGATGAGCGTATATTGACCAGGATGCATCGAGAGGCGCATATTGCCCGCGCTGGTCAGCCGCGCCACCTCGGCCACCTGCGCGGGATCAAAATGGATCTGCTCTAGCGAAACCTCGGGATGGGAGCCGAGCGGCACCAGATCTGAGGAGATGCGGAAGACGCTGATGCCCTGAGCCAGGTTCCAGCGCAGGATGTCCACGAGGAGCGCCAGATTCTCATCGACCAGAGCCTGCAGATAGGCCAGGCCGCGCTCGCGCAGTGTGGCCAGGCGCAGGCTGCGCATCTTGCCCCCCAGCGAGAGATTGACACAGGCATAGCCGAGCCGTATGCCGTCTGGGCAGCCAGCGCTTCGCTTCAGGTGCGACATGCCAGGTCCTCCCGCACAAGACGGGATGTGATAGCAGCTGAGAGCAGCACGCCCGGAATGCCCGCCCCGGGATGAGTGCCAGCTCCCACAAAGTAGAGGCCGTCAACCTGGGCGGCGCGGTTGTGCGGACGGAAGTAGGCCGATTGGAAAAGCGTTGGCTCCAGGGAGAAGGCCGCACCCAGATAGCTACGTAGCTCGCCGGCGAAGTCGAGGGGCGTCAAGCGGTGCTCGCTGACGATGCTGGCCTGCAGGCCACGCAGACCCGCCTGCGCTTCGAGATAGTGCAGGATGCGCTCACGGAAAGCCGGTGTCTCGCGCTGCCAGTCGACGCCGTGCCCGAGATGTGGCACCGGCGCCAGGACATAGAGGCTCTCACCTCCGGGCGGAGCCATCGAGGCATCGGTGCGCGTCGGCGTGTGCAAGTAGAGCGCCAGGTCATCTGGCAAGCCCTGGCCGTCAAAGAGCTGCTGGATCATCCCCCGATAGTTGCGTGGCATAAAGATCGTGTGATGGCGCAGTTGCGGATACTGTTGGTTGAGGCCGAGGTAGAGCAGAAAGCAGCTCATCGAGTAGCGGGCCTGCTCCAGACGCCGCCAGAGTTCGCGGGGGCGTACTTCGGGAGGCAGCAGGCGCAGATAGGTGGTGGCGACGTCGCTATTGGCAACCACGGCCTCGGCTTGCAGCAGGGCTCCGTCAGCCAGGAGCACCCCCCAGACTCGTCCGGCGCGCACCAGAATGCGCTCCACGGGCTGGCCGCAGCGCAGCTCGCCGCCCAGCGCGGTGAAGAGGCGTGTCATGGCCTCGACCAGGGTATACATGCCTCCGGGCACAAAGTGGACGCCCCCCAGGCGCTCTAGATAGGGCACAATGCTGTAGATGGCGCTGGCGCGGAAGGGATTGCCACCGATGAACAGCGGATGAAACGAGAACACCATGCGCAGCTGTGGATGGCGGAAGTAACGGGAGACGAAGCGGTAGACGCTGCGTTGGGCTCCCAGGCGCACCAGCTCCGGGGCTACGCGCAGGAAGTCGCCCAGGCGCAGAAAGGGCTCGCCGGCCAGCTCAGCAAAGGCCCGCTGATAGATGCGGGCCGTATCGCGCAAAAAGGCGCGATAGCCGGCGACGTCGCGCGGCTCGAAGCGTGCGATCTCAGCCTCGTCCTCAGCAGGGCTGCCCCAGTAGTCGAAGTGGTTGCCGTCAGCAAAGTAGATGCGATAGAAGGGACGCAGGGGCACCAGGGTCAGGTCATCTTCTAGCTGGCGCCCGGCAGCCTGCCAGAGATCCTGCAGCAGCCAGGGAGCTGTGAGCAGGCTTGGCCCCATGTCGAAAGTAAAGCCATCGGCTCTGAGCTGGTAGGCGCGCCCCCCAGGACGTGGGCGCGCTTCGACCAGGGTGACCTGAGTTCCGGCGGCCTGCAAGCGAATGGCCGCCGCCAGGCCGCCAAAGCCCGCCCCGATGACGATCACTCGGGGCCGCGCACCGCTCGCGCCCGCTGGCAGCCTATTGGAAGCAGGCGTCAGACTGGAGCGGTTGCTCATGAGTGCAACACCTCCTTTCCGGGCAACAGCGTCAGGGGTTGGCACTGGCCCTGGCCATGATCAAGTCCAGAGAGCACCCGCACGCAACTTTCGACCGCCGCCATGAATTGGGCGGTGTCGGCATAGAGACGGCGGAAGAGGGGCGCCCCCAGACGCAGCGTCAGGGATGGCGAGCGTGTCTCACTCCAGATGATGCCCGCTGGGAGCACCGGAATGCTGGCGCCCCTCTCGCGCTCGGCGAGTTCGACGAGGCGGGCAAAGCCAGGCCGGAAAGGGAGCAGAGCCTGCTCTGGGGAGCGGGGTGAGGGTCGAGGATCAACCACGGGATAGCCCTCGGGGAAGACAACCAGCAGGCGGCCACGCCGCAGCAGGTCGCGGGGCGGGGGCCCCGCCCCGCGCCCGGGGGGGGGCGGGGGGGTTAAAAAAAAAGAACCCGGCCCCCCCAAATAA
>NZ_JADGIA010000268.1 GCF_019683635.1 Thermogemmatispora sp. | reverse complement strand
TTATAATGACAAAGCAAGTGAGCTGTCAAGGAACAGCAGGCCCAGCTGTGGTGCTGCTATCGGCCTCGGAGCGGCGAGACAGGTGGATGATGCCTGCTGGACCGGCGATCAGTGCCTCGGTGGTCATATGCAGAAACAGGCCCGTTTCGACCACGCCCACGATGCGCCGGAGCCGGTTCTCCAACTCGCCCGGGTCAGCGATACCATTGGGGAAGTAGCAATCCAGTATGAGATTGCCATTGTCTGTGTAGAAAGGCTGACCATCGCGCTGACGCAAACGGGCCTCAGCGCCCAGGGCCTCAAGGCGACGTCTGACAGGAGTCAAAGCGAAGGGCACGGTTTCGATAGGCAGGGGAACATGGAAGCCGAGCACTGGCACTTGCTTGGTGACATCGGCGATCACAACGAAGCGGCGCGAAGCTGAGGCTACCACCTTTTCGCGGAGCAAAGCTCCGCCGCCGCCCTTAATGAGATGGAGGTGAGGATCGATTTCGTCGGTACCATCGATATCGAGGTCCAGCTCGGGGTAATGATCAAGGTTTGTGAGGGGAATGCCCACTTCGCGCGCCACGGCTTCGGTCCGTTCTGAGGTAGGGACTGCTCCGGTGATCCGCAAACCTTCCTGCTGGAGCCGGCGCCCCAGAGCGCGGATCATCCACTCGGCGGTAGAGCCGCTACCCAGGCCGATCACCATGCCTGGTTCGATCAGTGCGGCGGCAGCTTCGCCTACTGCCCGCTTCCAGGCTTCTTTCTCTTGCAGTTGTGCGCTTTCGCTTTCCTTCATGCTCTTTTGTCCTCGCTGATTGCTCGCGTGAGTTGAGACAGAGAAGCCAGAGGCAAGGAAATAGGGGCTTCTCTCTTCTTCTATTTCTATAGCATATCCCAAAGGCTGGACCTCGTGCACGTCCGTACCGGGTACAGCCGTGCGTAGACCGCATCCCCTGATGCTCGCTCCGCTAGCCGGGAGGGAGCATCAGCCAGTCAAGCTGTCTGTGGCCAGGTATGGCCAGAAAAGGGAAGAACCTTAGCAGCTTCCTCTCTGTTCAAGGGAGCGCGAGAGTAACCTCTCTTGGGGAGAATCTTTTCAAAACCGGTCCCTTTCCAGTACTATGTACCTAAGAGCAGCAGCCGTAGCCATCTCTTTTCTGCCTGCTTTCCTGCCTGTCACCACTGAAGGGCAAGAGTCAACTTCTGCAGTGCTGGATTGAGGTGGAAAGGCTTGTCCGCTTGCCAACCCAGCACTAGCGTGGTATCATCGTGCCGTAGCGAGAGAAGGGAACGAGCGCTGTGTGGCAGGGAGGATCAGCCGCATGAGGTGCCGAAAGCAGGCCAAGCACGAGGATACCAAAAGTGAGCTGTGCGCCTGCTTCTCAAGAATGTGATCAGAGATAGTCAACCCTCACGAGGATGCTGAAAATGTCGGAGCAGTCGCGCGTTCTGGTAGTCACTGATGATGCAGAAGAGAGTCGGGCCATGCTCACAGCCCTGCGCGCTGATGGGTATCTGGTTCAGGGAGTAAGCGGAACTGCCGAGGCTCTTCGCGTACTCTGGCGCGAGATGCATCATCTGGTGATTGCTGAGTTGAAGCTGGCCAGCGCCGATGATTTTGAACTGGTGCGCTGGTTGCGCCTCTACTATCCACGCACTGCGGTGCTCTTATTGACCCCGCCCGAGGCAGGTGAGGAACGAACGCAGGCCCTAGAGCGCGGTGTGGCCGCCCTCGTTGATAAGCCCCTCAATCTGGAGCGGCTGAGAATGGAGGTGCGGCGCCTGCTCAGCCAGCCGGGTTTTTCTGCAAGCCTGGACTCGTTCGATCTACTCGATGTCATTCAGATTGTAACGATGAGCCGCAAGAAGATCGCCCTCGTTGTCAGCACAGACCAGGGCGAGCGCGGCCTGTTACGCTTTCAGAATGGGGAGCTGGTGTGGGCTGAGTATGGGGTGTTGCGTGGCGAGGAGGCTTTTTTTGCGCTGGCTGCGCACCGCAATGGAACCGTCTCCTATCAGTCCTGGGAGGGCGAGATTGCTCCGAATGTTGCGCAACCGCTCTCACGTCTGATTCTGCAGGCGCTGCAGTATCGAGCAAAGCAGAGCGGTGAGCTAAGTAGTGCTGCTCTGCCAGCATTTGGGCCACAGGCGAATAACGAGAAACAGGAGCAGAGGTCGCTATCGCTCGAAGAGATTGACGATACGCCCTTTGGCCTGCTGGGAGAGGAAGTGCAGGTCTCAGCAACTCGGGAGGAAATGGTGCCGAACCGCAGCGGTCCCAGCTGGGAAGGGGGGAGTGAGGACGGAGGTCGCGAGTGGTGGATGGCTACGGGCTATGTACCCAGGCTGGGTAGCAGTGAGCAGCGACGAGACGCAGACCTTTCTCAAGGCAGTGAAAGCAGAGCACTACCGGTGACCGGTCATCTGGCTGCTACCTCCGCCTCGGCCTCTGGCGCCGGCGTCGGGAGCACTGGGAAGGTGCCAACACCCAATCGCTTACAACGTCTGCCCGCCTCTGATTCCGTAGAGCTACCTTCATGGCTAACAGAGCAGCCGACGCACGCTGAGCTACCGTCAGTCATACCTTCCTCCCGGTCCCCTTTGACCACCGGGCAGCTACCAGTCTTACCAACCCAAAGACAGGGAGCGGCCTTCGGTGAAGAGCGCTCTCCCGCGTCTGCTCCTCAAAGTCCTGCCAGTCCTGAGCAGCCCCTGCATCGCCCCCTCTCGACTGATACAGGCATTCGACTGCGGCGCATTGGAGGCAGTGATGGTCAGCCTCCAATGGCCTACTCCAATCCAGCGAGCGCCGCCCCCAGTAGCGGACCACTGCAGAGCCTCATGTCGCTTGGGCGAGGGAGTGGTCCCCTTTCGCTCTCGCCTTCCTCTACTCCTGGTGCGCGTCAGGAGAGTCCCGCTTTGCCTGACACGGGTGCCCTGACTGGCCCGCGCCCGGCAGTGGGTCCTGCCGCATCAACCACAGGCAGTATGCCGAGCGCTAGCTTTGGCTTTGGAGCGCACAGTGGTCCCTCACCAGCCAGCTCGACGAGCCAGACTGGCCCGGCCAGCGGCCAGAGTGGTCCCTTGCCGCGAGCGGTCCGACGGAACATTAGCGCCATTGTGGCGGCATTGCAGACGCTGGGCTATGCGATTCCTGGTTTTGTGGCCACAGCGGTCCTGAGCATGGAAGGTCAGCCGATTGCTCAGGTCTCGGTGGATGATCTTGACCTCTCGCCAGTGGGTGGCCATCTCAAAGCAATCATTCAGGGTATTCTCCGCTCGCTGGAGCTAGGTGGCTGGGGTTCCTACGAAGATCTTGTGGTGACAAGCTCAAATCATCGTTTGCTCCTGCGGCTCATCGAAGGAGGAAGCGCCGCCTTTCATGTGCTGGTCACCACGCGCGAGGCCGATCTGAAAGAAAGCATGGAAGTGATGGCCAATGTTGAGGGAGCGATTGCCGCTGCGCTATAATCCAAAAGGACGAAGCCGTGCGTGTCACGGTCATGTCTACTGGTAAGAGGCCGACTGGAGAGAAGTACAACGATGGATGAAAGCCAGGGCAAATCTCAAAAAACTGAGGAGCAGCGCCGGAGAGATCAATACTCCTTCATCATCGGCATGGTCATCGGCATGGTCATCCTCATAGTCTTTACTCTGCTCTTTAGTCACTAGTCATTCGTTGGGCTGCTCTGGGCCGATTCGAAGCGGGCAATGCGGCGAAAGCGGCGCCCACTCCACGCCGGGCAGATTGGGCGCTCTGGTGGACCTGAGTAGCCCCACATGGCCAGCGACGGAGGCTACGGGAGGCTAAGCGCTTTCATTCGGACAGATCGTCCTGGGGCCGATGACCTGACTGCAGCGTCTCCAGCAGGAGAGGAAGATCAGCGAGCCTTGTCCTATCCAGGGCATCGGTTGTGCGCGTTGGGGCTTTGTCTGTGGCTTTGCGCGAATCCAAGCGTGCCCTCCCAGAGACAGGGGGAGCTTTCTTCTTTCCTTCCTCCTCATGTTCACTCGTAAGGTCGCCAGTATGACTACGAGCCTCTAACTCACGAAGCTCCTTCTCGATGGCTGCCAGTCCACTATTCTCACGTAGAACCTGAGACGGCTGCCGCGAGGAGAGGGAAGGAGCAAGGGCCTCGGTGATCGGAGCCTGCTGCGGCTCCTGCGTTACTCCTGGCGAGAGAGGATGAGAAGATGAAGCAGCCTGCTCCCGCGGGGCTTTTTCTGGCTGACGCCGGGGCTGCCCACCAGAAGCCTGCTGCTGGCGCTGTTCCCGACGGCGAGCGATCTCCTGCTGAAGCCGTTGTTGCTCATCGAGGAGGCGCTGCTGGAGCTGCTCCCGCTGGTGATCGAGGTCTCGCTGAAGCCGTTGCTTTTCGTTGAGAACGTGCTGCTGAATACGCTCCTGACGCTGCTTCATTTCTAGTAGATCACTAGCAGCCTCCAATTCGCGCAGTCGCGATTCGAGCTGCTGGAGGGCATCACGCATAGTGCGAGCAAGTTGCTCCTGATTTTGACGCTGTTGCTCATAGCGGAGAGCGAGGCGATTGACCTCATTGTACTGCAAAAGAGCAGAGCGAGCCGCCTCTTCGTTCCCCTGCCGGAGGGCCTGCTCGGCTTTTTTGAGCCAGGCTGCAGCCTCCTCTTGTTTCTCGCGCGCCCGGCGCTGGAGCTGGTGTGCGGTGGCGATCGCTGTTGCCACCTGGGTTTTCACCTGCACCAGTTGATTGCGCATATCAAGCTGCAACTGACGAAGAGATGACTGAGGATCAGGAGCCTTTTCAATGAAGGCATCGATATTGATGCGCAGCAGCGTAAGGACACGTTCCAACAGGTTCATAGCACATCCCTTTCCAAAGAAGCATAGCGGACCTACCGTCAGCGGTTGCAATAGCAGGCAAGGGAAAGCGTCGCAGGAAGTGCCAGTGGCTTCTCTTCTCGACGCCTTCCCTCCAGTGAGGAGAGCGAGCACTGTTCTAGGAACAAGAGCCAGACAGCGGCTCGCCCAACCTCGCTTAGCTTAAAGAAACAAGACGTTGCAGCACACAAACATGGCTGCTGATGCGTCGAAAGCTCTCATCTCATGCCTGATGGTTACTAACTCCAGAGCGATCAACTCCGGCCTCCGCCTCACTGGCTCGCTCATCGCTGCTGGCAACCTGCTGATCAGTCTGGCCTTTGAGCGTAGGAACGCGTGCCATCAGCTCACTGATACCTACACCGCTCAGCAGCTCAAAGAGGGCCGGAATCTGAGCCGCCATATTCATGATATCACCTGTCAGGCGGCTGGCACCCACACCGTTAGCGCTGTTACCGGTTGAAACAATCGTCACCTTATCGACTTTGCTGAGCGGCTCAGCGATCGCGCGTACGATCTCTGGCATATTGGTCAGTAGCTTATCCAGTACGGCGGCCTGATTGTACTCGTGATAAGCGGCGGCCTTGACCTTCATGGCCTCGGCCTCGGCTTCGCCTTTAGCGCGAATGACCTCAGCTTCCGCCAGACCCTTGGCGCGGATGACCTCAGCCTCTGCCATACCGCGAGCTCGTGCGGCTTCCGCTTCACCCGTCCCGCGCATACGCGCAGCATCAGCCTGACCTTGGGCTTCGAGGATCAGACGCTGCCGCTCGGCCTCTGCCACTGTCTCGATACGACGGCGCTCAGCCTCTGCTGCCTTCTGAACGGTCGCCTGTAGCTCCAACTCGCGGCGCTGGATTTCGGCCTCCTGCACACGGATCTGCGCGTGCTTCTCGACCTCGGTGACCTTGATAGCCTCCTCGACAACCTGCTGCTGCATGATGTTCGCCTGAATATCGTAAGCCTTATCGGCAGCCGCCTGCTGCTTCTTGACCTCGGCATCGAAGGCTGCCTTCTTGAGCAGCAGATCGCGCTGATACTCTGCCTGC
>NZ_JADGIA010000060.1 GCF_019683635.1 Thermogemmatispora sp. | reverse complement strand
ACCCCCAGCTTTACAGGCAGTGCGTAGAACAACGGCCCGTCTCCAGATGAACCTGGGCACGTAGCCCAGACAGCTCCAGGAGGCAGGCCGTTATAGAAAAGCTGCATACCACCCGCTTGCTGACTGGCGAAGCCGCACCCGCGGATGGCCATTGCCAGCTGCTTAGCTAACCACCGCGCGGCGGAAGGTATAGATGCCCAGTCCGAGAAAGACGACGAAGGTCACGCCCAAGCCCAGCAACACCCAGCCGATGCCCAGCGTCGGCAAGGTATAGCCGTGGACTGGAGGCACCATTGCATAGCGCAGTCCTTCACAGGCATAAGTCAAAGGATTGAAGAGAGTGATCACCTGGAACCAGCGAATCCCATCGAGCTGACTCCAGGGATAGTAGGTGCAGCCAGTGAAGATGAGCGGCGTAAAGATCAGAGCGAACATCAGGCCGATCTGCTCAGGCTTCACCAGCGTGCCGATGGTCAGTCCAAGGGTAGCCCCAGCCAGAGCCGTCAGTACCATAAGGCCGATGATGACCCCGATGGCATCGGTGCGCACACTATAATTGCTCCCCAGTACCCCATAGGCTAAGGGGAAGATGATGGCACCGGCGATCAGCCCGCGCAGGGCCGCAAAAAGGACCTTTTCGAGCGCCACCAGACTGATTGGCAGGGGTGCCAAGAGGCGATCATCAATCTCACGTCCAAAGCCCAGATCAAGGACCAAGGGCAGGGTCACACCCTGCAGGGCCGTCGTGACCACTGTGAGACCGACGATGCCAGGCAGCAGCAGCGAGGCATAGCTCTGCTGGGCGGCGCCAATCGAAGGTAGCACCTTGCCAAAGATGAAGAGAAAGAAGAGAGGCTGAAGCAGCACCTGAATCAGGAAGGGGATGAACTCCCGTCCCGTCACCACCAGGTCGCGGCGTAAAATGGCAAGGAAGGCCATCAGGATCATCGCCAGCCGGTTGCGAGGTCGTCTCTCTCGCGCTCCTTTTTCAAGAAAGATTGCATCTATCGATGTTTCAACGCTCATGAACGGAGATTCCTTCCTGTCAGGAAAATGAAGACATCTTCGAGACTTGGGCGAGCCACATGGAGATCGCGCAGCTCAGCGCCGCTGGCGCTCACAATGCGCATGGCCTCAACCGCCAGCTCACCCGCTTCCTCGCCATAGAGACGGAAGGAGCGTGTGCCATGATTCTCCTGCCCATCATCGGCGGACAACTCTTCGACGCGCGGGTGCCCCGGTAACTGCTCTAGCAGAGCGCGCAGGTCATCGGATGAGACGGCCCCGTCTCCTCTGGAGGCTTCAACCTTCTGAGGAAGACGCAGGCGCAGCTCCAGGCGCGTCCCGCCAGGCACCAGCTTCTTCAGATTATCGGGAGTATCAAGCACCAGGATATGGCCATGATCCATAATGGCAATGCGCTCGCAGAGCTGCTCGGCCTCCTCCATATCGTGCGTCGTCAGGAGAATCGTCACGCCACGCTCGTGCATAGCGCGAATACGGTCCCACAAGAAGAGCCGAGACTGCGGATCAAGGCTGTTCGTCGGCTCATCGAGGAAGAGCACATCGGGTGAGTGCATCAGGGCGCGGGCCAGCATCAATCGCTGCGCCATACCGCCCGAGTAGCGTCTGATCCTTTCGCGGCCACGCCCCTCCAGGCCGAGCTCTTTGAGCAGGGCCTCGGCCCGCGCCTCGCGCTCGGCGCGTGGCACACCATGATAGGCGGCGTGGAAGGTCAGAATCTCGCGAGCCCGCAGGCTCTGATCGAGATTGCTGCGCTGGGGCACCACCGAGATATGCTGCTTGACCCCAATAGGATCGCCTACCACATCAATCCCCATGATCCGCACCGTGCCACTGGTGGGCAGGACGCTGGTTGTGAGGATGCCGATTGTCGTGGTCTTACCCGCCCCATTGGGGCCAAGTAGACCGAAGATCTCGCCACGTCGCACGCTGAAGGAAATGCCATCAACGGCGTTGACCTTGCTCCGTGGATAACGCTTGACCAGATCGCGCACCTCAATGGCCAGCTCTTCCGTCGTCTCTGTCTGCATCGATTTTCTTCTCTCCAGGTCTGTTTGAGTCATCTTCTACTCTCTTTGCTCACTTTCTACAGCTTCAGCAGCTGCGATAGACCTGCAGGCAGGCGCAGCCCGGCAACAGTGGGACCTTCCGCTCAAGCTGGCGTGCTTACCTTGGATACCGCCCCATTCCCATCCATAGCATCTGGTTATTCACACCGTTGCCGATCAGAAGCAGGGCCTACTCCTGACTGCTCTCTCCCTGGTTCTGACGGCTCGCCAGCGATCCTTACAGCGCGGCCCTCATGCTCACGGGCTGCCTCCGTGAGGAAGCAAGCGCGACCAGCATGCTGCTGGCTGCGCTTACTGTCTCTGCGGTGCGTCATGGCTCAGCATAATTCACCACAAAGGTAGCTATTTATGCCATTTCCTTTGCGATTTTATCACATGGCCATAAAAAAATCAATATCTTCTGGTCAGGAATGCCAGGACAGCGGAGAGGTGCACTTCTGCCAGCCATTTTGCCTGCTAGATATCCAGAAACTCCACACCCTCTTCCTCCTGGTTGGCTTTCATGACCTGACAGACCGCCTCATAGAGTTCCACTGGCAGATGAGCGCGCAGCTCCTCCAGAGAGTCGTAGATCTCCAGCCGATAGTCGTAGTCCTGGGGCCAGCAGGCCCACTCACGGCGCAGCCAGGTCTGTTGTGGCCGATACCGCCAGTCGCTCCAATCCGGTCCCTCCCGGAGATAGACAGCAAACTTGCCTTTGGGCGTCTGATAGATGCGGTAGCTCATTTCACGGCCTCTCTCTGGCTGGCGTGAGAGGCCACGAGCCAGCAAGCGCCCCCAAAAGCGTTTATAGACGCGGGCTATCTTGCCTACCCTGACCGTCACTTCCTCAAAACCTGCGCGGCGTGCCTCCTCTCGCTCCACAAAACGGCGGAGGGCCGCCGCAATAGTAGCCGAAAGATTGCCGCCTGCCAGCTGCTGAGCCTTCTCAAAGATTGGCAGATCAGCGTCTGCTACATAGATGGTGCGATTTGGCAAAGTCGGTACCTCCTGTACACGCTTCGCTGCGCTTTCCTCTTCAGCCAGGAGCGAAGAGCGCTCAGCCTGAGCCTTGTCACACAGTCCCGCCTCTCCCTCGCTGCCTGGTTTCGGCGAGGCAGGCTATCCGTATATTTCTACGTATATGTAGCGTATAGGCTAGAGTAACATATGTATACGTATATTGTCAAGGGAGAGAAAAAGGCGCAGCTATTGCAGCACTAGAGCGCTTCGCCGTGGCAGTGGAGTGGCGGCCTGCCACGGCGCCAAGTCAAAGCCAGACCGGATCAGGCGGATACCAGTGGTCCGGTCTGGCTGCGCAGCCAGCTAGGAGCAGCCCCAGAGCACATCAACGTAGTTCGCCGGTCCGCTGAAGCGCAGGAGGTAGCTGCTGGGGCAACCTGTTCCCTGAGAGAAATCGCGCACGATGACGCGCACCTGCTGTATTCCCTGGGGGCGGATCTGCCCGCTTGCCGGGAGCAGATAGATATCGCTGCGGCCACCTTCGCCTGCAGGGACCGGCCAGAGGTTGCTATTGCCGCCGGGGCCGGCGATGCTCGTGGACCAGGGCAAGTTTTGCTGAGCTGCGCCCCGGCTGCTCAGGGTCAGGTTGCAGGACCAGCCCGGGTAGCCGCTGTTATCAACCGCTGGCAGGGTGTAGACACAGTCGCTGCTGCTGGCGCCGGGGTGGGCTTGCAGGCTGGTTTTATCGGCCAACAGCAGTGGCTGAGCAGCCTGGGCTGTGGCGGTAGCAGCGAGCTGAGCCCGAGCCTGGGCTTGAGCGGCAGCAGTAGCCTGAGCCTGAGCACGTTGCTGTGCCTGGACGGTAGCGGTGGCCTCTTGTTGAGCGTGCGCCGTGGCGGTGGCCTCTTGCAGAGCGCTCGTCGGCGCCGCGCTGACCCGCGCCTCGGTCTGGCTCTCTTCGCCGGGTCCTTGCGCCGACCTGACTGTGGCCATACTCTGCGCGGGCCTCTCATTCTGGCCTCCTCCTCGTGGGGCAGCTGGCTGACCAATGATTAGGAAGTAGGCCAGAAGGCCGCTGCTGGCAAAGAGCAAAACCAGGACCAGGAGCACGGTCACAATCTGAGCGGCGCTGCGTCGCGGCGGGCGGGCCAGCCGGCGCAGTTCGGTCGTGCTCTGGCTCCTTGGAGGAGGCGCCGCCATTGGACTCGATGCTGCAGGCATTGGTAGGGCTTCAAAGGTGGCCCGGTACTCACCCGTTGCCCCCGAGCGGCCTGGTAGAGGATGAGGCTGCGTGGCACTGAAAGCCGGCGTCGGAGCTGGGGAAGTCATCGCGGGGAAGGTCCCGCTCAGGGCCGTTCCCCGTCCCGGCTCGCTTCGGCCTGGCCAGTCCATCCAAGGCTCGCCCTGGAGCAGCGGTGAGGGCGGGGGAAAAGGCAGCTGCGGCACCTCGAAGGAGCTGGACGACAGTGGAGTGCTCGCCGCTACTGTGACGGGCATAGCCGCCGCACCAGAGCCGCTGCCTCCCGCCGCGCTGGTCAGCAGCTCGTCGGGCACCACATCAAGCTTGAGCAAGAGGTCTGGCAGGGCTTCCTCAGCCGACATCGACAGGTCTGCCCCGTGACGGCGCCAGCCGGCGACCCGCAGCGTCTGCCCATCGACTACGCCCGGCCCGATCTCAACCTCGACTTCTTCACCCGCCACGTTCAAACGCCGGCGCGTTCCGTGCCGCGCTTCGCTCCGGCTAATGGCCAGTCGCACCTCGATCAGTCCATCCTCTCCCGGCCAGCCAGATTCGATCTGCGCTTGTTCAGAGTCTGACAGCAGGGCATTGCCGGTCACGGCCTGCTCCAGCGCTTTGGCAAAAGCGGCCACTGAACCGAAACGCTCCTCGGGACGTTTGGCGAGAGCCTGCAGCAGCACATGATCGATGGCCGGAGACAGAGCCGGATTCTGGCTGCTGGGCGGCGGCGGCGCCTTTTGCAGATGCTGGAACATCAGCGGCCCCGGCCCACCTTGAAAGGGAGGCTGACCGACAAGCATCTCGTAGGCCATGATTGCCAGGGCGTACTGGTCGGTGGCGCAGGTCGGCTGGCCTTCCCATTGCTCGGGCGCCATGTAGATCGGTGTCCCGCGGATAATCTGACCAGTGGTCAGGCTGGCCTCCGCGATACGAGCAATGCTGAAGTCGCTCAGCAGGAGATGCAGACGCCGCGGTTGCCTCGGATGGAGCTGTATCAGCAGGTTGGAGGGCTTGACATTGCGATGAATGATCTGATGGTCATGAGCATGCTGCAGCGCATCGGCGGCCTGACTGATGAGATCACAGATCTCCTGCGGACTTAACGGCCCGAACTGCGAGCGCAGGCGTAGCCAGCCCGCCAGCGAGCCTTCGGGCCGATAGGGCATGACCATGTAGAGTAGCAGCAGGCGCTGCCAAGGCTCCTCACCGTAGTCGTACAGGTCCAGAATGTGAGGATGATCTAGCCGGGCAATGGCTTTCAGTTCACGCTCGATATATCGTCTCGCCTGCGAGGCGGCGCTGGCTTCAACGCAGGTCGTGGCTTCGGCGGTGATGATTTTGATGGCTACCCGGCGCCGCATATGTAGATCATCGGCCAGGTAGACCTCGCCCAGGCTTCCGCTTCCTAGTGAGCGTACTAGACGATAGCGACCCTGAGCTAGCTGTGTACCCTCACGTAGCATTACCTTCCCCGCTTTCTCCAGCCCAGTATTTCTTCTGCTATTGCAAATATATATGGACATACACTACAAAAATGTACTATGTCAGCTATGCTTAACTATAGCATATTCTTGCAGCAAGAAGAAACAGCTGGGATATTGCTCCCGGGGGAATAGGGGACCAGAAGATCAGTGATGAGCGATCCGTTCTGTCCCCTATTCAGGTCAGGGGGAAGAAGAGAAGAAGGTCGTCTTAGAAATGCTGCTCCTGATGGAGCCAGCGCCAGAAACCGAAGCTTGACGCCAAGAAGGTCATGGTGAAGCTGGTAAGAAGTTCCTGATGGATGCCAGCTTCCAGGTCGATATGCTCCTCCAGGCAGAGTTCCCCGTAGGCTGCACCATTGTTTCCGAAGCTGCGCAGATAGCTCTTAGGCCAGCGTCGCTCGCGATTCCAGGTATTGCACAGTACCAGGGCGCGCTCCCATTCCTCCGGGCCTAAACGCCGGCTGGAGCGGCAGAGCAGAGTGTAGATTTCCTGCTTCTCCCCCTGAGCCATGAGATAGAAGGTTAACTCACAGGCACAGTCGGGGTCGTAACGAAACTGGACGACGATATCGTTGTCCTCATCACGGAGGAAGCGTAATTTCTGATCGCGAAGACAAGTTTCGATCATAGCATGTGAAAATGGCTTAACGTCAGACATTTGCACCACTCCTCCCGTTACAGGCACATAGAAGCAAAGACGAAATCTTCCTGGTTTACTGACTGAACCGAGGCAGCCACTAACTAGCCTGGCGAGTAAGAAAGAGACACCCGTTAGGCCGCCGCTGCTTCAAGGCAACTGGAGAGGACCGCGCGGTGAGCGCGGTAGAGAGTGAGCGCGGAAGCAGACGCAGCACGGGCGCTCTGCATTTAGAAACGCCACACCTCTCGACTTCTAGGGCATCTTTTTGCTGCCCCACTTGCAGAGGGGGGCTGGACCGTCTTTCTCCAGCCCTAGCTCTGTCTGCCGGCTCGCGGAGTTGTGCGCCAGGAGCGTCTTTCATACTGACGATCGCCTCAGCGTCGCTAGAATATGCTATGATAGCAATAGTCAACCAGAGAGAGCCAGGCCGGCCCGCTCAGCTTTTTACCTGTGCCCTTGAGCACACGGCTAAGTGGGCCAGGGATACCCGACCTGACCTCGACCCTGGTTTACTTCACAGGGTAGCCCGGCTATCCGTGTTTCATCTAACCTATGGCAAGGCCCGCCGTGGAGGCCACCAGGCTGAGATTGACCATCAAACCGCCCGGTCGCTACAATAGGGCTGGACGCCAGGAGCAGGTAGACCGGAGCGCTTTCTTGCCAAGAATCAAGGAGGGTTAATGCGTATTCGCAAAGCCGTATTGCCAGTGGCGGGGCTGGGCACGCGCATCCTGCCCGCAACGAAAGTTATCCCAAAAGAGATGTTGCCGCTGGTTGATAAGCCAACCTTGCAATATATCGTCGAAGAGGCCGTGGCCTGCGGCATCGAGGAGATCATTTTCGTCACCAGCAGGAGCAAGCGCAGCATTGAGGATCATTTCGATGCCTTTCCCGAGCTGGAGCAGCTGCTGGAGCAGCGTGGCAAGTTGCAGGAATTGGAGGAGCTGCGGCGTGTACAGCAGATGGCGCATTACAGCGCCGTGCGTCAGCCCGAGCCACTGGGACTCGGGCATGCCATTCTCTGTGCACGGACCCTGGTAGGCGATGAGCCGTTTGTGGTCATGCTGGGCGATGTGCTGGTCGCTGAGGAAACGCCCTGTTTACCTCAACTGATGGCGATCCATGAGCGCTACGGCGGCTCGGTGGTCGCGCTTGCCCCGGTGCCAGATGAACTGATTCCTAGCTACGGCATTGCTGCTGTGGAGGAGCTAGGGGAGCAAGCATTGCGGATCACCCACCTGGTGGAGAAACCGCCACGGGAGCAAGCGCCCTCCAATCTGGCTGTTATGGGGCGTTATCTGTTGACTCCCGATATCTTTCCGCTGCTGGAAGAGACACCGCCTGGCTCCGGTGGAGAAATTCAGGTGACCGATGCTCTTGAGCACCAGGCACGTGAGGGGCGCTGCTACGGTTTGCGTTTCACTGGTACCTACTATGATACTGGTACGCGTCTGGGTCTGCTGACCACGACGATCACCTATGCGCTCAAGCGCCCCGACCTGGCGCCTGATCTGCGAGCCTTTCTGCGTCAGGCCCTTCAGGAAGCGGAGGGCTAGCCTCGCCTCGCCTCGCTCGCAACGGTCGTCCCGTCAGCCAGGCAGAGAGAGCCGGGAATGAGGAAGAGCAACACAGGCCATCCAACGCTGTGTTCGCCTCTCTCCTCTCCCCGGCTCCCTTGTTGATCACATCGCTGCCTTGTGCCAGAAGAGCAGCTTTATAATGAGATAAATTATTCCTGTGCCTCCGCTTTCTTCCGACGCCTGGCTGCCCCTCCCAACTTACCGATCCGGCTGTAAAAGTCAGGGTCTTGTCGCGCCTTGGTTGCATTGCCACCCTTCTTCCCCATCTCAGAAAAGTGGGCTGGACCATACTTCGTGACGTTGGCCTGGCCACCTTTCTGGGCAATCTGGCGGTAGTACTCACTCCCACGCTTCTCTTTGAGAGCTGTACCCCCCTTCTTGCCTATCTGGCGATAATACTCCCCACCATATTTGTCGCGGACAACGCTCCCCCCTTTACGACCGGCCTCGACCGTTGACATCGGCGCCGGCTTCTCCTCTTCTCTGGTAGCCATCACCATTCCCTTTGCTCGGGCAAGCTCCCGAGCCAAAACAAAATATACAGGCTCCTCGCCTGTGGCGAAGAGTATACTGAAATCCCCCATTCTTGTCAATGAAACGGGCATCCTTAGTCATTCCGGTACCGGGCCGGCATGGCCCCCCTCTGCTCTTCGTACCCATTCCTGATGATCCTGGCCTGCTGTCAGCCTGGCCGCCTTAGCGTCGGCCTCGGCGGCTTCATTCAGCCCGGCTGACCCAAGGTGTTCATAGCGCCTGCCGGTCCCTGGACAAATCCTTTTCCAGGCACTATACTCTTCCTCAGAGTCTCTTTTTCTGGTTATCAGTCTACCTGGTACCTACCCATAAACATCGCAGTGCTTTGGTCTTGTCCATTTTGCCGTGTGCTTGCTGGAGGGACACGCCAAGGAGCTAGAGACCGCATGGAAGAGCGAAGGTTCGAGAAGCGCCCGCGATCGTTGATACTGGCTCCGGTCTTTGTCCGCGTAGATGAGCGATGCCGTGTGCCGTCCCCTCTCTCTCGCCCGAGCTGGCAGGAGCTTATTGTTGGCTGGCTGCGCTACCAGGCGACTCAGCTCCGCTGGGACATCGAGCGCAGCCTGGCTCGCCTATTCCACCGCTCCTGGATTGATCTGCGGCGAGCGCAACGGGAGCGCCGTGGGGACGGGAGCGATCATCAGCTGCGCTAGGAAGGTAGCGGTGGACGTCTGAGACGCAAGGCTCGACGAGCCTGCTCCCGCAGCTGACGCGCTAGCGCAAACTCTGAAGCCAGACGTTGATAGAGCGCTTCCCACTGATCAAGGACGCGCTCACGGTCGTGTTGTGCAATGATCTCCAGGCTCTTGTTTCCCATCTGCCTGCGCAGCTCGGGACGCTCCAGTAGATAGTCGATGGACTGCGCCAATTCCATGCTATTCCCCGGCTCAAATAGCAGGCCATTCTCGCCGTGATGCACCAGCTCGGGAAGGGCATAGGCATTGGCCGCCACGACTGGCAAGCCGCAGGCCATCGCCTCCATCGTGGCCAGGCTCTGCAGGTCCGCCTCCGATGGGATGACAAAGAGATCGGCCATGCGACGAATCGCCAGGAGATCGCGATCGGCCACAAATCCAAGGAAAGCAACACGCTCCTCAATCTGCAGACGTGTGGCCTGCGCTCGCAGCTCAGCCTCCGCCGGTCCGGTTCCCGCCAGCACGATGTAAGCCTGGCTCCTCAGTTGGGCCACGGCCTCCAATAGGACATTGACCCGCTTCTCCTCGCTGAGTCGATTGACGTGCAACACCAGCGGGCGATCAGCGGGCAGCTGATAGCGCTGACGCACCTCCTCATCGGCTGGCCCCGGCCTGAATTTCTTGAGATCAACCCCATTGGAGATGACCCCCGCTGGGGCGCGCAGCCCATGCTCATAGAGGAGGCGCAGAGCCGTATGGGTCGGGGTTGTCACATACTCACAGCGGTTGTAAAAGTGGATCAGATAGCTATAGCTGAGCGTATCGAAATGCCTGCTGAAGCGCTGATCACTGGCCAGGGTGCGGCTAATGTTGATCGGCAGATAGTGGTTAGTGGCAATGACCGGTTTGCGCAGCCCTCCGGCCAGGAGCTGAGCGATGTTCCCTAAGACGATCGGCGAGTGGATATGGATAATGTCAGGATTGCCTTGCTTCAGCAGGCGCCGAATAGGCAGGATCGGCAGGAAAGGAATGCGCATGTCGCGATACGTAGGCCATTCGAAGGATGTAAAGCGATAGACATGTACTCCTTCTTCGATACGGTGGACGTCGCGCGCACCCTGACAAGGAGCGACCACCCAGACCTGATGGCCCCGGGCAGCCAGACCGACGGCCAGATCGTGGGTGACGACAGGCACGCCCCCTACCATCGGCGGATACTGGTCAGTCACAATCATAATACGCATGTCTATCGCTCGCTTCTTGGCGTAGTCTTCCCGGGCAGCCAGGCAAAGTAGATAGCGACCGGTTGGCGTCGATGCTGTGGCAGAGAGCTGTCACCTCGCGGCCAGCACCTGTGCTATCTGCCTCCCTGGGCAGGCAAGCAAGCAGGCAGGCAGGAGTACAGGTGCTCCCGAGTGGAGTGAGCCTTACCCCTGCCTGCGCTACAAGCACACAGCTTAGCCTTCCTTTGCAGCGCTCTCGCCAGTTTGCGACTGGGCAGGCGCAGCAGTAGGAGCAGGTTGAGCCACGGGAGCGGCCTCTCCGGCCTCTTCGGCCTCGATGGTGGGCAGCTCCACTTTCACCACCGGCTCGTGCGGATCGGTCAGGAGGCGCACATTGGGCGGCAGCTTAATCTCGCCGGCATGGAGAATCTGGTCTACCTCAACAAGCGGCGAGACGTCGACCTCGATCGTTTCGGGGATCTCCGTGGCGCGGCAGGCCACTTCAAGCGCATCGAGGAGGCGCAGCAACGTGCCGCCGCTCTCCTTCACCGCCGGCGAGTCACCGACCAGATGCAGTGGCACCTTCACCTCAACCTCCTCCTCCTGACTCACGCGGTAGAAATCCACATGGAGAATCTTGCCGGTGCAGGGATGGCGCTGAATGCTGTGCACCAGGGCCGTCTCCGTCAATGAGTCTCCCGGAATACGCAGGGTGACCAGGCTGGCGGCCTTATGCTGGCGGCGGAAGCGCTCGAAAGCCGCGGCCTCCAGCTGGATGGCCAGAGAGGGTTCCTTGTGGCCGAAGATATTGGCGGGGATGATCCCCTGGCGGCGCAGCCGCCGGGTCGCTTTACCCAGGACCTGGCGGCGCTGAACCTCCAGTTCTGCCATTGGTGCCATAGCAGGATACCTCCTTTAGCGTGATGCTTTCCTGCGCTGTAAGAGGGCTTGCAGCTCGGCCACCGGGCGCGTGTTAAGCACGTCGGCGGCGGAGAGCCAGCCCTTGCGGGCAATGCCGACGCCATAGTGCATGTCAGCGAGGCCCGCAATGGAGTGAGCATCGGGATCGATCGGGATCAGAATGCCTCGATCGCGCGCCTTGCGCACATAGCGCCAGTCGAGATCAAGACGCTGCGGGCTGGCGTTGATCTCAATAAAGACGCCATGCCGCGCCGCGGCCTCGATCACCGCCTCTATATCCAGAGTATAGCCCGGGCGTTCAAGCAAGAGGCGCCCTGTCGGATGCCCGATGATGGTGACATATGGGTTGGCGATGGCGCGCAGCATACGCTCAGTCTGCTCCTGCGGAGAGAGCGTAAAATGGCTGTGAATGGAGGCTATGACAAAGTCGAAGCGCGCCAGGACCTCATCGGGATAGTCGAGCGAGCCATCTTTGAGAATGTCGCACTCGGTCCCCTTTAAGATGACGAGGCGACCAGCGAACTCGGCATTGAGACGGTCGATCTCTTCCCACTGGCGCTGCAGGTTCTCAACGCTGAGGCCGTTGGCGTAGCCGACGCTCTGGCTGTGATCGGTAATGCCCAGATAGCTGAGGCCACGCTCACAGCACGCCTCGGCCAGCTCACGAATAGTATTTTTTCCATCGCTCCAGGTAGAATGGACGTGCAGGACCCCACGCAGGTCACGCTCTTCGACCAGGGTTGGCAGCTCACCACGCTCCGCAGCCTCGATCTCGCCCATGTCTTCGCGTAGCTCAGGCTCGATATAAGCCAGACCCAGGGCAGCGTAAAACTCAACCTCGTCTTTACAGGGTATCAGCTCCAGATCAGGCTCTTTTCCCCGGAAGAGACCATACTCGTTGATGGTCATGTTCATGCTCAGGGCTCGCCGCCGCAGGGGAATATGGTGCTCTTTGGCCCCGGTGAAGTGATGAAGGGCATAGGGGAACTGGCGATCGGTCACGAGGCGCAGGTCCATCTGGATGCCGCTCGCTAGAATGATGCTGGAGCGTGTTTCACCTTTGCTGATGATCTGCCGGACGCCCGGCTGACCGGTGAAGAAGTTCATGACGCGCTGACGAGTGGCGCTGTCAGCGTTGTCGGCAACGCTGGCCACAATATCGATGTCTTTGACGGTCTCGCGCCGCCGACGCAGACTACCCGCTACCTGGACGCGCACAATTTCGGGCAGGGAGGCCAGCGCATCGCGCATGCGCAGCCCTTCAGCCTCCGCAACGGGGTAGAGGTAGCGGTGACCGTGCTCGGCCAGAAAGGCCAGCCCCTGCAAGATTTTCTCCTGTGTCTTCTTGCCAAAGCCGGGCAGGGCGGCAACGCGATCTTCTTTGCAGGCCCGTTCCAGATCTTCGAGACTGGCGATGTGGAGCTGGTCCACAATGGCGTTGATGCGCCGTGGGCCAAGACCTTGAATACGCAGCAGCTCTAGCTTGATGGACGGCGTGGCCGCGCGCAGCTCCTCTAAGAAGGAGAGGCGCCCGGTGGTCACCAGCTCCTCGATGCGCCGCGTAATGGTCGGTCCAAGGCCAGGAATGCCTTTGAGCCGTCCCTCTTTGACCAGCCGCTCAATGTCGTCATCCAGCGCGCTGATGGTGCGCGCGGCGTTCTCGTAGGCCCGCACCTCAAACGGGCTGGCATCTTTCTTGAGTTGCAGTAAGGCGGCAACTTCTTCCAGGGCCTGAGCCACTTGATTCTTATCCATCGGCGCTGCCTCCCCTCTACTGACCTTCGCTCTCCGTCAGGCGGAGGTCGAACATTTCCGGCTCGCGTAATTCGACTTCGAAGGGGTTGCGCCCCTTGAGGTCGCGCCCTAGATAGCGCTTACAGTCGAAGTGGACCACCAGCCAGCAGTGCCAATCGGCACTGACGAAAACGGCATCCCAGGGATGGCCCGATGTGTTATCCAGCACTTCGTTACAGACGAAACAGCGCGCGCGCCCGGCAGCAACGGCCCCCTCGAACCAGCGCAGAATAAACCAGTGAAAATCGTCCAATGTCATGAGTTCCAGACATGACTCTGGATAGCCAAAGGCGACCGGATCAGGGCACTCGCGAAAGTCCTCGCGCCCACGCCCCAGGGCGACAATGGGCGCGCGCACGATGACTTTGACTTCGTCGTGCTCAGGATCTTCTGAGCCAGTTGTAATATTTTGTAACAGTAGCCCTTCTTGGGCAAACCAGGCGAGTAATTCCTGTCTCATGATGCCGGTGGCACTGCATCGTCTCACGCCTCGGGCACAGCGTCAACCTGCTCTTTGGCGCGGCGCCAGAGGGCGCGCAGCTCCTCTCGGCTGCGCTCCTCTAGGGGTCGCCCTTCGCTGCGCGCGAGTTCTTCCATACGGCGGAAACGGCGGCGGAATTTGCGATTGGCCTGCCGCAGGGCAGCCTCAGCATCGATGTTAAGCTCGCTGGCAGCTCGCGCAACCATAAAGAGCAGATCCCCCATTTCTTCGCGACGCTCTTCGTCATTGGGAGCCTGAGCCAGCTCGCGCAGCTCTTCAGTCAATTTATCAAGCACGCCGTTCATATCGGCATAGGTGAAGCCCACCTTGGCGGCTCGCCTCTGATATTCCTGGGCCACAGTGAGGGCCGGCGAGGCCAGCGGCACGCGATCAAGGACGCTTTCTTCGTGGACCGGCAGGCCCGCCGCCTGGCGCTCGGCTCGCTTGATGGCCTCCCAGTTCTGGACAACCTGCCCCGCGCTGCTCACTTTGACGTCCCCAAAGACATGGGGATGGCGACGGATGAGCTTGGCGTTGATCTGCTCGAAGACGTCACCAAGGGCAAAGTGCCCCTCTTGACGGGCAATCTCAGCATGCAGATAGACCTGGAGGAGGAGATCGCCCAGTTCTTCGGCAAGCTTAGCCATGTCGTTCTCCTCCAGAGCCTCCACTACTTCGTACGTTTCTTCAAGGACAAAAGGGACGAGCGTCTGATGGGTCTGCTGGCGATCCCAGGGACAGCCATCGGGATCGCGCCGCAGGCGTTTAGTAATGTAGCGAAGGGTGTCAGGATGGCGCAGGGCTGTCAGGGCTTCTACCGGCGGTACGTAGAGCGTCGTCAGGTGGTCCGCCAGCGGCTGACGATCCAGCTCGTAGAGAGCCAGGCGCTGCAGGCGGGCCGCCTCCTGAGCCTGATCGCTGAGGCGAACCAGCGTTACCTGCCATTCGTCGGGATAGCATTCGCCAAGGGCCAGTTTAACGGCACTGGACAGGCGACGGTTATAGAGATGAGGCACCAGCAGGGGCGTGGTTGGTACGATTTTGCCGGCTACTTCGTCTCCAGGTAAGGCTGCCAGGGAAACGGCATCGATGATCTGGAGACCAGCCTCTAGCGGATCTAGCCCCAGAGCCGTGCAGACCGGCTCGATGAAGGAGAGGCCAGCGACGAGGCGCAGCCCCAGCCCGCGCTCCCTGGCCAGACGGAGCAGCAGCTGCACGCTGGTGTCTCCAACCAGAGGGTGACCTGGCACGGCGTAGACTACAGGGCCTCCTCCAGCGGCGGCAGCCGCACAGATGGTCTCCGCCATACGCTGATAGAGGGTCTCCCAGTCCTGGGCAGCATCATAGAGTGCGTCAAACGATTGCAACGCCAGACCAGGAAAAGCCTGGCGCAAGGGTTCTACAATGGGATGAATCAGGGTGCGGAAGTAGATCGGCTGCCCGCGCTCCACTGCCTCAGCCAGCACCTCGTAGGCTTCGCGCGTTAGCAGCTCCCACGGTCCTGGTCCCAATCCCAGGATCGTAATCTGCGGCTCCGACATACTCTTTCTATCCTCTCTGCGGCGCTTTCGCTGTTCTTGGAACAGTGTAGCGCTTGATAGAAGCGCTGTCAAAGGGGGAGCAAGAGACCCCGGAGCCGGGCTGAGCCGGGCCGGCTAGCTTGTTTGCCTGTTGCTCCACAGCAGGGATTGTCGCCGAGGACTGGAAAATGTTATGCTTTTCTGTAGTACTATTCAGGCTAGCTCTTCAGAGAATCGAGCGCTATCCAACAATGAGGAGGTTATAGACTCACAATGGCGTCCGATCAATCCCGGCAGCAGCAGGGACAGAGACAGGCCGCAAAACCGCTCTGCCCACGCTGCCATAAGGAAGATCAGGTCAAGACCTCGCTGGAGGCTTACCGCAGCGGCATCAGCCGGTTGGCGCCACCCCCAATGCCTGGTCGGCAGACCCGCATGATTAATCTGGTGGGGCCTGCCGTAGTCCTGGTTGGGCTGGCCATCTTCTTTATCTTTGTGGTGCTCGGAGAGAGCGTCTCCGGCGTGGGCGGTCCGGGCCTGGTTGCCCAGGTGATTATTACGTTGCTCATCATCGTCGCGGCTCTGGTCGTTTCCTTTATTGCTTTCCAACGCGTGGTAAAAAGCGATGCGGAGGCGACGCTGCGCTACCCCGCCTGGGACCGAGCCCTGGAGAATTGGCGCCACCTGTATTATTGCTCGCGCGATGATCTGATCTTCGATGGCCAACAGGGCAAAGTGGTTTCGGAGGAGGCCCTCAAAGCCCTTCTGCGCGTCGAGGCTGAGCCTCAGCAGGTTGCCCAGCAGTCGCGCTCGGCGGCTGCCCCCTCCCACTCGTAAGCGAGCCAAGGCGTGAGCGATGGCGAGGCCCAGCTCCACCGCCCTGGAGCCAGCAGATTGATCCGCGGTGCGGCACGATCCGCCTGCGACGCGCTCGGGGGTGGATTCTGTGCATCGGCTCTCGCCGTCTTGCCTGCCAGTCGGTGCCGCACGCCGATCAGCGCCTGATTCTGCTTCGCTCTTCTTCATTATTTTTTCGGTTCGCACGCTTTCTTTGTTGGCTTGAAGGGACCTCGGGTGCTCTTCACGGCGAGCAGCAAGAGCGGTGAGCCAGCTTGATGGGCCTCGCCACCCCCTTGCCTGCCCTGAGAAGAGCACCTATCTGCCTTCCCTCGCTATCTCTCTCGATCTATTTTCGTCTTCTTATCCTTATTTTCGTATTGTCATTCTTTCACTATTGTGCCTCCTATTGGGTGCTCACTCATAATCCTCTTGCGACTGGGAAAGATTGCCGTTATCATAGGGCAAGAAGGTAGTGGACCAACCAATTAACCTGGCTAGCAGGGATCTGCCCGATTCCGCTCTCCCGGCGCGGCCTCAGTTGCCTCGCGCAGGGCCAGCCTACTCTACCCCTACTATGGCGGCTGGTTCAGGCGCGCCAACCAGGCGTCAGTCAGGTCAGGAGGGTGAGCAGTGGCAGTTTCTTGCGAGCGCAAGGAGAAGGAAGGGCAATGGGAAGTATCTGGCCCACGGTCGTGGCCGATCTGATCAATTGGGGCTGGCTGCGCATCGGTCCGCCCTATATCTATATCAATATCGATCCGGTCATTGTGCACCTTGGCCCGCTGGCGCTCCACTGGTATGGCCTGATGTATGTGGTGGCCATTGTGGTGGCTCTCTGGGGCATCCAGGGCTACATCCGGCGCAAGGGCCTCAACGAGGAGATCGTCTATCGTCTGCTCTGGTGGTGTATCATCGCCGGCTTAATCGGTGGCCGATTGTACTTTGTGCTTCAGCAGCCGGATCTGGTCCAGGACTATTTGCTCCAGCCCTGGCGCATTCTGGCGACCTGGGAAGGCGGGATGGCCTTCTACGGGGCGATCTTCCTGGTGGTGCCAGTGCTCTTTTGGCGCGCGCGCGTCGAGGGGATCAACCCCTTCGTAGCCCTCGATAGCGGGGTGCTCTTCGCCTCGATCGGCCAGATTTTCGGTCGCATCGGCAATCTGATCAATGGCGATATTATCGGCTACCCCAGTACTTTACCCTGGTCGACAGTCTACCTGCATCCCGCCAGCTTCGCCTGCCTGCAGGGGTATTGCAATGTACCGGTGCAGCCCGCCGCGGCTTATGAGATGCTCTGCAACCTCGTGCTGCTGGCAGTGCTCTACCTCCTGTCACGTCGCCTGCGCCGCCCTGGTGTGCTGACACTCACCTATCTCTATGGCTATGCTATTACGCAGTTTGTTGTCTTCTTCTGGCGTGCCAATGTCGTGGTCAGCTTTCTGGGTCTGAACTGGGGTCTGAAGCAGGCGCAGTGGACCTCGCTGGTGGTGCTGATCCTGCTGCTGCCCGTGACCTACCTGGTACTGCGCTCGCGCTATGCGCGCCCGGTGCCGCCCGGGGAGACAGCGGCATTCTACGGTATGCCACCGCGTCCAGGGAGCCAGGCCACCGTGGCTGTAGCGAGCGCCCCGGAGGGGACATCTGCGGTGCAGGAACAGGAGCAGGCAGCTCCCGCCTCTACACCGCCCGCCAACGCTGAGCGACGGGTAGATGAGGAGCCGGCTGCCAGTCGCCATGATCCTCCTGTAGAGGGCTTGTAGAAACCGTCCTGAGTACGCTCACCTCCCACTCAGCAGAGGAAGGCTCTATCTACCCTGTCTGTCTGCCTGTCTGCCCGCCTGCCATTGCCCGATAGTACTACTGATCAGGACGGCGCAGCCGGCAGGACGGTGATCCAAAGCGGTCTCTGGTACCTGCAGGAAGCTGCAGCAGGCGCCAGGTGCGCTCAGGAGAGGGAGATTCTGCGCTCTTCTGGGGCTTTGTCTCAGCCAGGCCAGGCAGCCGCAGCCGCCCCAGGCCGGGCAATGTGCTATAATAAAGCAAATCTTTCCCCGCACTGTGGTGGGAACGAAGCGAAGTTCTTTGCTGGACGTGGGAGCCTCCCTACTATGAGTGAACGAGCTGACGCCAGGCCACTGGTTGCAACGGTTGTCGTCGGATTCCTCGAAGAGAATTGCTATCTCTATGCCTGCCCGCAGACCCGTGAGGCGGTGATCATCGATCCTGGCGATGAGCCGGAGCGCATTCTGAAACGCATTGAAGAGCTGGCGCTGGTCCCTCGCTATATCATCAATACACATGGCCATTTCGACCACATCTGCGCTATCGATGCAGTCAGCGCCGTCTATCCCGTGCCGCTGGCGATTCATCCCGCCGATCTTCCTTACTATACCGACGCCAGCGCAGCCCGAGCCGCTGGGCGCGAGCCGCCCCTGGTGCGGCGCAAGCCCGATATCTTGCTCCAGGATGGGCAGGTGATCACTTTTGGGACGCTGTCACTGGAGGTACGGCATACGCCCGGACATACGCCCGGCGGCGTATGTCTGGTGAGCCGTCCCTACTGCGTCTTCAGTGGCGATACGCTCTTTCAACGCGGCATTGGACGCACTGACCTGCCCGGCGGCAATTATGAGCAGCTGGTGCGCTCGATTCGCGAGAAGCTCTATACCTTAGAGGATGACCTGGTCGTCTTTCCCGGGCACGGCGCGCCCACAACCATCGGCGAAGAAAAATATGAAAATCCCTTCGTGAGCCTGGCCTGAGCAGAGCCAGCCAGCAGCAGCAAGAAGAAGAAGAGACGTGTAGAGGAGCAGGAAAGAGCAATGTCGAAGATCTGCGTCATCGGCACGGGCTATGTCGGGCTGGTAACCGGCACCTGTTTCGCCGATATGGGGAATGATGTCACCTGCGTGGATATCGTCGAGGAGAAAATCGCCCGGCTTCAGCGCGGCGAGGTTCCGATTTATGAGCCGGGCCTGGCGGAAATGATTGCGCGCAACGTCCGCGCTGGACGCCTCCATTTCACAACCAGCTACCGTGAGGGCCTCGCTGACAGCGAGTTTATTTTCATTGCGGTCAATACTCCTACCGGCAGCACTCAGGGCAGCGCCGATATGCGCTACGTCGAGATGGCGGCGCGCATGATCGCTGAGGAGCTGGACCATTACGCCATCATTATCAATAAGAGTACCGTGCCCGTCGGCAGCGGCGACGTGGTGACGCGCATCATTCGCACTCATCTGGCGCGCCCCGATGTTTCTTTCGCAGTGGTCTCGAACCCCGAGTTTCTGCGCGAAGGGGCAGCGATCCAGGATTTCTTGAATCCTGATCGTGTCGTACTCGGCTCGTCCGATATGGAGGCCGCCCACCGTGTGGCTGCTCTCTATCTGCCGCTGCGCGCCCCCATCATCATGACCGATATCTACACGGCGGAAATGATTAAGTACGCTTCTAACGCCTTCCTGGCGACGAAGATCTCCTTCATTAATGAGATCGCCCAGATCTGCGAGCGTCTGGGGGCCGATGTGAAAGAGGTGGCTGTCGGAATGGGCTACGATAAACGGATCGGACGCGCCTTTCTCGATGCCGGCCTCGGCTACGGCGGCTCCTGCTTCCCCAAGGATGTACGCGCCCTGGCCCACATGGCCGATGAGGCTGGCCTGCATCCGCAGCTGCTGCATGCGGTGATGGAGATCAATCAGGACCAGCGGCGTCTGGTGGTGGATAAGCTGGTTTCGATTCTAGGCTCGCTGCGTAATGCTACCATTGGTATTCTGGGCCTGGCTTTCAAGGCCAATACCGATGATATGCGCGAGGCCCCCTCTCTGGACATTATCCGTTGGGTCACCGGTCAGGGAGCACTGGTCCGCGCCTATGACCCGGTCGCCCGCGAGACAGCGCGCCAGGCAATGGAGCGCGAAGGCATCCGACTCGATCTGGTAACCTTCTGCTCCAACGCCTATGAGGTGGCCGAGCAGGCCGATGCCATCATTATTGTCACCGATTGGAATGAGTTTAAGTCGCTTGATATGGTCCAGATTCGCAATTTGATGCGCCGTCCCGTGCTGATCGATGGGCGCAATATTTACGAACCGCGCGAGATGGTGAGCCTGGGCTTCACCTACCGTGGCATTGGACGGGGCACAGGGCCAGCTGCGACGGTCTTGCCGGCCAGCGATAGTACAACGCCGCCGCCAGCCCTAACCCGCGAGCAGACCTTGATTGGTGAGGGCGATGAGTATCGCTGACGATGAGGCCGGGAGAGGTTTGCCTTCCACCTCTTCTGATTCTGACGCGCCTGTGGATGGGGCGGAGACTCCTCCGTTGCTGTTCACGCCCCTGGTGAGTCGACCAGATACGCCGCCACCCGCCTGGCTCTTTGGTCCGGGGGGCCTGGGCGCACTCCCGGCTCCTCTCCTGCCAACCCAAGGGGTCAATGTGGCTGTGGGTATCGATATCATTGAGGTGGCGCGCGTGGCCCATGCCTATGCCCGCTATGGCGAGCGCTTCCTGCAACGTGTCTTTACAGAGGCAGAGGTGCTGCAGTGCCGTGGCCGGCGCGCGCTCAGCGGCGTATCGCCTCTGCCAGAGCCAAAACCTGCCCGTCTGGCGGGACGCTTCGCCGCTAAGGAGGCGATCAGTAAGGCCCTGGGTACGGGCCTGCGTGGCGTGGCCTGGCGGGAGATGGAAATTGTTCAGTTGCGCAGTGGACGCCCATCGGTGCGCCTGTACGGTCGCGCTCGCCGGCGAGCTGAGGAGCTGGGCCTCAGCGCCCTTGACGTCAGTATTGCCGATTTGCAGGGCTTCGCGATCGCCGTGGCCGTCGCAGTCCAAACAACCGGTCAGGGAGAGAATTCTCGCCAGAACCGTTGAGGGTCTGATCCGCCACCGCCAGGCTAGAGGCCCTGCCCGGCTTCGCTCGCCTGTCCAGACCTGAGTGGCTGGCTGGCCCGGCTCTTTGCTACTCGTTCGTCATGCGGCTACCGCAATCGCCCGCTAGCCAGATGGTCCGGTGCCGCAACCGGGAGAAAGTCGGCTGGCAGGGCTAGCTGCTGCGATGGTGGAAGAAGGTGCTGTCTGTCTGTCGTGATGTTCTCTTGCTCCTTGCTTGCAGCCCCAGCGGGCTAGAAAGGCTTGTCCCTCATGGAGACTGCTAACCCTGATCGTCTCTGCCCCATCTGCGGCAGGCACCTCGGGCCTTACGAGCTTTTCTGCAGCAACTGTGGCACGTATGTAGCTTCTGCTCCTTTATCAACAGCTTCGCCCCTCTCTCCCAGGTCAGAGAGCAGCGGGGCTCCCACAGCTGTCTCTGACCAGCCAGGCCAGCAGCCTGACCAGCCCGCCAGCGCCTGGTCAGCAGCACCGTCGCCCTCGCTCCCTTCCCGGCCAACGTCCTCCAGCAACGTTGGTGAAAGGACAGGCCCTTTCCTTCCTTCGCCACCTCCCTGGACTGCTGCGGCCCCGCCGACCAGACAGCCAGCTTCGCCCGGGCAGCGGCTCCCTGTGCTTGTGCTGGTTATCGGTAGCATACTCGCGCTGGTGCTGGTTGGCAGCGTGCTGATTCTCATCCTCAGCCTATACAGCCAGCCTGCAACCAGTCGCAACCATGTGGCGACTAGTGCCAGTCCCAGCCCTTCCCCCGACGTGCTGATACAGGCACACCCCGCAGTCACACCGCTGTTCAGCGATAGTTTTGCCAACAATAGCAAGGGCTGGGATACCACCGGTGGCCCCGGCTTCAGTAAGACGATTGCCAACCATGCTCTGACGATGACCGACCGCAATCATCGCATTCTGGTGGCTCCTCTGCCCGTGCAACAGGCATTCAGCGATTTCCAGATTACGGTAGATATGACCTTGGAGAGCGGCGATAGCAACGACAGCATGGGCATTTACATGCGCGGCGATGATCAGCTGGCCAACGATTATCGCGTCGACATCTTCGGCGACGCCACTTACGCGATCTCCAAGGAGGTGACTGGCCTCGACGGCAATACCCAGGTACGTATCCTGTCGGGGATCTTTGCAAATAAGGCTATTAAGCCACTGGGGCAGCAGAACGAGGTGACAGTGATTATTAAGGGCAATCACATTGTTTTGGGAGTAAACGGCCACCTGATTGCGAGCGTGACCGATAACTCTTATACCAGCGGCATGATCGCGCTCTTTGTGAGCAACGGCACCTCGTCGCCCGCGGCCACGGCGGCTATCACCAGTGTGGCGGTTTATCCAGCCCCCTCCCAAATCCCTTAAGATGAAAAAAGCGGCGCAAGGTAGAGAGAAGGAAACCTTCAGGAGGCTTATGAGAGCACTGCTGCAACGTGTCAGCTACGCCCGGGTTCGGGTAGCGAATGAAGTAGTAGCGGAAATTGGGCCGGGCCTGCTGGTCTTGTTAGGAGTGGCCCAAGGAGATGGTGAGGCTGAGGCCAAAACTCTGGTTGAGAAGATTGTCCACTTGCGGATCTTTGAGGATGAGGCCGGCAAGATGAACCGCTCATTGCTGGAATGCGGCGGGCAGATGCTGGTTGTTTCCCAGTTTACGCTCTATGCGGATGCTCGCAAGGGAAGGCGCCCGAGCTTTACAGAGGCGGCCCCTCCAGCACAGGCCGAGCCGCTGATTCGCTCTTTTCAGGAGCTTGTGCGCAGCTATGGCGTGCGCGTTAGCAGCGGGGTCTTTGGTGCCCACATGTTGGTCGAGCTGGCTAACGATGGCCCGGTCACGATCTGGTTAGACAGCGCTGATCTGCCACGCCGCTAGCCGCCCCGCCGGCGCCTGAAGCCAGGGCCGCCTCCAGAACAGGGAAAGAAGCCGCCAGGCTGGCGCTGCGAGGCGGCTCGCTCCTGCGTGCTCAGCTGTTTGGCAAGGCGTTGATAATCACTGTCTGATTGCCAGAGACGTTCACCGCCGCTGAACCGCTGTATTGTTTGCCCTGGCTATCGCCACCAGTGGCTGTCAGGGTATAGCTGCCCAGTGGTACATTGTCAAAGCGGTAGTTGCCCATGCTATCGCAGGTAGTGCTGGCAATCTGTGCTGCGCCAGCATAGAGCGTTACACTGGCCCCCGCCAGCGGCACGGCGCTGCTACAGCTGCTATCGGCGCAGGCCTGGACGCTGCCGCTGATGGTGTAGCCAGTGACGGTGAGACGCACGGGTACAACCTGCACGTTATTCTGAATACCGCCGCTGCTGCTGGCCATGATGGTGAGCTGGCTGTTGTAGACACCGGGGGCCAGACCCGTGGGATTGACCGCGACCTGCAGGCTGCCACCGCCGCCATTATCGCTGCCGCTGCTGACCGTCAGCCAGGTGCTACCTGTGCCCGGCGAGGCGGAGACCGCGATGGGATAGCGGCAGGTGCCACTACTGCTGAAGGTAATGGCCTGGGCGGGTGGAGGCCCCTGGCCCTGAACAGCGCTGAAGAAGAGGCTAGAGGTGCCTACCTGGAAGATGCAGGGAGGCAGCACGGTCAGCGCTACATTGAAGAGCTGCGGGCTGCCCGCAATAGGAGCACCGCTATTGTCAAGCACCTTGACGATGACCTGGGTGCTGTAGCTTCCGACAGCCAGGCCCGCACTGCTAACAGTCAGGCTGATACTGGCCGTCTGACCATTGACCAGGCTGGTGCTGGAGTCGCTCAGCCTCAGCCAGGAAGCGGCGCTGGTCAGGCTCGTGCTCCAACTCAGGGGCCAGCTGCAGGTTCCAGAGACCTCCAGAGTAACCGTCTGAGGACCAGGATCTCCTCCTCCTGCAATGGTGCTGAAGGCCACAGAGTGCATCGACGGCTGGTCGAGAGTACAGGGCGGCAGAACCTGCAGCGTAATCTGCAGCGCCTGCGGCGTACCAGCGGCCCCAGCGCCATCGCTCCCCCGGCCCAAGAGGAGAATCTGGCCGCTGTAGGTACCCGCAGTCAGGCCCCTGGTGTTAACCCCAACAAGGATCTGACTACTGCTGCCGGGGGCCAGGCTGCCGCTTGCCGGGCTAACCGTGAGCCAGTCGCTGGTGAGAGCTGTGGCCTGCGTCTGCCAGTAGAGGGTACTACCGCCGGTATTGGTGATCACGACCGTCTGCGGCGGCGTGCCCTGCCCCTGGACAGCGCTGAAGTTGAGGCTGAGCGGTGTGATACTCATCACCGGCTGCCGGGGCGAAGGCGCTGGTTGCACGACCAGAAGTACAGGCAGGGTCTGCGATCCGTGCCCGGCGGTAAAGGTGATCAGGCTTGTATAGCGTCCTGGGCGCAGTCCCAGAGCATTGACCCCAATGGCGATTACGCTGCTGCCCGCGCCATGCAGCTCGCCGCTATTCGGCGTTACACTCACCCAGGAGGCATCACTGCTGGCCTGCCAGGTCAGATCATCCAGGCAGCCGGCGCGCTCGCTGAGAGTGACGGCCTGATTCGGCGGGTTGCTGCGCCCGGCCACCGTCATAAAGCTCAAGCTGGAGGCGTTGACCATGATGCCGCAACGCGGGAGCACAGTCAATGACACAACCACGCTCTGCGGGGCATCGATGACGCTCTGCGGCGAGGCGAAGCTCAGCAGGGCAGTATAGACACCCGGCAACAGGCTGCGGCTCTGGACGGCCACGGTCACGCTTTGGGCGCCGCCAGGGTCGACTGTGCTACTGCGCTGGCTGATCGAGAGCCAGTCGGCAAGGGGTCCGAGGGCATGCGCATAGGGCGTCTGATCAGGCGCTGTCAACGATGTGCTGCTATTAAGCTGCCAGGCTAATGGCTTGTTGCCAGGATTACTGATCGTCAGTGTCTGGGGCGCCGGGGTTGCCCCCCCATCGGTGGCAATAAAGGAGAGCGCCGCCGGTGTGACCTGCAGAACAGGCCCGGGATTCGCCGGCAGCGGGCGTACCACCATCTTGACCTGTACGCTTTGCCGGCCTCCTACATCGGAGGTAAAGGTCAGGAGGCCGCTATACTCGCCAGGTTTCAGATGGGCGCGCTGAACGGCCACCCAGACGGTCTGGCTACCGCTAAAGAGGCCCTGCGAGGGCGAAAGGAGCAACCAGGGCTGATTGCTACTGCCCTGCCAATTAATGATGCCCCCGCCAGTGTTGCGCAGCGTCAGGGGCATAATAGTATTGGCTCCCTGGTAATCCTCGCCCATGAGCAGGGGGCCGGTGCTATCGATGACCAGATGGGGAGGGCTGGTCAGCCCCTGGCCCGCCACCTGTAGTGTGGCGCTGGCTGTATAGCGTGTCGTCACATCCTCAGCTTCGAGCAAATGCAGGCCCGGCCCCCAGCTGGCATCAATCTGAACGGTGAGCACGAGGCTTCCAGAGGCACTGACCTGCACGAGCGAGGAGCCATTGCGGCCTACCGGCACCGGCTCCTGTAGATCGCGACTGAGCAGCACCTGGGTAGAAGGAGAGAAGCGCTCTAAGGCCAGCCTGACACGCTGGCCAATCTCGATCACATTCGGCGTCAGCGTCAGGCGCGGCGGACCGGCAGCCGTCGTCGCTGGCGGCTGCTGGCGCGTGAGCACCAGGAGCACCAGCAGACTGTCGCCAATCAGCGCCAACAGGGCCACGATCAACAAAGCGAGGAAGAGCAGTCGCAGACGCCTGGGATAGAGCGCTAGCCAGGAGAGCAGGCGGCCTCGTGGCTGGCTCCAGGGCTGCGCCGGCAAAGGATTGGTCGCCCAGGCTGCCGCTTGAGCGCGTCTGGCATCTTCAGCCTCGATTGCCGCTGCCTCGGCGCTGGTGGGAAGACGGCGCGAGAGGAGAGGATCGGTACGCTGCAGCCAGATAGCATCTCCCTCATCCTCATCGGCATCCTGAATCCAGGGCCAGAGATCGGGCAGACGCTGCTGCAGGTCATCCAAAGCACCAGGCTCATTGCGGGCAGTCGGGCCTCCCCCGGCAAGGGGTGAGATCTGACTGTGGCCCGACTGCGGCCTCACAAGGGGGGTATTCTGACGCTGGATCTCAAGGGAAGAGAGATCAGGCTCAACTAACGGGGTCAGCCGTGAAGGGCGGGGTAGTTTGAGCGCGTCAGGATCGCTCTCGCTGATAAACTCCGCTGCCTCGCTCATCTCCAGGGCCGGGTCGCCCACGACCTCGTTACCGCTGGCTGGCGGCATCAGCTGGGAGAGCAAGAAATCGGGCGGAACCTCCGGGGGCGGGGTCACTGGCCCTTGCTGGGTGGGTACTTGCGCATCGGGATCAGTCCGGCG
>NZ_JADGIA010000267.1 GCF_019683635.1 Thermogemmatispora sp. | reverse complement strand
TGCAGGAAGCATTGAGAACTACCGGGAGTTCCTCGGGAAGTCACGCCTGTGGACAGGGCAGCTCTGGCCGTCTCACGGGAGGCGGTGAAACTGCCCTGGGTGAAGCAGGAACCAACCACTGTTCAGGCTCTGTCCTCAATGGGTAAGTGTTGGAGAACGGATCAATCCTACTGGTAATGAGGAGTCGTGCTGGATCAACGGGCGCAACGCTCTGATGGCCTGTGCCGCTTCTCCTCTGCTTTGCCGGATTGATCAGGTGCTTCTGTGCTCCCTTGTGCCCCCTGATGCTCCCTTGCTCTCCCTCAGTTCCCCGCTTCTCTCCTCTCCAGATACGGCTGTTCGCTGGCCGGGAAGATTATCCGGCTTCCCCGTTGTTATTACCAGTGGATTGGATAATAGATCGGAAATGTGCTATTATAAAATCGGAGAAGTGAAAAGTCTCAATTTCCCGGCCCCAAGCGGGGAGGCTGCTGAGGTTCTGTCTCTTCCTTTTCAGGCAAACTGAGCCGCTTCCCTGGCGGGACGGGTAGATCGGGAGTTCCGAATTCTCAGCGAAATTTCAGCTAATTCACAGTTCCTCTTAATAGAGGAGTGTTTTACTCATATTAGCTGGAAATGATAGAATGCTCCAGGCGAACTGCCTGGGACTGTAATCCAATCGAATTCAGTAGAGAGGAGAGGGAAACCTATGGCTCGTCGGGAAAGTGCAGTTGTGGATCGCGAGCGCGATTCTCGTGAAGAGTATACGACAGAGCTGCTCACTGTCAGCGAGGTAGCGAAGCGCCTGCGTGTTGATGACACCACGGTGCGCCGCTGGATCAAGACTGGTGCACTGCAGGCCATTACCTTGCCGCATAAGGGCAAGCGTGAGGTCTATCGTGTCAAGAAGAATACGCTGGACGAGTTGCTCAACACTCCCGCGACTGCCGCGTCGTGAAGCGGGTCAGATCAGTGGCAGTTGTGCGGTGATCTGACCACAGTCAGAAAGAAGCTGGACCCGAGGGAGATACCCTCGGGTCCTTTTGTCTAGAAAGTGGCGCTTGGGACTATGCTGAGATGAGGAGTGCTACAGGGGGCCTCCCGTCTGTCTGATCAGTGTCCACCCAAACGGCGTAGTTCAACCTGGCCATTGCGAACGCGTACCGCATAGCGCGGAGCCGGCACGGTCGCCGGGCCAGTCAATACTCGCCCATCGCGCACACAGAAGCGTGAACCATGCCAGGGACATTCCACCACATCCCCATCCAGCGTTCCTTCGTCCAGTGGTCCCCCAGCATGGGGACAAGTTGCTGAAATTGCATAGTACTGCTCGCCGCGACGGAGCAGCACTACGGGCACACTTGCCACCGTCACGCGATAGAGGCGTCCCTCTTCGACACTGCTTGCCGGGAGGACTGGCTCAAAGTCCTCGCCTGCCGCCTCCCAGGCGGTATGGTTAACGTTGGTGCCCTTGACAAAGACCAGGTCTCCGCCCAGGTAGCCGGCCACCAGAATAGCCACGAAGCCGATGAAGCCGAGCACGGCGGCGGCGATGTTTTCGTTCAGAGGAGAGAGAAGGCGCAGGATAAATGAGACCAAATAGAGGAGAAAAGCCGCCGTATTGAGCAAACCATGATAGAAGCCGACCGTTCGCTCTGCTCCATACGTATCGCTCCAGTCGGCCAGACCGGTAAATAGTGCTCCCAGAGCAGCGATCAACCCGATGATGGCTCCGATCAGCGCCCCGCGCGCGGCCCAGCTATTGCTAGTTGGCGCTGCCAGCCAGATAATGTCGAAAATGGCGGTCAGGGTCCAGGCGCCGATCGGGATATCAGTGATGGCCGGGTGTAGGGGATGACCTGCAAAGGTGCCGCTGAGTAAGCTTTTCAGGAAGCGTGGCGGCTTCTGCGTACCTCCAGTCAGCACGCGGGCCAGGGCCTGCAGACTGTCGCCAAAGCGGTCGGCGAAAGACTGCCAAACGTTGGCCGTTGACGGGACCGGCTCATGTGTCGTGTCGCTCATGGTGCTCTCCTTCGTCTCTTCACAAGGGCTGATAGCCTGCCCGCGCTCCAACTCTGGCCTCAAGAGCGGCCTTGCTTTTCGTCCTTGCTGCATGTTGTCAGGTGGAACGCCTCTCGTCTCTGTGCACGGAAAGAAAGGGGCAATGGCTGGCAAGACCGCATACAGTGGGCCTTGACCATGTCAGCAGGTGCGCTGGCCAGGCCTCGACCGGCTGGCGTTGCTCGCCATTGCCCCTCCGTCTCTGGTTAGCCGCTCCCGCAATGCAGGAAGCAGACAGGCATCAGCAGATAGCAGGCAGTTGTGCTTTGGCTAAAAAAGCCTGCCCGATCCGTCCACTAGCGCATCGGGCAGTTTCCCGGACTCTCTCCCTCTTTTGGATATACCATACTCTCCGGGGAAAGTCAAGAAAGTCAAAGAATTTATTGACATGAGGCAGGCTCTCTGCTAAACTGGGGCAAAGCAAGCGCTAATTGTTTTTTCTCTCGATCAGGAAGTGCAACATCGATGGCTGGTGATCAGGCGCATCGGCGCTTTTTCAGGAGCACGCGCGGGCGTATTGTGGCTTTACTCTCTCGCCAGGGGGCCACGGTTGAAGAATTGGCCCAGGAGCTAGGGCTGACCGATAATGCCGTGCGTGCTCATCTGGCGGCGCTGGAGCGTGATGGCTTTGTTGTCCAGCGGGGACAGCGGCGTGCTGCTCAAGGGAAGCCAGCTTATCTTTACGAGCTGGCGCCGGCTGCTGATCGCCTCTTCCCGCGCGCCTACCTGCCGACTCTCGATGCACTCCTTGAGTTACTGACCGAGCAGCTTCCTGCTGCCGAGCTAGAGCGCCTACTGCGGACCCTCGGCCAACGCCTGGCGCAGCGCTGGCGAGCCAATGACCAAGGTGGGGCGAGCAAGCCGCTGAGTCGCGTGCGTTGGGCAGTGGCGGTGCTCAACGAACTGGGGGCCTTGGCTGAGCTGGAGGTGGTGATGGAGGGGCTGGGCGATTGCTCTGGCGGGCAGGCTCGTCTACGGGCCGCAAGCTGTCCACTGGCTGCGCTGATCCCCTCTCATCCCCGTCTCTGTCTGCTGGTCGAAGCACTGTTGGCTGAGTTGACAGCTTTGCCTGTGCGGACTTGTTGTCGCTGCGCGGAGCGACCGCAGTGCTGCTTTGAGATCGATCTCGTCTCTGAGCATTAAGCTTCAATCCGATCTTGACGGCCTCGATCTGCTGGTCCGGGCGGGACCAGGGGGTGCCCCTTTCAGTGCTCTCTTGTTCGTCCTCTTTGCCGCTTTCAACAGCAGAGTCTGACATGGTACAATGAAGAGGAAACGGCCTTGCAGCAATCCCCAGGGAAGGAAAGGACAGAGCCGCGATGTCAGAGACTCCCCACAAGGGCGGCCATGTCTCGCCGCCCTATGGCAGCGAACGCCAGTTTCAAATCTACATGGCGGGGCTACAGGGACAGCTTCCGGCCTTACCTCTGGATGCGCAGGAGCTGGAAAGGCGTGCCAAAGAGCGCCTAAGCCCCGAGGCTTATGACTACGTGGCTGGGGGCGCTGGCGCTGAAGATACTATGCAGGCTAACCTTGCTGCCTTTCAGCACTGGTCGATCGTCCCGCGTATGCTGCGCAATATTGCGCAGCGTGATCTCAGCGTCGAGCTGTTGGAACTGCGCCTGCCAGCGCCTGTGTTGCTGGCCCCGATCGGTGTCCAATCGATCATCCATCCCGAAGCCGAGCTGGCAGTGGCGCGGGCCGCGGCTTCGCTGGGCATTCCCTTTATTTTGAGCACGGTCTCCTCTTATACTCTGGAGGAAGTAGCTCAGGCAGCAGGCGATGGACCGCGTTGGTTCCAGCTCTATTGGCCTGCCGATGCTGAGTTCTGTGCGAGCCTTGTTCAGCGAGCTGAGCGAGCCGGCTACGGCGCAATTGTGGTCACACTCGATACACGCTTGATTGGCTGGCGTCCGCGCGATCTGCAGCGGGCCTATCTCCCGTTTCTCCAAGCGCAGGGATTAGCCAACTACTTGAGCGATCCTGTCTTCCGCCGAGATTTGCCGCAGCCTCCCGAGGAAAACCCATTTCCTGCTATTCAGAAGTACGTCTCCAGCTTCGGCCATCTGACACTCCAGTGGGAAGATCTCGCTTTCCTGCGTCAGCATACGCGATTGCCCGTCTTGCTCAAAGGGATTCTACATCCTGATGATGCGCGGCGGGCGGTGGAGTGCGGTGTCGACGGCCTGATTGTCTCCAATCACGGAGGACGCCAGGTTGCGGGGGCCATTGCTGCGCTGGAGGCCTTGCCGGGGGTAGTGGAGGCCGTTGCCGGGCGGGTTCCCGTGCTGTTCGACAGCGGCATTCGTCAGGGAGCCGATATTGTCAAGGCGGTGGCGCTGGGAGCACGGGCCGTCTTGCTGGGGCGCCCCTATATTTGGGGGCTGGCTTTAGGCGGGGAGGCTGGTGTGCGCGAGGTCCTGCAGAATATGCTGGCCGACCTGGACCTCACCCTGGCCCTGAGTGGTTTCGTCTCTGTCAGCTCGCTGGATCGTTCAGCCCTCGCCAAAGCGGAGAGAGCGTGATAAGATAAGGGGGAAAAGCGAGGAGCGCCACCTCTGTCTGCAGGCAAGGAAAGCGGCCAGAATCAGAAGGGCGTCTCGCTGACGAGACAGCTGGTTCTGACAAACGTGTCCTGAAGAAAGCCTGGCCTAACGATAGCAGCAGAACACTTGGTTCCCTCTTCCCCTCTCTGGCCACGAAGGGGCAGTGTGTGCCAGAGAAGGGGCAGCGAGTCGTTAGCTGGCTAACTGAGGGTGTAGGCGAACCAATCAGCCAATCAGACGAAGCGGTGAGCGCGTACTCAAGAGCGCCGGGAGGTTGCCAGGAAACAGGCTTGTCGCGGCGCTGACTCCTGTTTTCCGGGCGAGATAGTGCCCGCTCGCTAACGAACAGCAGGCTGCCGGGCGGCGAGTGAAGAGAGTCGGCGGCGGCAGGTGCTGAAAGAGTCGAGTAACAAGAAGGAACAGAAGAGCATTTCAACAGAGGGTTCAGAGAAGAAGTGCATCGCCTGCAAGAGGATGAGGTATTCTGTCTGTCGGTGAGGAACACATTACTCCTGCAGACTGGAAGCTCAGAGGAGATGACAGGCGATGAGAAAAGTCAAAGATGTTATGACCACACGGGTGGTGACGGTCCGTGAGGACCAGACGCGACAGCAGGCGGCAGCCCTGATGGCGTGCCATCGGGTCAGTGGGTTGCCTGTGGTCAATGAAGAGGGGATGATCACCGGCCTCGTCACTGAGCATGATGTATTGGCGCGTCAGGGCCGCTTTGTGCGAGAGATTATGACCCGTGGTCTGATCAGTGTCAGCGAGGAGACTGACCTGGAGGACGTTGCCCAGCTGCTTGTCAATCGGCGTATTCGGCGCTTGCCGGTGCTGCGTGAGGGGCGGCTGGTGGGCATCGTGAGTCGCGCTGATCTGGTCAGGGAGGTGGCGACGCGCTGGACCTGTCCTGTATGTGGCGAGGTCGCACCTGGCGAAGTACCGCCAGAATGCTGCCCTCGCTGTGCAGCGCCGCAGATGGTGGCGCCAGCCGAGCCAGCTCCTCCTGGTTTCTAGTCGTCTGCTCGCCTGGTAAGAACGACGCCCAGGCAGCAGCAGGGCGCTGGCTCTGCGCTCTTCCTTGTTCCGGCTCGTTAGGACGATTGGATCGATAGCAATCAAGCTCATCTTGTTGAGGCAGTGTCGATTAGCCAGAAAGAAGAAGTAGTGTACCTATGGAGACCAGACAGCAACGGAAGGCAGCAGCGCAGGGGGCCGGGTCGAATGCCCCCCGTTCCCCTGCTTCGCTGCTCGAAGGAACGGACCGCGAAACGCTGCTCAATTACTATTACCAGATGGTCCTTATTCGCTATTTTGAGGAGAAGGCCGGTGAG
>NZ_JADGIA010000266.1 GCF_019683635.1 Thermogemmatispora sp. | reverse complement strand
CATGCAGGTGCAGCAAGAGCCAGCGCCCGACGCCCATGCAGCGGAAAAAGCGCAGCTCCCCCGGCTCTGAGGCGCGCTCGGATGAGCGTACATATTGAAATCCAAGGATGTTGCCCATTGGGGCATCTGGTAACAGGGGAGCGTAATCGGGCGGTGGGCTGTAGAAGAGCGTCGCGCTGCTGCCTTCGAGGCCAAAGAGAGCCTCCATCTCCCGCCAATCGTGGATCAGGGCATCCAGGCTATCGGCCAGGACCTCCAGCAAGAGGGCAAACTGCAGACGCACAGTCCAGATCTCTAGACCCTGCTCGTCTAGACAGACGAACGGCTGCCGCTGGAGCCAGCGCCGCAGCTGCTCGCGCACTCGTTCATCGTCTGGCAGACTGATGACCTGGCGCGTTAGAGCCGCGAGCTCATGCTCGCCGCGCTCCCCTAGCGGATCGTCGAGGAAGCGGGCCAGCGGCGGCCAGAACTCCTTATAGCGTCTCTCCTGCTCAGCCTGATCCAGAACTCTTGAGATACCACAGACAGCAACAGTCAGTTTTTCGAGAAGCGTGAGGCTGCTAAAGTAGCTGCCCTGTCTGGTGATCCATTCCATGAGCGCCCGCTCGCGCAGGAGCAGGCCATAGATGCTCACCGCCGCCTCGTTGGCTCGATGGAGGCGCCTGACCCAGGCTTGCACGCTCTCATCGCGCACCTGTCCCAGCCCCTCGCGGTAGAGCGCCGCCGGCACCTTGTTGAGCAAGGTTCCGAGCCAGGAATCGCCCCCCTTACTTACCAGGGTCAACGCCGGGCTGAACAGCTCATCAAGCTGCACCTGGACGCGATCAGCCTCATCGACGACCACCAGGTCGCAGAGGCGATAGACCAGCTCCAGGAAACGCAGATGGGGAGGACAGAGCTGCGGGTCAACGCTGGTGTAGATCAGGCTCTGGGGAGTGGCGACCCAGATGGCCGCCTCAACCAGTTCGCGCTGCCCAAGATGGGAGGGGCAGGCGCCATAGAAAGGGCAGGCATAGCTGCGACCTCGCTGGCCCTCTCCCAGCTGGACCAGCTCATCCTCTTCTGCGCCGGCATGGGCCCGGTCCTCTTCGCCTTCTCCGTCTGGCTCCGGCTCTTCCTCCTCCGCCGCTCGCAGCGTCAGACAGGGCGGGGCATCGGTGTCCAGTGGCGGCGACGCCTCGCTACATAGTCCATTGAGCAGGCAGGCGCTGCTGGTGTAATCAAAGCCCATATGCTCCTGTTCTATGGGGTGCTCGCTATAGACAGATGAGAGCATTTGATGCAGCTGCCTCCGGTGCTTGACACGGTTTGTCGCCCCCAGCACGGGCGACGCGCTCAGGCCCAGGCTGCGAAAGTACTGGACCCGCTCCAGCAGGCTCGTTACATCTCCGACAACCAGGGTGATGCGCTTGCCTCGCCGCGCCGCCCAAACCGCGAGCACGTCCATCAAGGTGGTCTTGCCAGTCCCTACCATACCTACCATGTGGAGGGCTCCCTCCAGTCGCAGGACATCCGCCGCTTGAAATTCGCTGTTCTCATCGGGGGCCAGATAGAGCTGAATACGCTCTAGTGCGCGGCGCCACTGCCGCGGCGCGAGCTGATGCAGCGCTTCCTGCTCATCGAGCCACTCCGCAGTCTCCAGGAGCTCGGCCCAGGGAATCGCAAGCGCTTCGTGCTGGCGCCGCTCGGGAAGTCGATGGCCCGGCGGCCAGGAAGAAGGCAGCGCTAGATCCGGCGGGATGATGACCGTTGTACGTCGACGTCCGCTTCTGCAGAGGTAGCGCCCAGCCGGGGCCAGGCGCAGCTTGCGCTCGCGATGGGGCAGCGGCTGGCGGCAGAGCTGCTGATAGAGCGCCAGCCGCTCGGGATAGAGGCTGACCGGACGCCGGCTATAGCGCCCGGTCTGGAGATCCACATCGTACAGGCGCAGCAGCTCGCTGACCCTGGTATAGTCCGCTAAGGCCCGCTCCCAGTGCCGGGCATTTTTATAGGCCAGCAATAGATGGCGAGCTACACCGATCATCTGTACATGCTCTTGATGAGAAGAGTGGAGTTCAGGCAAGGCGAATGAGTAGCCGGTCAGAAGCACCCATAGGGCCCGGGCAGAGGCCGCCGGCGCTACCTCGCTCAACAGGGTCAGGCCCAGCTCCACCTCGGCCAGGCGACGGGCATCGACCATCAACGGGGCTGCTGCTCCGTCTTCTTCGGCAGCTTGCGCGAGCTGGCTCAGCTTCGACAGCGCTTCCCGCAGCTTCTTCTCTACCATCTTCCATTGTTTCGAAAGATCGCGCATTGTCACTTTCCTCGTCAACACATCTCCAAAACTTCTCTGAGAAAGTCATCCTCAAAAGCCACCTTGATGCCGCTTGCGGCCAGCGAAGGACCGCGGAGGGTATCGTAGGCCGCCGTAAAGGCGCGTACATAGTCTGGCTGGAGGCTCCGACGCTCCTGGGGGAAGACGTAGTAGAATTGGTCACCCGCTTCAGCCGGCCAGCCATTCTGCTTGACATGTCGCGCCAGCAGATAAGGGTTGCTCCAATCCTTGACATCGACGGCCAGGGTTGCCCGAGCTACCACGACGCGCAGATCGTAGCGATCGTAATCGGGCCACAGCTCCACCTTGATCCCTTGCTCGCGTAAGCGGCGCTCTAGTCGCAACTCTGCACGGCCAGGCCACATCACAAACCACAGCAACCCGCGCTTGAGGCAGCGCACCTGCTCTAGAGGGTCAAGCCGGCGCAGCGACAGGCCCCCCGGCTCGGTAACGGTCTGGAGGGGCAGCGAGCGTTGACCACAGCGATCAATCACACAAACCAGGCTCCTCCCGCGCTGATCTGGCTGCAGCAAGGCCCCACAGTTGGGGCAGCAATAAAAGTGATTGTGATACATGGCTTCATAGGGAGCTTCTACGTACGCCTCGCGGAGCAGCTCCCGGAGCGGCTCCATGACCGGCGAGGCAGCTCCCCATTCGAGCAGCTCCTTCCCGGTAACCACCGGATGCTCAATCAACCAGCGCCGGAAGCAGACATAGGCCTCCGGGCTCTGATAGAGACGGCAACGGGCCAGGATACGCCCGATGAAATCCCGCTCCATCAGATCCGCTTCGACGTCGTCGGTCGAGCAGGCCAGCTCAAGACAGAGCTGCGATGGCCAGCGCCCATGCAATAGTACCTCCTGGTCCATCAGCTTCCAGCCGGGAGCCGCCCGATCCAGATCGAGCGACCACTCGGAGAGCGGCCTGCGACACCAGGCCAGCAGATCGACCACGCTCTTGATGAGCGGCAGGCCCCGCCGATAACGCAGCACGTTGAGCAAGTCTAGTCCCCTTTGCAGCGGCTTGGGGTAGCTGCCGTCTACGACAACCAGCCCGCCGGGACCAGCGCTACATTGCTCCTGATAGCGCACAATTCCGGTGGCAATCAGATGCAGGATGAGCAGCTCATGGGGCAAAGCTTCTGAGATACCGGCTTCCCCCGCTTGTCCTGCCTCTTCCATAGTCATTAGCTCCTTTCCTCTTCTACGGGTCCCGTCGCCATAGCGACTGAGTCGCACTCTGCGTAGAGTGTCCGCCCTGGCTACCCTTCCCCATCTCTCTCCTCACCACAAAAGGGGAAGCGCTTACCAGAAAGTCCTCTCCGATCAGATGCTGCCAGGCCCGTCTTGCCAACCGCTTGGCTTGCTCTGCCTATCGGTCCATTTGACCTCAAGGCCCATCCTATCGGGGTTGCAGTATTTTTTACTGCAAAAATATTTAGTATCTCAGGATGCGTTCTAAGAATAGCATATGCGACTCACAGAGTAAAGACTCTTTTTCATCCATTTATATCTTGTGCAACAAACAACGGCTCTGGCTCCTGCGCCCTCCCCTACGGCCTCCGCGCAAGAGCCAGCAGTAGAGCAGCCGGACCGATTGACAGACCAGAGAAAATCTAGCCAGGAGGGCAAACCAGACTCGCTGCACTGGTTTCAGCCGACGACCTTCTCCTGCTCTGCCCTGCTCTGCCGTCGCGGCGGGCACGTCGCCGGCCAGAAAGCAAGAGTGGCAGAACAGCCCCGTAGCACGGCCTACAAGACCGGGAAACATCAGCGAGGGAGGAAACGGACAGGCTTCTGACGATGTTAGTCATGGAGATCTATCGCTCGATCCAGGGTGAGGGCAGCCTGATGGGGGTACCGACAACCTTCGTGCGCTTCTTCGCCTGCAACTTGCGCTGCTCGTGGTGCGATACCAAGTATTCATGGAGCGTGCGCGAGGGCGGCAGCTGGGAAACGCTCTCGCCCGCAACGGTGGCGGAGCGCGTGGCCGCCCTGGGCGCCCGCCACGTGGTACTGACCGGCGGTGAGCCAACGCTACAGAAGGAGCTGCCGCAGCTAGCGACCCTGCTGAAAGCCCAGGGCTACCATCTGACGGTCGAGACGAACGCCACGATCTTTCCAGCGCTGGCCGTGCCGTTGATCGACCTGTGGAGCCTCTCGCCCAAGCTGCCCAGCGCCGGGAGCGGCGCAAACTATCTGCGCCATCCAGTCATTGAGCAGTTTTTACACAGCCTGGAGCCTGAGCACCAACAGTGGAAGTTCGTCGTGCGCGACGCCCACGACGAGCAGGCCCTGCGCTCCTTGCTGGAAGCTCATCCGCTCTTCAAAGAGCGTCGCTTGCCAATTATCGTGCAGCCGGAGGGCGATGCCGCCCTGCCAGACTATCCCGCGGCCCTGGCCTGGCTGGCTGAGCGTGTGCGTGATCCCTTCTGGGATCAGTACAACGTGCGCGTGCTGCCGCAGCTGCACGTCTTGATCTGGGGACGCCGCCGCCTGGTCTAATCTCCGCCGGCAGACCGCTCAGCTCTGGTTCCTGCACAGACATGCACAGGAGCGAGCCGCGCACCACCCACGGCCATCTCCTCTGCCGCGGTTGGCCCTGACCGGCTGGGAGCGAGCAGGGAAGCATCCTTCCTGGCTCCCGGCGGGCAGGGCCAGCTCTGCACATTGGTGCTCCTTACGGAACGGACCCCGCCCACCCTTGTCCTGGCCACCAGCCAGCGCGCCAGTGAGTGAAGAGCAGACCTAGCTCAACGGCTGCGGCGTGAGAGGCACAACAATCACTTCAACGCTGACACACTCGGGCAGAGGTGTAATCGGACCCTCCCCGGAGAGGCAGATGAGCGGCTGGTAGGTGCCAGCCTTAGCGTAGCTGTGAGCAGCAACCAGCTCTACCGGCGGAACTGGACAGGCAGCCGCGCATACAGGATACTTGGAGAGGCTACCATCCCCCCAGTCCACAATTACGATGGGAGAGGGGATCGCTGGATAGCAGGAGACCGTAATGACAATGTGGGCGGGCTGTCCCACCGCGACTTGCTGCTTCGATGGCGCCGCCGCCAGACAACCAGAGGCGACGGGAACGGTTGCCTCGGGGGCTCCCGAGGCGGCGTGCACTGGAGCCGCACCAAGTAGCACGGCAAGCGCCAGGGAGAGCAACAGACAACAGACTGCTGAGAGCGAGAGCAGCAGGGCTGAAATCCTTTTCATTGACCAGTGCTCCTTTCAACCTCAATCTGAGTTGGCGTCGCGATCGTCTCGTCAGTGGCGGAGAGAGAAGAGAAGATCGCAGAAGACACGGAGACGCCGCTGGTGAGCTGCTTTCTCTAAACAGGCTTCCCTGCTCAGCTATAAGTGTACCTGATCTACGCGAAAAGTCAACTACAGTCCAGTTGCTCGGAATCAACGGCGCCCCCTCGGCGGGACAGGCCCGGCCCTCTTCACCTGCTCCGCCAGTCTCTGCTCTAGAGAAGAGCGTTGCCTAGACCCTGTCTGTAAACTGCCCTTCTTCTGCCTAGCCGTCCCCTTGACAGGATGAAGCTGGGGAGGCTATATCTCTATTGATCGTCTTTCATCTTAAATAGAAATTCACTGTGATGATCAATCCCAGCATTCTGAAAATTTTCA
>NZ_JADGIA010000265.1 GCF_019683635.1 Thermogemmatispora sp. | reverse complement strand
CAAAAAATATGTTATCCGTGTTATATATTATAATTACAATATTGCTCCATAAAGAGAGCAAAGGAGAGAGTGAGATGCCAACACTGGACGACCTGATCGCTGAAGCAGCCCTCCGCAAGACGGAGCTGGCCCGCGAGACGGGCATTGCGCCTGCTACGATCACCCGCATTAGCCACGGTGGCCCAACAACGCGTGTTACCGTAAATAAAATTCTCAAAGTGCTGGAGCGTCATTTGGGCCGGCGCATCGAGATCGAACATGTGGACGGTCTCAATATCACGAAATAGCGGCCAGGCTTGTCCAAAGAGAGGTTTGCATGATGTTGTACCGGCTGTCTTGGGAGACGTTACCTGTCGATAGATTGCTGTTCGCGAGACCTGAGTGGCAGGGGCCGGGTTAGGGAAGGGGCGTAGTTGGCCTCTTTCCCTGGTCGGGGGCGGCTGTCCTGGTTAGGCTGCAGTGCGAGTGAGCCGGGACAGGTCAGGCAACCGACGAGTGGGTGAACTATTTCGCCTCGCCTGCCCCCTGGCAGGCGAGGCTTGTTCTGGCTATTATTGGTTCTTCCCGACTTGCTCCGGGCTGGTTTCCCCACAGCTTTGCCTGCTGGTTCAGCGCTGGCCTGCTGCTCTCCTGCCTGCGTTGGGGAGCCTGCAAGCTCGGTCCTGCTCTAACCGCAGGAGGCGGTCTCTGTTAAAGGCTCCTGTGACGTCTTCTTCTCTGAGGGATCTCGCCATCGCTGGCGAAGAAAGCATGTCTGCCACACGGCGCCGGCTGGCAGCTAGCTGCCAGCCGCTTAAAGAGCGCAGGGGTGGCAGCAGTGAGGAGAGAAGCTATGATCCTGATTACGGGTGCAACTGGCTTTATCGGAAGACACCTGGTGCAGCGGCTGGTCGAGCGAGGCGAGCGACCGCGCTGCCTGGTACGCGACCGCCATCGCGCTGCTCAGCTCCTGCCAGTGGAGCATGTCGAGCTGGTAGAAGGGGCGACAACGCGCCCGGTCTCGCTGGAGCCGGCCCTGCGCGGTGTCGACACGGTCATCCATGCGGCCTTTATGACTGCCGACCGCAAGCAGTCGGCAGGCAATACCTATGAGGGGACCAATGTTGCCGGCACCACCAATCTGGTCAATGCGGCGCTGGCCGCCGGCGTCCGGCGCATGATCGAACTCAGCGGTCTGGGAACCAGGCCAGATCGGCCCGGCAGCTACATGCAAGGGCGCTACCTGGCCGAGGAGGTCCTCAAAAAGAGTGCCCTTGAATGGAGTATCGTGCAGCCCTCCGTCCTCTTTGGAAGAGGCGCCCCCTTCTTCAAGGGGCTGGCGGATCTGATCCGCAGCGCGCCGGTCGTCCCCCTGATCGGCGGTGGCTCGCTGCGCTTCCAGCCGATCTACGTTGAGGATGTGGTCAGCGTTATTCTGCACCTGCTAGACGATCCAGCGGGCAGCCGCAACCGCACCTTTGTGATCGGCGGCCCAGAGTATTATACGTTTGCCCAAATTATCAACCTGCTGATGGAGACGCTGCACGTGCGACGCCCTGCCTTACCTCTACCCCTCTTCCTGGCGCGGATCGGGGCCACAGCTATGGAGCTGGTCCTGCCCAAACCGCCGATTACGCGGGCAGCCCTGACTCTCTTTACCTTCGACAACATCACCGCCCTCGATGCGGTCGAGCGCCAGTTTGGTTTTCAGCCCCTCTCACTGCGCAGCTACCTGGCTCAGAAGGGCAAGGACGGCCTCTAGTCATGACTGATGGCGCCATTGAGGAAGCGCGCCGTTGATCTTCCTGTACGCGCGCCCCGGTGGGGCGGTCTCTGGGTCTGGAGCGAGGCTTAGCGGCGCTGTTGCCGTGCTGAGTCTCGCTCTGACTGGTCTATCCCGTCTGCCCTGTATCTCTCACGCAGCAGGTTGATAGTCTCTCTTTGTCTGCTCTGCCCCTGTGCTATAATAAGGCAGCGTTGCGAAGAGAGGCATCTTCATCTTCATCATCTTCTGGCTGCTTCGGAGGGAGGGACGCACAGTGTTGACGGACCTGGGGGAGTTGCACTCGCTGAGCGAGGCCCTGAAGCGTATTTCTGGCCAGTTGCACGAGCACACGCGTGAGCTGGAGCGCGCTGTTGAGGGGACCTATGCCAGTCATCTGAGTGATCCGCGTGTCCAGCTCCTCAGTAAGACGCTGGCGGTCAGTCGCCGTGCCGATCTGGAACTGTCGCGCCTGAGCCAGCTCATACTGAATCTGCAGCGGCGCCTGGAGCACCACGAGACGGCGGCGCTCGAGCGCGAGCAGGAGAAGCTGCGCAGTAGTATCACGGTCCTCAAACGCGAGCGTCATGAGCTGGAAACGCTCTATGAGATTGCGCGTACCTTGAACTCGACGCTGGAGTTCAACGAGGTGCTGCGCCTGGTCATGGATCAGGTGATCAGCTTTGTGGGAGCCGAACGCGGCTTTCTGGTCTTGCTTAACGAGCAGGGCGAGCTGGAGTTTAAGATTGCGCGCACCAAGGACGCCCGCAGCCTGGAGCGCGATGCCTTTAATTTGGGCATCAGCCAGAGCACGGTCAATCGCGTCATCCAGACGCGTCAGCCGATCCTGACCAGCAATGCTCAGGAAGATCAGAATCTCAAAGATCAGCGCAGTATCATTGAGAACCGCATCCGCTCTATTATGTGCGCACCGCTTGTGGTGCGCGATCGCTGTATAGGAGCTGTCTATGTAGACAGTCGCCTGAGCGCTAACTTATTTGGCCCTCAGCAGCGTGATCTGCTCTTTGCCTTCTGCCATCAGGCGGCCATTGCCATTGACAACGCCCGCCTCTTCGCTGATCTGCAGCGCACCCTGCGCCAGGTCAACGAAGATAAGCAGTACATGGACAACATCTTTGCCTCGATTGCCAACGGCGTGATCACCACTGATCCTCAAGGGATGATCACGACCTTCAATCGGGCGGCGGGCGCGATCCTGAAGCTGGATCAGCGCGCGGTGCTGGGCAGGCACTACCGCGAGGTGTTGGGGGCGCTTCCAGAGCTGGGCCTGGTCGATCTGCTGCAGGAGGCGTTACTGCACCATGAACATGGCACGCGTGTGCCTGTAGCCTTCGAGGGTGAGGTCGCGGGACTGGGCTGGGTCAATATGAATTTCTATGTGACCGCCCTGCGGGATGAGCATGGTCAACATATTGGCACGGCCCTCGTTATCGACGATCGCACCGACCTGAAGCGTGCGCAGGCCGAGGCGCGTGAGATCAAATCGCTCTTCGGGCGCTATGTCCATCCCAGCGTGGTCAAGCGCCTGATTGAAGACCCGCGCTCGCTCAAGCTTGGTGGTGAGACTCGCGAAATCTCGGTCATTTCCGCTGATCTCCGGGGGTATACCAGCCTGGCTGAGCGTCTTCCGCCGGAGCAGATGATGAATCTGCTCAATAACTATCTGGATCTGATGGTAGAAGCCATCTGGGACGAGGGAGGAACGCTAACGGCCTTCTGGGGCGATGAACTCATGGCTATTTTCAATGCCCCCTTGGAGCAGGATGATCATCCCTTGCGGGCGGTGCGGGCGGCCTGGAAGATGCGTCAGGCAATTCTCGACTACGGTCGTCGCCATCCCGACGAGGTGCCCGTCAAGTTCGGCATCGGAGTCAATACTGGCCTGGCGATCGTAGGCAATATCGGCTCACGCGGTCGCATTCAGAACTATACGGCCATTGGCGATACCGTCAACGTGGCGGCCCGTCTCCAGTCCAGGGCCGACGATAATAATATCTACCTGAATGCTCCGACCTTCTACCGCGTGCGCCAGCATGTCCAGATCGACCATGTTGGGACGGTTTCTGTCAAGAATCGCTCCGAGCCGCTGGAGGTCATGCGCCTGACGGGAGTCTATAGCCTCTAACCAACTGAGCTGACCAGACCGGCAGCTTCGGACCATGCCTTTCTTCCTTGCTGACCAAGCGAGCGAGAGAGAAAGCCAGTGGCCTGCCTCATGCTCTACGAGCGTGCCGCTGGCTCCCTCTCCTTCCGCTTCGCTTCCGTTTCTCCTCCCCTCGTCGGTCGAGGGGTGAGAGGTCAGGAGGTGCTCGCGGCAGACAGCTCCTTGCGCAAGATGAAGCCGCGCTGAGGCATCCGAACGAAGCCGAACCACTCGTAGAGGCGGTGGGCCCGCTGGTTGTCCTCCTGGGTATTCAGCATGATGCGGCGCGCGCCCGCACGAGCAAAGAAGCTAATGGCCTCGGCCATCAGACGGGCGCCAATCCCCTGCCCGCTGAAGGCCGGATGGACGGCGATGCGGATCAAGTAGCCGTAGCCCTCATCGACGGTGTTGAACTGGTAGCCGACGAGGCGTCCCTCCAACTCCGCCACGACGAAGTAGGGATGAGTGGCGGCGATGTCGGCAAAAGCCGCGGCGTCGTAGCGCCACAGCGGCGCGAAGCAGAGCCGCTCGATCTCACAGAGGGCCTCGAAGTCGCTGTTGCGCACGCTGCGTATGCTGACCTCCTGGTTGCCGTGCGTGGGGACACGGTAGTCGAATTTGTCGTAGGCATAGAGAAGGCTATGCGGCTCGAAGCCCCGCCTGAGCAGTGGGGTGCGCAGCCAGTCTTGTTCCAGGTCGTTGCCCGAGTAATAGAGTTGGGTGACGCCGCGCGCCTGCAGGCTGGGTTGCAGGTAATCCAGCAGGCGGTCGAGATGGTCAAAAGCGCGTCGATGTTCGCTCCAGCTCACGCCGAAGCCGCCAATCCAGGCCACTGGTGGATTCAGGGCCTGGGAAAGCAAAAAGCTCTGCAGCTGCTCAGCGTGGAAGAGACCCCAGCCGGGATAGTGCTCCAGGAGGCGCGACAGCTCCTGAGCAGTGAAGCGCTGGTAGACGTAATCTGAGAACAGCAGGAGCTTCTGAACGTGGGCGAGATCACAGGAGGTCAGAGGACGCACGAGCTGCGAACCTGTCTGCATAGGGCCTCCTTGGTAGTAGGGGCATCATTGCCCTGGCTCGCTCCTTCTGGTTTTTGGGCCTCGTCTCGTTTGGGTGGCTCTGGCTGTAGCTACCTGGCCACTCTCGTCTCAGCGGTTCACCAAATCATGCGGCGCCGGAAGCCCCGGCGTTCACGCCTGGGGAGGAGGCGCCGCGCCCGCCTTTCATCATATATCCGTATCCATCTGCCCGCTGAAGCAGGCGACACCACCTCCACGAAATCCCATCCGCTTTTCCCACCCGGAACGATCCAGAGGCGCGCACGGCCACCGGGCCAACATGGACTCCGGTGCGCTTGCCCCTCGGTACTTCCGCACGCACCAGATCCCCCGTGCGCAATCCACGCACCGTCTTGGAACGCATCCTGTATCCGCGCGGGAACCCGTGGGCGTCCACGTTCGTCCGGCACCGCTGCCCGCGTCCCAGTGCCTTGATGGCAAGAACCGGGGCATGCCAGCCGGACACCCCGGCAAGATCGCCCACGCACAGGGCGTCCAACGCATGCGTCTTCGGGAGTCCCAACCGTTCCCGGTTCCACTTCGTCCGCCCGCCCGTCCATGAGCCAACCAGGAGGCCCAGGGCACACAGACCGTTCCGGATCGCGGAGCGCGTCCTGTTGACGGCCGCGGCGTCCTTCAGCGGCATCTTCGCCCTGGCTTGCACTTCCGGGTGGCCAAACTCCTCCGCCGTCCGGTTCCCCTTGGCCTGGTTGCAGACGCGGCAAGCCACTGTGAGGTTACTCACCCGATCAGTTCCCCCTCTCGACTTCGGAATGATGTGCTCGATCTCCAGTGGCACGTTCTCCGCGCCACAGTACACACAGCGGCGTCCCCATTTCTCCAGCAAGTACTCGCGGACTTCATAGCCGAACAGCTCGCCACGCTGGTACTCCACCCCAAAGATCTCCGGGTGGTGCAGCGCCTGCGTGTCAAACCGGACGGTCTCGATCTCGATCCAAGCAATGGGGGCCAGGCGCCGGTACCGGCTCGCCCACGAGA
>NZ_JADGIA010000059.1 GCF_019683635.1 Thermogemmatispora sp. | reverse complement strand
GCCTGCTCGCCGGCAGAGAAGACAAAGTCCTGACCACAATCACGGCAGGTAAGAACACGATCCTGGTAATCCTCGTAAGACATCATGGGTAAAAAAACCTCTTCTGTACTCTGTGTTCGCTCCTCTGAACACACTGGGCTGAATGAACCGACTGTTACGGTCCGGCTGCAGTTATTATTCGCCTGGTTCCCGCCAGAAGGTCTGCCTGTGGTGATCTCTTATGGGGAAGTCCTGAGCGGCAGGTGAGGAGCACCTGAACTGCTACTGAAGGATTGTTAGATCCCCGATCACACTCACATTATACCACGCCCATCCTAAAATACAATCAGCCAGGGCGTTAACTTTTCGTGAATTTCGAGGTTGGCCTGGTGGGACTCAGGCGCACAAGGCCAGCCTCGCCTGGACGGACTTGTTTCCCCTGGATGGATGGGAAAACAGGTTTCCTCCCCTGCCTTGCTCTCGATCAAGCGACCGTTTGTATACGCGCCGGCGGTCGATCCGATTCTCCGTCCTCCCCTACCGCTGCCATCTGGCCCGACATCTGCTGGCCTGCGCCCCTGCGCTTGCGCTGCCAAAGAACGGCTTTCTTTACACGTTCAAGTTGCAGTTCCTTTACAGGAAATTTTTCCCTGGTACTGCTTTCCTGAAAAAATGAGGGGCGAGGTTAAGATTTCTCAACTCTGTACCGGTACTTTTTTATTAGCTTCGGATTGATAGATGCACATAGATCATATCACCTGCTCTATGCTTGTATAGGGCTAGCTGAACAGGAACCAGACTGTGTCGTAGTGCTCTCTGCCGACTCGGGGTGTGGTTGTGGAAAGGAGGGAGGCAAGTGGTTAGACAGGAGGGCGGCAGGGTGCGCTGCAGAGAAGGTTCTCGTTGCTCTTACCTTTTGTGTATTTACCTACCAGGTGTCCCTATGACACTGGCGATATCCGCTGAGGGGCGGCATCATCCTGTGGAAAGGAAAGGTAACCAGCTACTATGTCCCGGAAGCAAGCACCGTTATCGATGTACGAGGGATCACGGAGAGCACGTCGCCGCTGGCCGATTCTGGTGGGGGTAAGCATCCCCTTGCTCCTGCTGCTGATTGCTGCAGGGGTTGTGGTGCTGCCACACCTGACCTCGCGGGCGGCTGACGACAATACCGATTGTTCGCTCATCGTGCCGCCTAATCCGCTGAGCGCCCAGGGGCTGGCGACGCCCTACCAACTGGTTGCCACCAATCCCGCCAATGGGCCATGTCATGAGGCCAACCCGGCGCAGGCGGCCTTTGTCCAGGGGGCCATTGTGGACCCCCGTACTGGTCAGATCTCTATCTATAATCCTCTGGTTGTCGACCAGGGCACGCAGCCGGCGATCCAGCCGACCCCGCCCAAGCTGCCACAGGGAGCAGTGGTTGCGCTCTGGTTCGGCTTCAATGGCGACAATCTGACCCTGGTTGATAACAATGGCAGCCTGAGACAGGGACGCTGCGTCAACGGAGTCAACGGCAGTATCTTTGGCCAGTTTGCTTACTGCAACGCCCCGGCCTTCTTCGCCGCTGCCAATTATGCGATCCGCAGTGGGCGACTGAAGGTTCCTCCGATTGGTACGGCCAAAGACGGCCAGCCTTGCCCGACGACGCGCGATTTCAGCCTGGTCGACCAGGATCAGAGTGACAATGTGGTGACTGAGTATTTGGTGACCGCTGATGGGCGTATCGCTCAGATGACCGCTGCCAACGTTACGGCCCTGCAGGGAGCGCAGGTGCAAACCAACGGCAGCGATGAGCGGCTGCTAGCGATCGGCCTCGATAGCGCTCTCGGTTGCACCCCCTGGATGGCACCCGATCTGGCTGATCCTGGCCATACGGTTGCTGCTTTGCCGCTCAACGAGCTGCAGGCGGCCCTCTATCAGAAACAACCTGTGGCTTTGGTGCCCGCCGGCGATCCGATGGTGCTTAACAACGGCCAGCTCGATCTGCGCAAGCTCAATGCCTATCGCGTTGGGGTGGATCAGGCTCCTGTGGGTTCGCTCAATCAGGCCAGCACGGCTACCTACTGTCAGAATCTGGTCAATGTGGCGCCGGCGCGCCTGAAACTGGACCAGCAGTTTACCCAGGCCAGTCCTTCGCCTGATGCGGGAGCGGCCAATTCGCTCTTCACCTTCCTGGCCCAGCGCTTTGTGACCACCTATCAGGAGCTGAATTGTCAGGCGCTGATTAACCTGCCCGACCCGATTACGGTGACGACCGATGCCAATGGCGTGGCGGTGGATGCGACCATTAATGTCCCCAATGGGGGCGGCAATGGTGGAGGCAACGGTAATGGCAATGGCCAGGGAACGACCGTGAATTGCTCGGTCAATGGTCGCGTCATTCAGGGCTGCTCTGGCACGGTGACGATTAATGGTGCTCCGTGTACGTTGACACTGGATCAGGCCAATCATCAGGTAGTGATCCAGTGTACGCGCCGGGGCACGGTCCAGCCGCAGTAGAGCCAGGCTGTGCTGTGGCTCAAAGCAGATTTCGCCAGCCATAGTGGCAGACCGCCTTTGGGGGTGGAGGTCAGGCCAGCAGCTCAGCGAAGTAGATAGCCGGCGCTGGTGGCCTTGGGCTGTAACGTCAGCAGATTTCTTACTCCTTTCACTGGTTTCTCGGCGGTCTGCCTCCCTCTCCACTGCCGGAGTAGAAGTTTACTCACACCTGCTGTGAGCCTTCTGCTCCGGCTACCCTGTCCTTCCCCTCTCTTCTCTCGCCGGTATCTCGCCTGGCCTCTCTCAGGCTTGCTCCTCTCAAGCGAGCTATCTGTCAACGGTTTGACAAAACGTTTGGCTCTCTTGCGCGCTGACGCCTGGACGTGTTAAGCTTAGAACAAAAGTTAAAGGCTTTGTACTGGACTCTCGCCAGCTAGCGGTGAGAGGAGCAATGGCTATGGCTCCTGCTGAGAGTGCTGTCGGCAATAGTCCGGCGGCCTCGCTCTGCTCGCAAGAGCAAGAAGATGCCTACCTCTTTGGCTGGAATCCAACGCCGGGCATCGTTTCGGTCTGGGCGAATCGCCAGGGTGAGGCCGTGGTCTGGCGTCGCGAGGGCGAGCGCGTCCACTGCTCGCATGAGCGTTTCTGGCCGTGGGTGCTGGCGACCTCTCTGGAGGACCTGACCGCTGTGGGAGGGCGTCTGTGCCGGGTCGCAGTTCTACCTCCACCGCCGTCAGAGGCGTCACCAGGGCTGATCTACTATCGCGAGCTGGATGGGCCGGAGGGAACGTATCGTTTCCTGCTGTTCTGCGCCGATCTGAGCCGTCTGGAGCGCATGCTGCTTCGAGGTGCGGCGCGTCGTCTGGGGCGACGGCTGGCGTCGCTTGCTGAGCTGGAGGATTACTACGCGGTCGGGCCGGTGGAGCAGTATTTGATGCAGACAGGCCAGGTCTATTTTCGTGACCTGGCCTATGAACATCTCCATCGCTTGCAGGTTGATTTGGAGACCACGGCGCTTGATCCCCATCGAGGGCGCATTTTCCTGGCGGCAGTACGCGATAGTCGCGGCCTGGCGATAACGCTAGAGGCGCCGCGTGAGGAGGATGAGCCGCGCCTGATTCGCGATCTGTGCGACTTGATCTGCCAGCGCGATCCTGATGTGATTGAGAATCATAATCTGTTTGGCTTTGATCTGCCGTTCTTAGAGGAGCGAGCGCGTGCGCTGGGAGTGCCTCTGATGCTTGGACGCCAGGGCGCGCCGGAGGCGACGCGCCGGCTACATCGCTATCAGGAGACGCTGGCGATCGGGCCGGAGGCCCGTCGGCGCCTGCGCTATAGTGTAGCGGGCCGTGAGCTGGTTGATACGCTCGATGCCGTGCGTCGCCATGATTTTGTGGTGCGTGATATGCCGAGCTATGCCTTGAAAGATGTGGCGCGCTATTTCGGTATCGCCTCGGCAGAGCGCACCTACATTGCGGGGATGGATATTGTAGAGACCTATCGGCGTGATCCTGAGCGGGTGCGTCGCTATGCGTTGGATGATGTGGAGGAGGTGGATGGCCTGTCGCGTCGTCTGCTGGGGGCCCCTTTCGCCTTGGCGAGTATGGCGCCACGCCGCTACGAGCGCCTGGTCTCGGCGGGGCCGGCGATGGGCGTGCTGGAGCCAATTCTGGTGCGCAGCTACCTACGCGCCGGGGCGGCACTGCCGCGCCCTTCAGAGCAGGAGGCCGGGAGTGATGGCCTGTACGAGGGGGGAGCGGTGCATCTCTTTGCCACAGGTGTGGCTGAGCATGTGGTCAAGGCGGATGTGGCTTCGCTCTATCCTTCGCTGATGCGCACCTTTGCTATCGGTCCGCGCTGCGATCGCCTGGGGGTGCTTTTGAGTATCCTGGGGCGTCTGACGGATCTACGCTTGCAGCATAAGGAGGCGGCCCGTCAGGCTCCGCCAGGCTCGATCGAGGCCAATCATCATGCCGCGACTCAGGCGGCGATGAAGATTCTGATCAATGCGGCCTACGGCTATATGGGTGCAGGCAAGATGGCGCTCTTCGCCGATGCCCAGGCCGCAGCTGAGGTAACGCGCCGTGGGCGGGCGATTCTGGATCAGGTGGTGCAGGCACTGCGAAGGCGCGGGCTGGCTTTGATTGAGGCCGATACCGATGGCGTCTATTTCGCGGTTCCGCCCGAGTGGAGTGAGGAACAAGAGCGGGCCCTGGTGGCTGAGATCGGGGCAGGCTTGCCGTCTGGCATTCGCCTGGAGTATGAGGGACGCTATCGGGCGATGTTCAGCCATGAGGTGAAGAATTATGCCCTGCTGACCTACGATGGCCGCTTGATCGTCCACGGGGTGGCTCTCCGCTCTAGCCGCGCGGAGCCGTTCGGCGAGCGCTTCTTGCGGCGTGCTCTGCTGGCGACGATGCTGGGGAAGGTCCATGAGGTGCGGGCCGCCTATCTGGAGACAGTCGAGGCGCTGCGCGCGCGGGCGCTGCCGGCGGCAGATGTGGCGACCCAGGTGCGCTTGACGAAGACGCCCGAGACGTATTTTGCCTCGCGTCAGTCTCATCAGGAGCCGGCCTATGAGGCGCTGATCAGGGCAGGCCGGCGCCATTGGTTCCCGGGCGAGCGCGTGCGCTTCTACCGGACCGCTGAGAAGCAGTATGTGTGGCTGCCCGACGAGAACACGGAGGAGGTGCCCGCTGATCAGGAATGGCTGGCGCTGGCGCCGACCTCAGCTGAGGGGGAGACGCCGCTGACGACGATGGAGCGCGTGCGCCAGAGCAGTAAGGAGCTGGCTGAGCGCCGCGACTACGACGTCGAATACTATATCCGCTTGCTGACCAGCTCCTACGCCGCGCGCCTGCGTAAGGCTTTTGCACCCGAGGATTTCGAGGCGCTCTTTCGCGAGGATCGTCAGCTCTCGCTGTTCGCCGAGACGCAGCCGCTGGAGCAGATCCATCCGCGCTGGATTCGCTGTCAGCTGCCGCGGCCTGACCAGGAGAGAGCCGAGGAGGCTGGTGAAACAGAGCAAGAAACAGACGGCACCTAGCCCAGGCTGGTGCTGTCCTGGCCTGGCGGCGGGAAGGGTTCGCTCCTGACAGAGCCCGCCTGCGGCTCCGTCCTGTTCGGGCTGGCTTGCCAACAAGCTAGCAGACGAGTCGGTCTATACTGGCCTACTGGGGCGTCTGGCTGCGGTCTTGCTCTAGATGCTCCAGCAGCTCCTGACGGAAGGCGCGCACGATGGCCAGGTCGCCGTAGCCGGCGCGCTCAATCTCGCTCAGCAGCTCATAGCCTTTGGCGAGACGGTGGGGCGATTGCCAGCCGGTGACGGCCTGCAGGAAAGCCCGGCCTTCTTCTAGGCTGGCTTCAACCTCGCGCATTCGCAGGAGGGCCTGGGCCCGGTAAAGATGGAGACGGTAATCAAGCCAGAGGTTCCTGTCAAGCGAGATTTGTCGGCGTAGTTCTTCGTATCTCTCCAGCACTTTCTGCGGCTGATTGGTGTAAAGATAGCCGCGACAGCGCAGGAGGAAGATGCCGCTGAGTTTGTGAAAGACGAAGTCGGTCCCGTCGCCGTAGGCACTTTTGAGAGGCTCGGCCAGGGAGATGGCCTGCTCGATGGTGCGCTCAAAGCGCGGCGCGTCCCCAGCGATGGCGTACATCTGACTGAGGTAGGCACTGGTGAAGGCTGCCAGAGGTTTGCTGGTCTTGAGGGCAAGGTCGCGCGCCTCCTCCAGTGCATTGATAGCCTCGCTGTGGCGCCCGATGCGCTTAAGCTCTACGCCCAGTTTTTGCAGGGCATGGGCCGTCAGCACCGGGTCCTCGGCCTGCCGCGCAGCAGTAAGCATCTCTTCAAAGCTGCTGCGGGCGCGATCGTAGCGACGATGCTCGTAGTGCATGAGTCCAACGAGGCTGTAGTACTGGATGACTAGCTTCTGCAGACGACGCTCTAGACGCAGGGGCGGGGGCAGCTCGCTGCGACTGGCCGCCAGAAATCCCTCAAGGCGCTGGACCTGCTGCTCTATTTCGGGAAGGGGTGCCAGGCGCCTCATGGCCAGTGCCTGGCTGAGCAGAGCCTCAGCTAGAGACAAGCTCTCTTCGAAGAGACGGTTTTTGGTGGGGAGGGAGGCCTGGGGATTGAAGGGGTCGTAAGAGGAAAGCCCAAATTCCCACGGAGGGATCTCCAGTAGCTCGCAGAGACGACGAAGAGTGTTCGGGTCGGCAATGCGCTTCTTGCCATATTCAATGGCCTGAACATAGCGCCAGTCGACGCCCACTCCTCCACGAGCCCGCGGCCAGCGCTCCGCCAGCTCTTGCTGGGTGAGGCCGCGTCGCTCACGATAGTGCCTGATGGTTTTGCCGTAATGGTAGCCACCCGCGCTCATGCCGGTCTCCTTTCTTCTCTTCTGCTCGCTTGACTCGACAGCAGGTTCGTGGTTCCCCAGGGCCTCCTCCGTACTAACTAGTCTGTTTGTATGCAAAGATGTAAAGGGATTCTATGCTTCTGAATAGAAGCCATCGCATGCTCCGATGAGGATTGTAGCATAGTTGGCGATGATAGGAAAGTTACGCTTTTTGTGGGGTATCTTGTGTAACAGGAGGCAAAAGGATGTATGAGAGCGAGATCGCACGGCTAAGAAAGCGCCTGGAGGACGAGTATGAGGCCGCTCGCTGGGGCCTGACGGGACTGGCAGCAGGTGCTGCTCAGCATCGGTTTATTACGGCTCGCATTCGCAATATGGAGCGCTGTCATAAGCGCCTGGCCCGCCTGGTTGGCGAGGAGCGTGCGACTGCCATCGCTCTGGAGGTTTGGCGCACCAGATAGCTGACGCAGCGATGCCTCTCCAAGCCATGCCCTCCTTGTCCTTTTCTCTCTTTCTGGTATTTCATGACCATTGCCAGCACTGGTGACAATCGGCAAACTGAGGGGATCACCTGCTTTCCCCGGCTCACCATAGGTGCACACGACAGGCCAAATGCTATCGGTGATCCCCATCTGCTTCCTCCCTGCTTTCCCTCTCCCTCCGATCAGCCCTTCCTCGCCAGGGTCTTTCTTGCCGCACTGGCCTCCTGCGGGCCAGGGGAGCTGGCAAGAGGAGAGCACGCATCATTGTCAGATTTCTTCAAACGTTGTGACTTGACATAGAAGTTTTTTGATACTATCCTCTGAGCAGGATGAGTAATACTATTGATGTGATTATTATTAATATGCAATGATATAAACCGGGCAATCAATCTTTATATCTATCACTGCCGGACTGAGAGGCACGGCGAGATGGCTCCAGGAGGAGGGCCAGATAATGACAGGCTTATGGCTTCTTGTCTTCCTTGTGCAGTGGCTCCTCTTAATCGTGCTCTACTGCATCGTCTTTGCCATCCTGCGTTATCTAGCCTCCCTCCAGAGTCGTTTAGGACAGGCGAGCGTGCGCGTGACCCGTTTCGAGGCTGGCGACAAAGTCAGCGATTTTACGCTGACCGATGTGGCTGGTCAAGCAACCTCTCTAGGGCAATTTCTCCAGCGTGGGCGCAAGGTCCTCTTACTGTTACTCTCAGCCTCCTGCACTACCTGCCGGGCCATTGTGGCTCAGCTCGATGAGCTGGCCAGCCGTCCTGGGGGGGTGCCGGCGCTGGGGTGGATGGTTGTCGCTGTGATTTATGGCCAGCCGGCTGAGGTGCGGCTGATGGCTGAGACGTTGCGAGAGCGCGAAGGCATAGCGGTACTCGTTGATAGTGAGGCCCTGGTGGCGCGGAGCTATCTGGTAGCCTCCATTCCCATTGGTCTGGCATTAGATGAGAATGGGCGCGTGCTGGATCAGTCGCGCAATCCTGGGCCGAACTGGCTTTACTTGACCCTGCACGTTGCTCCGCCTGATCACTCGCTCCTCCCACGCATTCCCATAGCGCAGATCCAGTGAGCGAGCGGTGAGAGAGATGAGATCAGGCGAAAGGAGGCGGTGGCATGTCTGAAGAGCGGCAAGTGCCTCGCGAAAGTCAACGGCTCAATGACCGCCTGATCGAGGAGCTGATGAGGCAATCACGGCGGGGCTTTTTAGGGGGACTGTCTCGCCTTGGGCTTCTACTTCTGGGCGCGCTCCTTGGTCTTGAGCTTGAACTGCTGCGACCGGCATCCGCCGCCGTGGCGCTGGCCTATGCTCAGCCCGGCGCGGTAACGCCAGATCTCGGCTGCCCTGAATGTACAGGTATCTGTGACCCGTGCTTCTCCGCCTGTTGCTGCCCTTGCGATACGGGCTGTGTCTGTAGCTGTCTGGCGGGTTGCGACGCCTGCATTCCAGCCGCTTTTCGCTCGCATCTTCTCTGGATTCTTGGCTATATTCCGAACTGTGTGTGCGAGGCCTGCTAGACGGAGACGCTGTCACACTACACGCCTCTCTTCAAAAACAGAAGGCTAGTGGTGAACACCAAGCGCACAGGCCCCGTCGCGTGGCCTAGCTAACCCTGTGGCTGAGCCAGTTGGCAGGCCGCAGGCTGGTGAGGCTCGCGAGCGAGCTATGTGAAAGGAGAAGGCCGTATGTCCAATCAGCAACAGCCCGAGTCGCAGAGACCAGGACCAACCGCCTATCTTGCGCGCGGCTACGATCTCTTTCGTGGTCTGGAAGGGAAACCGATCATTGGCAGCACCCCTAATCAGCGTTATCTGGGGCGCATTGTGCTTGAGGTTTGGGAGCCGCTCCGAGCAGGCAAGCATCCCGAGGAGATGGCCTATATCATTAGTCCGGCCCGCGGAGTCTCCAGCGACGAGCTGTTGCTTCGCGCAGCGCGGGCCATGAATACAGAGCTGGAGCGCCGTCGCAAGAAGTAAGGGAGAGCCTCCAGGCCTCCTGTCTCCCGACCGCCCTCGCCGCGGACGCTCCTGGTCAGATGAACAGCGATGAGCCAGGGGATGAGCACGGTGCTGGTGATTGCTGAGCTTCGTCTCTTTTGGCGCCTAGTCATTGGGACCCTGCTCCTACTGACCGGCACCCAGAAGTTGAAAGATCTGTCTGCCTTTCGCGAAGGCCTCCGGGCCTATCAGATACTGCCTGTCTGGCTGGAGACGCAGAAGTCCTTGCTAGGGCTGCTGGCGCTCACCATCGCTCTGGTGGAATGCAGCCTGGCTCTGCTCTTGCTCGCGGGCGCCTGGAGCAGGCCAGCAGCCTGCGGCGCCGCTGGTCTGCTGCTGCTCTTCAGTCTTGCTATGGCGCTCAATCTCTTCCGTGGACGTCGTGATCTTAGCTGCCATTGTGGCGGCCCTCTAGGAGATCGGCCTCTTTCCTGGTCAGCAATCGTACGCAATTTGTTCCTGATACTTTGTCTTCTCTTCTTGTGTCTCACGCCTGCTGATCCCTTTAGCCTGGATAGACTCCTAACAGGCAAGGCCCTGGCAGATGGCCTGCTCTGGCGAGACGGCGCTCTTCCCATCGCTCTCCTGGCACTCAGCCTGGTCATCATTGGCAGCCTGGTTAGCACCGCACGGACCGCGCTCAAGCGACTGCGCTGGTCTACTTGGCCGCCTGACGAACGCAGCAGCCGTCTATCACGCTAGCGGGAAGCCCTCTGGCCTCACTGGCGGCTGGCGGCCTGATCTGACTTTCTCCTGCTCTTCTTCCCCCCTACTGCTTAGAACAAGCAAGCATTGTCATCGGGCTTGAAGCCGGTCGGCAGAAAGAAGCTATAATTTGAGCAGGCAAAGAACTATGCGGCCATACAAAGGAGACCCCAGATGGCTCAACCTGTGACGCAGATGGTCACATTTCCCTCCGAAGGGCGACAGCTCGCCGCCTTTCTGGCGCTGCCTGGCGGTAGCGGCCAGGGAGAGGGACCGTATCCCGGCGTAGTGGTCATCCACGAGATCTATGGTCTCAACGACAACATCAAAGACATCGCCCTGCGTCTGGCTGCTGAGGGCTATGCGGCTCTGGCCGTCGACCTCTTCTCAGCAGGAAACCGCACCGTCTGCATGTTCCGTATGATGAGCGGCCTCATCCTCAATTCGCTCAATCATCGCGGAGTGCGTGACCTGCGGCATGCCCTTGATTTCCTGGCGCAGCAGCCGGCGGTCGACGGTCAGCGGCTCGGAGCTATTGGCTTCTGCATGGGTGGTAGTCTGGCCATCGCCTGGGCCTGTACCGACAGCCGCCTGCGAGCGATTGCCCCCTTCTACGGCATGAATCCGCGCCCCCTGGAAGCCGTCAGGCGCGCCTGTCCAGTGGTTGGCTCCTATCCTGAGCAGGATTTCACTGCGGCGGCTGGTCGCAAGCTCGACGAGGTCCTCGATCGCTACCAGATCCCGCACGATATCAAGATCTATCCAGGAGCCAAACACTCCTTCTTCAATGATCGTGGTTCCAACTATCACCCCGTCGCTGCGCAGGACTCCTGGCAGCGCGTACTGAGCTTCTTCCGCGAGCATGTCCTGGCGCCTCGTTCCCAGGCGCTCCAGTGAGCGAGCCGAACAGGAACGAGGCGTCTGCCTGCGCATTGAATTGCTAGGTGTGTTTCCGTCCCCCAACAAGGAGAGCAAGAAGCAATGGATTTCACCTATTCGGAGAGAGTCAACGAGCTGCGACAGCGTCTCCTTGACTTCATGGAGCGCTATATTTATCCCAATCAGGAGACCTACCGACAGCAGATTGCGGCCTCGGGTAATCCTCATCACCACGCCGAGATCGTCGATGAACTCAAGCAAAAAGCCAAAGCTGAGGGCCTCTGGAACCTCTTCATGACCGATCCGCGCTACGGGCCGGGCCTGAGTAACCTGGAATATGCTCCGCTGGCGGAGATCATGGGACGCGTCAGTTGGGCCTCGGAGGTCTTCAACTGCGCGGCGCCCGATACTGGCAACATGGAGATTCTAGCCGAATTCGGCACGCCGGAACAGAAAGAGCAATGGCTCAAACCGTTGCTAGAGGGTGAGATTCGCTCGGCCTTCGCCATGACCGAGCCGGATGTGGCCAGCTCGGACGCTACGAATATCCAATTGACCATTGAGCGTCAGGGAGACGAGTATGTCCTCAATGGGCGCAAATGGTGGATCTCGGGGGCGGCGCGCCCGCGCTGCAAAATCTTCATCGTCATGGGTAAGACCGATCCTCATCACCCCGACCGTCACCGCCAGCAGAGCATGATTCTCGTGCCGCGCGACACGCCAGGCGTCACCATTGTGCGCAGCTTGCCGGTGATGGGCTATCTCGATAACGAGAGTCACTGCGAGGTCCGCTTTGAGAATGTACGCGTACCAGCGAGCAACCTGCTTGGCGAGGAGGGCAGCGGCTTCGCCATCGCCCAGGCGCGCCTGGGGCCGGGCCGCATCCATCATTGCATGCGAGCCATTGGAGCGGCCCAGTATGCCCTGGAACTGATGTGCCGCCGGGCCCAGGCGCGGGTTGCCTTTGGCAAGCCGCTGGCGGAGCAGGGGGTCATTCAGGAATGGATTGCTCAGTCGCACCTGGAGATTGAGCAGGCGCGCCTGCTGACGCTCAAGGCCGCCTGGATGATGGATACCCTGGGCAAGAAAGCGGCGCAGAAAGAGATCGCCATGATCAAGATTGTCGCGCCCACTGTCATGACCAACGTTGTAAATCGGGCAATTCAGGTTTTTGGTGCTGCGGGCCTCTGCGATGACTTCCCGCTGGCCTCGATGTGGGCCCACGGGCGTACCCTGCACATTGTCGACGGCCCTGATGAAGTACACAAGCGCTCGCTGGCGCGTCTGCTCCTGCGGGAACAGCGCCTTCCGCAGGCCTAGCCGAGCTGGCTGGAGAGAGCTACGGCCAAGGTTTGCACCCGTGCCCGTACCGAGCGAACTGAGGCTGGCGCCTTCGCCGGTCTCAGCTCGCCTGGCCCCTTTGGCGGGCGGTGCTGGTGCTGGCAGCGGAGATCGAGGCGGCGCTGGTCAGGCCGACACTGAGCAGGTCCTGTAGCTCATTCCAGGCGTAGGCCAGGGGGGCCTGGCGATAGCCCGGCTCGCCTCGTCCCACCTGGATGCTGAGGCTACCAATGGTAGCCTTCCAGGTGCGCCGCCCCGTCCGGCGCACAAGCTGCCTGTGGGCGGCATATTTGAGATAGTGACGGGCCAGCCGGCGCACGCTGCGGGCCTTGAGCAGGCGCCGATCGACATGTCTGCCGGCTCGCTTCAGCTGCAGCGCCTGACGATTGATGGCCACGACCAGCTCATCCAGGGTGAAAGAGGAACGCCCTTCCTTGATGCGCTGGACGAGGAAGCCGCTGGCGAGCTGGGTGCAGGTAAAGTGTGCGCTCAATAGCCAGGCGCGGCGGATGTGCTCGTGCAGCTCGCGCTGTGGGAGCTGTGGAGCGCGCTCGATGCTTGGGGCCAGGCTAACAAAGACGCGCTTGCGGCGTCGCACGGTCATAAAATCATACATGATAGCAATAGGCACCACGCGAGTTTCGGGCGGCCCCCCGCGCAGGAGACGATGGGGGGCTGCGGTAATGGGGCCAACACGGCCATCAGGTGAGAGCTGACCTTCCGGCGCTCCCCAGAGCGAACCGCCGCGGGCAAGCCAGGCTGAAAGCACGGTAAGCTGCTGCCTCAGTTCTTCCAGCACCCGATTCTTGACGCGTAGATAGACCTCTGGCTGGAAGATTTCGGCTCCGCTCAGACGGCGTAGAATGGTTCGATAATGCCAGGAAAGGAGCCGCGATAAGGGGGCGGCGGCCAGACGCTGCGCCTGCTCGCCAGCGCTGTGCGCCCACTGCTGCAAGAAGGCCGGGCTGAGAATCTCGCCCGCCGGGCGGTCTCCTTCGCTCTGAAGGGCGTTGCGCAGCCAAAGCTCGATTGGACGCAGGTGAATGTTTTCGATCGGACGCAGACCGATGAAGCGCAGGAGGCCCCCCAGCGACAGCAGCCCCAGCAGGCGCGAGAGCCAGCCTGGTTCTGGAACGACGCGGCTGAGAAAGCGTGGCGCGAAGGCGTCGCTGCGGATGGCAAAGAGCACATCGCGGGTGACGGCCCGCCAGCTCCAGCGTGCCAGGATGGTGGGGACCTCGATCATCGGGTCGACGTCGCGTTTGTGGGCCATTGCAAAGTAGACAGGCCCACGTGCAGGTAGGTGCTCCAGGCCGTGAAATTCAATCTTGTGAAAGAGCCGGACGCCTATCCAGAGGATGCCTGCGATCAGAACCCGGCTGCAGGCGGCAAGCACTGCTGCAAGATGTCTCATGATGACTCCTTGCTTCACCAGCTAGCTGGCGGAGTTGGATGATGTCGCAGGATGGGTTGGTTGTTTGGCTGTGCGTGTGCTGTGGTGGTTAACTGCAAGGCGCCGGGCGGGGTGCCTGCAGAGATCAGGCATTTGCGCGCTTTCAGGCGCTTCTTCTTTCAGGATAGCCGATGCAGACGAACAGCGTCAACCTTGGCCACAGGTGCGCTGCTGCTTATGACGCAGCGTAGGGCAATACAAAAGGCTGCCGGCGCCCTGTGGAAACGACCTCGCCAGCAGGGGGGTAGGGATGACCAGGGCCTGGAAGGGCAGGTATCACCAGGGCTGGGGCCGCTGGTGCCTGCCCGGGGCGCTGGTGTCTATCAGGACATGACGCCGCCGCCGTCGATGTTGATGGCCTGTCCGTTGATGCCCTTGCTGCTATCCAGGGCCAGAAAGACGGCAATGGCGGCCACTTCCTCTGGCTCGATGAGGCGGTTCTGCGGGCTGCTGCGCGCCAGACTCTGACGGGCCTGCTCCTCGCTCATGCCTGTATGGGCCATGATGTTGCTGACGCTGGCATCTGTCATAGGCGTGTTGACGTAGCTGGGGCAGATGGCGTTGACCGTGATGTTGTAGGGCAGCAGCTCAACGGCGAGGGCGCGAGTCAGGCCAAGGACGCCGTGCTTGGAGGCCGTGTAAGCGGCGATGTAGCGCCCGCCAACGCGTGAGGCGATGGAGGCGATGTTGATGATGCGCCCGTAGCGCTGCTCGACGAGCGTTGGCACAAAGGCTTTGCAGACGTAGTAGACCCCGGTCAGGTTCACTGCCAGCAATCGATGCCAGAGTTCGTCGGGGTGGTTGAGGAATTTGTGACTGCCGGCAATGCCGGCGTTGTTAACCAGGATATGGACGCCGCCCAGACCTGTGCGCAGCTCGTTGGCCATACGCTCGACCTGGGCCGGGTCGGTCACGTCGCAGCTCGTAAAGACGCAGCGCCGACCTTGGGCCTCAATCTGGGTTGCGAGCTGTTCAAGCTCGCTGCTGCTGCGCGCGCAGATGCCCACATCGGCCCCGGCCTCGGCCAGGGCCAGGGCAATGGCGCGCCCGATGCCTTTGCTGGCTCCTGTGACAACGGCTCGCTTGCCGGCCAGTGGAAGGTGCTGCAGTAACTCAGTCATCGTTGGCTGATCCTCTCCTGTCCAATGAGTAGTCGTTGTGACATGCCTCGGTGAGGCAGGCACTGTGGACTGACTGGCTAGGGCTGGCTCGGCTCGTTGGTATGCCACGCTGACTCATCAGAGTGGGGAACCGAACCGAGCCGAACGAAAGCGCGGGGAGCCGCCTGCGCTGCGCGTCGTGCGGGCTGGCTGGATGAGCTTGAGGAGAGAAGGCCCTGTCAGCCAGTTCCTCCTCTGAGGCGGCGCTCGCGGTTACTCCTCTTGCAGTATGCCACAGGGAACGCTGCTTTTCCAGTTGGCGCCTGGCTCTGTTGGGGCACCGTGCCGCCTGGCGGGTCATTCGCCGATGTTCTATACTAGCCAGAGAGAAAGCGAGAGTTGAAAGCTGGTGCCTCTCTCTGCTCTTGATGCATGCATGTATTGCGTATTGGATACAGCTTAGAGACTCTTGGCTCACTCAGGCTTCGCTGTGAGAGAGGAGGACGGTAAGATGCCAGTCTCTTTGGAGGGGGCGCGCCGCATCTACGAGGCCCTCAAGGCTTGTAATATCAGGCTAGTCTCGGCTTTGCCTGAGACCTGGCTCGTTCCCTTGCTGCGTCTGGTAGAGGCGGATCAGGAGATGCGCCTTGTGCAGGTGGCCAGAGAGGAGGAGTCGATCGGCATTGCGGCAGGGGCCTACTTTGCTGGCCTGCCCTCGATTCATGTGATGCAGAACCACGGCTTCCTGGCGGCCATTAATCCGCTGGTCTCGCTGGCTATGCTGTATAAGATCCCTGTGCTGCTGCTGATCAGCTATCGTGGCTCCTGGGGCGAAAGGGACCCCTGGCAGACACAGGGGGGGCTGCTCACAGAGCCAGTGCTGCGAGCGTTGACGATCCCCTACTACTGCCTGCGCCGTGAAGATGATCTGACCCGACGTCTCAAGGAGGCCCAGGCGCTGGCTCTCTCGGCCCTGCATCCGGTGGCGGTCCTGTTAACCCGTGAAGTGCTCTGGGAAGATGAGGAGCCGTAGCCAGTGGCCCTCTGCTGATGCTGTGCTTCAGTCAAGCATGTGGATGCTTTTCAATTCAGATGACGAGCGGAAGGGGAGCAAACAGCATGTTGCGTGCGGACGCCCTGCGGGAGATTTATCCCGAGCTAGAACGGCGTATTGTGGTCACGATTATGGGTGCGGTCGCCGCCGAGCTTTATGCTCTTGGCCATCGACCCAACTTTTTCTATCTGGAGCACTCGATGGGATTGGCCTCGTCCTTGGGCCTGGGTCTGGCGCTCGCCCTGCCGGGGCAGCAGGTGATTGTTCTCGATGGCGATGGCTCGCTGCTGATGAATCTTGGCACCCTCACGACGCTGGCTCGCTATCGGCCCCCGAATTTGCTCCATGTTGTCTTTGACAATGGCAGCCTGGTCTCGGTGGGGGGCTTCCCCACGGCGACCGCCAGCGGCACTGATCTGGCAGAGATGGCCCGGGCGGCTGGCATGCCGCGCGTGCTGGAAGCGGAGACGCTTGCCCAGTTCCGCACGGCGGTGACGCAGGCCCTGGCCCGTCCGGCGATGACAACCCTGGTGGCCAAAGTGGAGGCGAGCGCTCCGGCCTCCTATCGGCTCGATCTGGATTTATTGGAAAACCGTTTTCAGTTCAAGCGCTATCTCGACTCGCTGCGCTCTTCCTCCTGACTGACCGAGCGCGGCTATTCGGGGTTCCAGGCCACGCTCTTTCTTGCTGGCTTGTGGACGTTGTGGACGGTAGGGGCTACGCTTGTCGTTGCACGCTTCTGCTGTCTGCCTCACCAGCCACAGCCCCTAAAAAGGGGCGTGCCCTCGCCTGGCTGCTCAGTAGCCTTTCTGATCGCGCGTGGGCACGCCCAGGTAGGTCCTTGGGCTGCGCTGGGCCAGGGTCCGGCTCAGGATGACGAGCGGGCCGTCTGCAGAGCGCGCCAGACCTTTTCTGGCGTTAGCGGCATGTCTATCTCCTTAATGCCGAGGGGGGCCAGGGCATCGAGGACAGCATTCACAATGGCCGGCGGGGCGCCGATCGTGCCCGATTCACCGATGCCCTTGGCTCCGAGCGGGTTATTCGGCGAAGGCGACTCCACAAAATCAGTGGTAAAGGAAGGAACCATAGCCGCCAGCGGCAGGGCATAATCCTGGAGAGTTCCGCTAATGAGCTGGCCATGCTCATCGTAGAGTACCTGCTCATAGAGAGCCTGGCCGATGCCCTGGGCCAGGCCGCCGTGTAGCTGGCCCTCAGCCAGTGTATGGTTGAGAATGCGGCCCGCATCGTCGACAGCCACGTAGCTCAGCGGGTGCACCTCGCCGGTCTCGGTGTCGATCTCGACGACCGCCATATGAGCACCGAACGAGAAGGTGGGGCCGGAAACGAAGTCACGGCGGGCTGCCAGACCTGTGATCGGCTGATCGGTAAGCGGGTCGGGGGGTTCTGGCTCAAGCAGGGCGGGCTGCTCCTCGGCCAGGCGCGCCAGCTCACCCAGGGTTAGGGAGCGGGTTGGCGCCCCCTGGACCATCACGCGTCCGTCCTGGAGCACTAGATCGGCGGGGGCGGCTTCCAGCGCGTGCGAGGCCAGGCGCAGGACCTTCTCGCGCACGGCCTGGGCAGCCAGTAGCACTACTGAGCCGCCCATCTGGGTCACGCGACTGGCAAAGGTTCCGATGCTGAAAGCTGGCAGTCGGCTATCGTTCAGGTGCACCTCGACGTGTTCGGGCGCTACCTGTAGAACCTCGGCAGCGATCTGCGTGAAAGCTGTCACGTGGCCCTGGCCGGTGGAGGAGACGCCGCTTTCGACGACAACGGTGCCGTCGGGCCGAATGCGCACGGTAGCCGCCTCACGCGGCTGGGTTCCTTCATCGCCAGAGATCTCGGTAAAGGTCGCCAGTCCGATACCGAGCAGGCGCGGATCGCCAGAGGCGCGGCGCTGGCGCTGCCGGGCCCGCCAGCCCTCGTAGTCGGCCAGCTCCAGCAGACGGTCAAAGGCAGCCTGGTAGTTGCCGCTATCGTAGCGCTGGCCGGTAACGGTCTCGTAGGGGAAGGATGCGGGCGGGATCATGTTGCGCCGCCGCACCTCGACGGGATCAAGGCCCAGCTCGGCAGCGATGCGGTCGATGACGCGCTCGATGATATAGGTTGCCTCTGGGCGGCCAGCGCCGCGGTAAGCCATCGTCGGCACCTTGTTGGTGAAGACACCGACGACGGTGCTCTCGACGGCCTCCACCTGGTAGGCGCCGCAGACGAGGCGTGGGGTGCGAATCGGAACAAGGGCCGTGATGCCGAGGAGAAAGGCCCCCAGATCAGCAATGTTGCGTAGGCGCAAGGCCAGCAGCCGCCCATCGTCTTGATAGGCTGCCTCCACGTAGTTGATTTGGCCACGCCCGTGGGTCTGAGCCTGCAGATTCTCGCGCCGTGTTTCAATCCATTTCACTGGACGGCCCAGGCGGTGAGCAAGGGCTGCGCAAACCAGTTCTTCGCCGCCGAGGCGTGTTTTGGCGCCGAAGCCGCCGCCACTCATGGCGTTGTGCACATGAACATGGCGGTGATCCAGACCCAGGGCTTCCGCCAGGACCTGGTGGGCCTGATAAACCGCTTGCGAGGAGAGCCAGGCGCTCAGCTGGCCCGTCTCTGGATCGTAGTCAAAGAGACAGGCGCGGTTCTCAAGCGAAGAGGGGGCCAGACGCTGGTTCTCCAGGCGCAGACGTGTGACATGGCTGGCACGGGCAAAGGCCTCCTCGACGTTGCCGGCCTTCAGCGGCATCTCGAAGGCTACGTTGCTGCCAAACTCTGGGTACAGTAATGGGGCATTGGGGGCCAGAGCGGCCTCGGGGTCGCTGACCGCCGGCAACGGCTCGTAGTCGACCTCGACCAGGTCAAGGGCATCGGTGGCAATGGCCAGGCTCTCAGCGACGATGACTGCTACTGGCTCTCCAACGTAGCGTACTCTGTCCTTGGCCAGTGGCTGCTTCTCCGGGCGCTTGACGCCAGGCACAGGTACGGCGAAGATCGGCGGCAGCTCTGTCAGATCGGCGGCGCTGAAAGCCGCTACCACGCCCGGCAGACTGCGCGCTTCGTCGAGGCGGATGCCCTCGATGGTGGCATGGGCATAGGGACTGCGTACGAAAACCGCGTGCAGTATGGACGGGCGTCCATTCAGCCTGATGTCATCCACAAAGCGTGCACGCCCGGTGATCAGGTCGTAGTCCTCTACGCGGCGTCGGATTTCTGCCGGCTGCTTCATGGTCGTACTCATGCAAATGATCCTTCTGCGTGATGTTTCTCTGGCCAGAGGTGGAATCCATCCAGGGGCTGTAGTCTATTATAAGATATCTATTCGGTCTCTCCTTAGCAGCCATCTGACTAACTGGGTACCGCTCTCTGCTCACTCAGCTCTCCGGCGCGCTGTCTGCTGCCGTCCGCTGCGTACAGGGTACTGCATCTTGAAACGTATGATATGATCGAACTGATTCACGGGAAGAACAGGAATCCTGACTAATCTTTTCTTTCAGCCTCTGCAACGTGTCAGTAGAGGGGACGGCTACTGTGGTGGCGCCACCACAGGGGGCCGAGAGGGAGAGAGCAGTCTTTTGTCCTTCCAGCCTCCTGCCTGCTGCACGAAGCAGAGGCAAGAAATGATTTTTTCTTGTAAAAAGAGGTATTCAGAAAAGAAAGTAGAGCAAGAAAAGGAGCGTAGGAAGCGTGAAAGGTGCCAGATCGAGAGATACGCTGGCCGAGCCGACAGTGCTGGCCATCGATGTGGGGACCTCTTCGGTGCGAGCCATGCTTGTTGATGCGCGGGGCGAGGCGGTACCGGGGACACTGACGCAGTATCGTTATCAGCTCAGCACTTCAGCCGAAGGGGAGGCCACGATCGATGGTGATAGGCTTGTTGAGCTGGTTGCCAGGACGATCGATGGGGTACTAGAGGCTGCGGGAGTGATTGCCCAGACCATTGCCGCGGTAGCAACCGATACCTTCTGGCACAGCCTGATCGCTGTTGATGCCCAGGGGCAGCCTTTGTTGCCGCTCATCACCTGGGAGGACACGCGTGCGCATGCGGCGGCGGCTGAGCTGCGCGCTTTGCTTGACGAGCGGGCTATTCACCGTCGCACGGGGGCTCCGCTGCAAAACAGCTATTGGCCGGCCCGGCTGCGCTGGCTGGCGCGGACGCGTCCTGCGCTCCTGCAGGAAAGTGCCCAGTGGCTTTCCTTTGGCGAGTTTCTCCATCGGCGCTTGTTAGGACACTCGGTCTGCAGCCTCTCGATGGCCTCGGGAACGGGGCTGCTGAATCTGCGGAGCCTCAGCTGGGATGAGGACCTGCTGCAGGCCCTGGCGGTTCGTCGCGAGCAGTTTCCGGCGCTCGGTGATCTGCGCAACGCCTTGCAGGGACTGCGTCCTCTCTATGCTCAGCGCTGGCCGCTGCTGAAAGATGTGCTCTGGTTTCCTGCTGTTGGTGATGGGGCGGCGGCGAATGTCGGTTCGGGCTGTGTGGTGAGTGCGCGCTATGCGCTGACTATTGGTACCTCCAGCGCGCTGCGGGTGACCGTGCCGGCGGACAGCGTTGAGCCGCTGCCTGGTCTCTGGCTCTATTTGCTGGATGCGCGCCGGGCCTTGCTAGGGGGGGCGCTGAGCGAGGGCGGTAACCTGTTGTCCTGGTTGACAGAGCTGCTACGTCTGCCGCCGCTGGACGAAGTGGAGCCGCTGGTCTCGGCTGTGCCGCCTGATAGCCACGGTCTGACCATCCTGCCGTTTCTGGCGGGCGAGCGCAGTCCTGGCTGGCATGCCGATGCTCGCATGACCATCTCGGGTCTGCATCTGAAGCTGCGTCCTGTAGATCTTCTGCGGGCGGCGATGGAGGCCCTGGCCTACCGCCTGGCCGTTGTCTACAAGCGCCTCGATACTCAGCCGCAGCTGCGCGAGGGAGGAACGCAAATCATTGGCAGTGGGGGCGCGCTCTTGCGCTCGCCGACGCTGCAGCAGATCATTGCTGATGTACTGGGTGAACCTCTCTATCCCTTGCGCGTTCGTGAGGCTGCCGTGCGTGGGGTCGCTCTGCTGGCTTTAGAATCGCTGGGACTCCTCCCAGACGTGGCTCAGATCCCGCCGCCTCTGGCGGCCCCTGTACAGCCCGATCGCGCACGCGGTGAGCGCTATCGCCAGGCTCTTGCACGCCAGCAGCAGCTCTACAATCTCCTTCTGGCCAGCGATAGCCAGACCTCACCCTGACACGATCCTGACCCTGGCTTGATGAGAGGAAAGGAGTGCACAGCCATGTCTGGAGAGGCGCCGCTTATTCGGCTCAAGCGCGTCTACGAGGAGGCAATGGAGAGCGATGGAACACGGGTACTGGTCGAGCGGCTCTGGCCGCGTGGCCTCTCTCGGGAGCGGGCGCGGATCGATCTCTGGCTTAAAGATGTGGCTCCCAGTGATGAGCTGCGCCGCTGGTTTGCTCATGATCCCCAGAAATTTCCCGAGTTTCGTCGGCGTTATGAGCAGGAGCTGCGCGACCAGGAGGCGGCACGTGCCGCGCTGGCCCATCTTCTGGAGCTGGCCCGGCGCGGGCCGCTGACCCTTGTCTACTCGGCGCGAGATAGGGAGCATAACAATGCGGTGGTCCTGCGCGATCTCTTGGAGCGCAGCGCAGGTACCCCGAGCTGAGTTGTACTCTAGGCGAATTCCGGCAGCCGGCTAATTGCAGATCCCTGGCCTGATTCGACGCAGCAGCCAGTCAAGAGCACAGCAGTGCTGCAATTCACCAGGGAACGAGAGGGTGATTGCTGGCTTCTTGGGCTGTGCTCCTCCTCCACCTCTGCTGTCCTGCTACCAGTGCTACCAGTGTAAGACTTTTGTTTTGTGCTCTTCCTCGGCTGGGTGGCGGCTCACGTCCATACACGTCCATAATAGTAGGCGCTCCTTTCCTGCTGTGCCCTCTAAGGGGAAGTGCTCTCTCCCTTCATGCGCTGCGCCAGAGAGTCTGCTCCTTTGAGGATGAGCACGAGCGCGGTGGCGGCGTCCTTTTCAGAGAGAGGTAGTACTGTTATCCCTCTGGCCAGTTAAATGTTGGATTCTGGGATTTCTCTCGGTAGACTCACGAGTGGCGCCAGAGAGAATGTGGTTGATGCACTGGTGAAGCAACAGCACGAAAGGGAGAAAATTATGAAAATCCAGCAATTCAAGTACCTCCACTGCTCAGAGGATCATGAAGAAGGCATTATTCTGGTTGATCCAGAGACCGAGTCCATTCCGGTCACGGATGAGCGTGGAAATGTACTCTATTATTGCATGGGAGGGCAGCACGTATTTTCTTCCGATATGAATGGGCTGATCATGCAGAGCCTCCTGGATGACGAGTAAGTCGCAAGTTTGCCGATCTAGCGATAGAGCAAGCACAGAGAAAGCCCGTCTCTCACCCATCATAGACGCCACACCACACCCACTTCTGGCCACACAGCCGACGCGCAGGGCTGAGCGCCCGCCCTGCGCGTCTCTTTCTTTCCCTGTGGCGCTTCCAATGTCTAGAGCTGCCTGGTTGGGCCGTCAGTGCAGCGGAATTGATGAGGTGAAGGAGCCTGAACGGCACGGTGCAGCGCCAGAGAGCGATGGGCGGTGATGGTGAGAACGAGTGCAGTGGCAGGCACGCTGGCACTGCCTAATCGATGCTCAACAGCCAGCGCAGACGCTCGCGGTTGCGACGCAGACGGTCGATCAGATTGTGGTTGAGACGATAGATTTCCTTGATATCGCTAAACTCATCGGCGCAGCGCAGTACGATCTCGCGGGGTTTCAGGCCGCAATAGTAGAGCAAGTAGGCGAGGCGCCGCTCGCGCTCGTGAGGGAGCAGGCTCTGGATCGATTCCCAGGTATACTCTCTTTCTTCGTCGCCAAGTTCCTCCTCTTCGTTGAGTAGGACTGAGGTCTCCGGTTGAGGTAAGGCGATCTCCTGCCGGCGTTGATAACTGCGCAGCATGTCGATGATGACGCCGTGGAGCGTGGCGTGCAAGTAGCTGAGCACGGCCTTTAGGCTGGGAAACTCGGGGGGATGTTCCTGTACTGCCTGCCAGAAACGGCTGAAGGTCAAGGCGACATAGTTTTCTTCAGAATCATGCTGCAGTGCCTGGCTCATACCTGGGTGGGTGCGCAGCCAAAGGCGAACGGTCTCGCTCAGACATTGCTGTAGCAAGGTCCAGGCCTGGTCGGTCTGCTGCTCAACTGCACGGCGAAATAGCTCCAGGCAATAGCCTTCATCCGCTGATTCGTGCCGGCGCGAGCGCTGCAGTTCCAGGGTGCAGTAGTTGGCCAGCACGGTGAGGTTGAGTTCGCTTAGCGTTTCTTCCATGTTTGTTGTCCCCCCGCTGTTCTCGCTCAGCTGCCCTACAGTACGATGCATTTTCATAACCAGCAGTCTCTGCTTAGCCGGTTCTGTTGAGTGGGAGGGCGTACCGGTAACAAAGATCTGCATCTATAGATCTTCTGACAGGAGACCCATTTCAGAAATACAATAACTCATCAATTACAAGCGTAATAGCGCTCACCCCAGATCTGAAGAAGAATAGAACGAAGCGGCGACCCCGGCTCTGCTCTGGTATTTGCCAAGTTAACGACAGAACTTTCTTCGAGAATAACCGAATGTGCAAGAGCTTGTCAAGCGAGGACTGTCTGCAGGAAATAACGCTTTTCTCCTCTGCTGACGCTCTGGGAGAACCGGGCCTGGGAAAACTATTGTACTTTAGCAGTATTTTATGAGAAAATCGTATTATGGTTGGCAGTGTGAGGCGCTCCCCTGCCTTGGCCTTGGGAGCGCCCGTCTGGTTCTCTGAGTCTAAGGAAGGAAAGAAGGGTGGAAAGAGAGATGCGACGGTGGAGCTTGTGCCTGGTGCTTCTCTGGTGGGCGACGAGCCTTGTGCTCTTGAGCGGTTGTGGCAGTGCTGCGTTGCCTGCCCTGCGTGGATCAGGGGGAGGGGCTTCTCCGACGGTGGAGTCGGGCGTGAGGCCGAAGATTGTGGCCTCTGCGCCTGTTGGGGGAGAGGAGCCTACGCCGACCGCGGCTCCGATCTCAGCTCCTCTGGCTTCTCCCACGGCGACGGTGGCGCCGACGAGGCCGGTGCAGGCTTCGATTGTCAGTGTGGCTTTGAGCTTTTATGCTGCTATCCAGGCTCAGGACTACGCTCGGGCCTATAGTTACCTGGCCAGTGATGTTACCATTAATCCCACGGGTGATCGTCCTCAGCCCCTGACCAGGGATCACTTTGTTCAGACGGCGCGCTCGCTTGATGAGACGATGGGTAAGGTCACGGCTTTTTCGGCTGAGGTCGATGCCAATAGTCCTACGATTATTATCATGACGATTTCTCGCAGCAATCTCGCGGCCTATCACTCGCATTTGGTTTTCAAGGATCTGGGCGGGAGTTGGAAGATTGCCTCACTTGATAGAATTTAAGCCGGGGCGGCGCCGCTGCTGGTGTTCAGGCCCGGCCAGCCGCGGTGGTATGGGAGATGAAGGGGCTGACTGAGTCTCTGCTCTCCGCTCAGTTGATAAGGGAGAGAAGGGGCAAGCTGGCCGGCTGACTGTCTGATGGAGGTGCTGCTCAGATTCTGCCTAGTAAAGGAGCTAGCTGATCTTGTTTCGACCGGTTTTGGCAACGCTCGGCTATATTCTGTCGCCGGATCGCCAGCAGGTGCTGATGATTCAGCGCAACAAGCGTCCTGATGATCTGCATTTTGGCAAGTACAATGGCCTCGGCGGACGGCTGGAGCCGCATGAGGACGTTGTGAGCGGTATGCGGCGTGAGATCCGAGAGGAGTCAGGTCTGGAGGCGGAGGAGCTGGTCTTGCGGGGGACGATCTCCTGGCCAGGTTTTGGCAAGAACGGTGAGGATTGGTTTGGCTTTATTTTCCGCATTGAGCGCTGGTCTGGGCAGCCGCATGCTGGCAACCATGAGGGGACGCTGGTGTGGGTGCCGTTGGCCGAGCTGGAGAGGCTGCCGCTCTGGCCTGGCGATCGCTACTTCCTGTCGATGGTTTTCGACGATGATCCGCGGGCTTTTCATGGTTGCATGCCTTATCAGAATGGTCAGCCGCAGGGCTGGTCGTATGTGCGTGTTTAGGCGAGGATGGTCGTTTGTCGGCGGCTCGGGCGGCTCGGCCTGAAGGGGGACATATTGTCTGTCAGCCCAGTATGGCGGAGCGCTAGGGAGCCAGCTAAGACCAACAGAAGGCTGCTCACCTTCCCCATCGGTCCGGCGGGGCCGAACGCGAGGTGAGCAGCCTTCTGCCTCGGGTCGTCGGGGGAGAAGGGAGAAGTATCTGCTCGGCGTGGTTGGGAAGTTTCTCCGTCCTCGCCGGTATGTTCTCTTCTCTCCCCGAGGAGGGCCAGCAGATTGGGCTGGCGTCGCTACGGACGTGTGAGTTGGTGGGCCTCTCAGGCGACCGTGCTTGAGGCCGGCGCCGGGGCCGCTTTGAGTATATAGCCAGTCTCTAAGATAGAGACGATGTTAATGCCGAAGGTGCGTAGCTTGATACGCACGCGCGAAAGCACGTTGCGGATAGGGCGTGTGGCCTGTTCCCAGGTGCCGTCTTCGAGGGACTTGAGCAGGTTGGCGCGGCAGCGCTCAATGGTGCGCTCGTTGACCTCGCCGTGGTAGAAGTGGGCGAAGAGCACCTCGTACGGACAGTAGTAAGGGTAGGAGTCTAGCAGCGGGCGAAGGACGTTCATCTCATTGTTGGTGAACTGCTGCTGAAGCACCAGCGCTGGTTGTTTGTCGAGATAGGTGAGGCAGGAGAGGGTGCCGAAGGCCGTATTGAGGGCGAGAACATACCCTTCTGGGAGCACGCCATGCAGCGTGTAGTGCTTGATGTGCTCGCGATCGTGGACAAGTTTACGTGCGACGCGGGCCTCTTCTCGGCAAGCGATCATTTGCATGGCGATTCTCCTTGTTCGTTGCTGCATATGACTGGACAGTACTCCCTGACCGGTAGACGCGCGGATCGGGGCGTTGCGCCGCGGATGCGACGCGGCGATGGCGATCCCTCGCGCTTGTGGCTGGCCAACTACTGGGCCACGGCTGGTGGCCATGATTACGGGTACAATCCGCTCCTGCTCCTGCTGCCTGGCGAGCTGCTGGCTGCGCCAGAATGCATGAGCGAGTGAGCACATAACAGGTAAAAGAAGAAGAGCACGCAGGGGGCGAGGTCAATGGTAGGGTCCCTGGGGTGAGACGCGCCGTGGTCCTGCGGCGGGTGGCATTGGCCTCACCTGGCGGAGGGTGCCCCGTCCCTGAAAGGGCGCCTCCGTTTCCCTACGTGTTCTTTACTTTATTATGCCGAGCGACCATGTACATCGGAAAGTACTTATGTTATCATTTCCCTAGACATCTTTATCATTTCGAGGGGTTCTCTTCTTTTGGGCGTCGGGGGAGGCTTGCCCATGAGCAGCAACCGATCGGTGGAGGAGCCACCGCGGCCCCGCGTGCGTCTCGTGGAGGCTCGTATGAGCCGTGGCTGGTCGCAACAGGAGGTGGCTGAGCGACTGGGGACGACGCATGTCAATGTGAGCCGTTGGGAGCGCGGGGTAACGAAGCCCAATCCATATTTCCGGCGCAAGTTGTGCCGGCTGTTCGGGTTAACGGAGGAGGAGCTGGATCTGGCGCCCGCTGGGCCTGAGACGCCAGGGCGGGGGGCGCAGGTAGGGGAT
>NZ_JADGIA010000264.1 GCF_019683635.1 Thermogemmatispora sp. | reverse complement strand
TAGGTTGCTGTGCTCCAATATGATTCACGCACCATCAGCGCTTCAGGCGACGTACGTTAACCGCTCTATGCCAGACCGGCCTCGCGTGCAGACGAGTGTGCGCCGTTGCGCAATTGATCAGCGGCTACCCTCTGACAAGGCTCTCCCTGAGCGTAACCCGGCCTGTTCAGTTCTGCCTTGTCCTCTACTACTCTGTGCCCGACTGCGCAGAGTTTCAGCCAGCCGCTGCGCCAGCGCCCGTGCCAGACCAACGGCGCAGCACCTCTAGCGTGTCCTCTACCAGTTGCTCCAGCGGTTCGAGCGGCACATATTCTGTGGGAGAATGCTCATTTGCCACGCCGGTGGAGATGGTAAAGACACGTATGCGCGGGCGCAGAGCGCTCGTATCGCTGCCGATGAAGGTGGGACGCAACTGGATCTGCTTGCCCCGATCTGCAAGCACCTGACGATAGAGAGCCAGTAGCGGCTCTTGTTCATCAACAACGTAGGCGCCGCAGTGAGAGACAAAGTGTATCTCTGCCCGCCCGCCGGCCTGATGGGCGCTTTCTTCAAAAGCCTTGCGCAGGCGTTCACGGTAGCGCTCTATCTGCTCACTTTCCTCGAAGCTGCGCAGCTCTCCCTGGAGGAGGACGCGAGCAGGGACAGCGTTGCGCGCACTACCGCCCTCGATGCGTCCGATCAGAATCCGCGTCTGGTCATTGGCGAGCGAGCCGTGTGGATAGGCCGCCTGGCGGAAAATCTCCAGGGCGTTCACGGTCTGGCTCAGATCTTTGCCTGGATGACCGGTGCGACCAGTGATCTCTACATCGAAAGCTTCATAGTGAGCGCCGCGCGAGACCACTACGCCGGCCTCAAAGGCATTGTCAAAGACAATACCCTCGCTTACCTGCCAGGGGGTTGGATCGAAGGCGCGGGCTCCTTGCAGGCCACTTTCCTCCTGGACAGTGAAGAGAGCGACGATCGGCGGGTGGGGAAGCGAGCGCTCCTGGAGACGCCTGAGTATTTCCAGAATAATGGCCAGGCCAGCGGCGTCGTCGGCTCCAAGGTTAGAACTGCCATCGCTGTAGAGCACGCCATTGCGCAGCACCGGATGCTGTCCCCGCCCCGGCGGGACACGGTCCATATGGGCATTCAGAAGCACAGGACGGCCCTGGCCGGGCAGCAGAGCGATCAGGTTCCCTGCGGGGTCAACACTGGTTGTTAACCCCTGGGCCTGCAAGCTAGCTTCAAGGTACTGGCGAACGTGCTCCTCATGGCCTGATGTGGAGGGCAAGCTTACCAGCTCTATCAAGGTGGCGTAGAGACGATCTGCGCTCATCACAGCAGTACTCTTTTCTTTTCCTTCTCCCTTTGCTTCTGGCTCCCAGGGCTTCTTGTCTCATTATAGCGGGATTCCAGGGGCGAAGAAAAGGAGGCTAGGCAACTGCCCCAGTTACCGGCGTACGGTCAGGCAGAGCCATTCGGCCCATCTCTGAGAAGCCTGCCAGGAGGTCTATTTGCTATCTTCTATTGGTTCAGTTATAATGCCCGATGATAGAAAAGCAGTCGCTCCTTCTCATTTTGCATGAAGCGGGTAGGCAGAGAAGCAAGCGAGAAAGGGGGTCTTTGCTGGGGAAGGAAGAGGACAAAGAGGCCATCCTGACTGCGGCTACCTACCTGTGGAGGGAGCGCTGCTCACCATGTTGCGCGCTCGTTTACGCCGTGCTAGCTCTAGCTAGAAGGGGATCTGTGCATGACTCCTGGTGCTGCTGACCTCATAGGGAGGCCAACCGAGCTATTTTACTGGGTACGTGGAGAAATGGTGGTTGTGGTGCAACTGCCCAGAAGGCCGGCTGAAGATGCCTTGGAATTGCTGGCTGAGCAGGTACGGAGCCAGCTCAATGCTCTTCTGGCACCACATCATCTGCTGCTAGAACCGTATGGGAGCGGAGGCCACTGGCAGGAAGAAGCGAAGCCGCCCCGGCTTCCGATTCGCCAGCGGGCTTTCCTCTTTGGCTATCATCGCCAGCAGCCGCTTGTGGCGATTTTCTATCAGGTGCGTCATTTAGAGCAAGCGCTCATTGATCCCATGCCTCTAGCGCTTGCGTATCTGCAGTTGCATCTTGATGAGCTGGCTGAGCGAGGCCTTCGCCTCGTCTCTATGATGCCCAATTGGCTGGTCACTGCCGCCCCTTTTTACTACAGCATCGGCGGGCCGGCTCTGCCGCCGCGTCCTGCTCCGCGGCTAGAGCTGCCGGCCATCGGAGCCAGCGAGCCACCGCTCGGCTGGCATATTTCCTTTCTTGATCAGGGACTCCTGCTTGATCCCGAGGGGGCGAGCAATGTCCTGGTAGCGGTGCTTGACACAGCGGTCGAGGCCGAGCGCCTCCTACGAGCGGCGGACCGCCCCGAGTTTCGGCGGAACTGGCTGCTCCAGCGGCTGGCAGCCGATTTGCGCAGCGACCGCGGCCTGTTCCAAATCGAATATGATCGCTATCCCCTCTGGGAGGCGGTACGCACTGGACGTGATCGTTACGGCGAGGCTTTCTATTATCCTATGCCTGATCACGGCCTCTTTGTGGCTGGCCTGATTCGGGATATTGCTCCCCAGGCGCGCATTCGACTGATTCGCATTCTCAATGACTATGGAGGGGGCGATCTCTACGGGCTATTCGCAGCTCTGACAGGACTGGAGAAAGAGTTGTTCTCCGGGACTATTCGGCGCCTGGTCGTCAATTTGAGCCTGACCACCTTACCCGATGCGCGTCGTCTCCCCTATGTTTGGTTCGATGATCGTCGTTGGCCGAGTCGGGGGTTGGCCAGTGCTATGAGTGCCCTGACCCTGCTGGAGGATGGGCTGCGCCTCCTCTTTGAAAGCCTCTATGCCCAAGGGGCCTTGTTAGTCGCCGCTGCGGGAAACGATTCATGGCCGGAAGCTCGCCAGGGGAAGCGGCGAAGGCCGCCGCGAGCGCCGGCGCGCTATGCAACGGTGGTCAGTGTGACCTCGGTCAATAGTCGCTTCGAGCCGTCCCAGTTTGCCAATGTCGCTGCTATGCCGCCAGTGAATGGCGGCGTGGCTACGTTCGGGGGTGATGTTGAGGGCGTGAGAGATAGCAACGATCTACCTGATGCTGTCAGAGGAGTCTATATCTCACCAACCTTCCCCAACGGTGAGCCGAACACCACCGGCTGGGCTGATTGGTCGGGCTCCTCGTTTGCTGCGCCTATCGTCAGCGGTCTCGCGGCCCATTTACTCGCTCAGGGCTGGTCTGCAGCCAATGCAATGTTGCGGATGACTTCCACCGGTGAGTGGCACGGTGGCCTGCTCTATGGCTCCCCACCTGAAGTGCCTGCATTGCTGGCCAATCTGATCCGCGCCCAACAGCGCTTTGGTCTCTAGTTCCAGCTGGCTTGCTCTCGCTGGCGGGTGGTCGCGAGCGGTCGCTGAGAGGGGATGGACCTTCTCCTCTGGCTGAGAGCGTAGGCCCTTTCCCTTGACGCTGTATACCTCGTGGGATATAATAAAACGCAACTGGGTGCTTGAAGTGTCTTCATAGAGGGCCTGACATGTATCTGCTAGGTACATGGGGCCTGTCTTGGTGGGCTTGAGGAGAGCAAGCAGGTTCTACTTTTGGGAGAGATACTTATGATCGAGCAGACGCAGCAAAAGAGCGAAAGCAGCGTGGTGACGCTGACCCCTCTGGCGATGGAGAAGATCCGCGAGCTTCTGCAGCAGGAGAACGATCCTAATCTGGGCTTGCGTATCTTCGTAGCCAGCGGTGGCTGCTCCGGCCTCCAGTATGGCATGACGCTGGATGAGGAGCAGGAAGGCGATACGGTCATTGCGCAGGGCGATTTCAAAGTGCTCATTGATGAAATGAGCCTGGATTATGTCAACGGCAGCGAGATCGACTACGTTGATAGTCTGATGGGCGCCGGTTTTACGGTGAACAATCCCAATGCCGTGACAACCTGCAGCTGTGGCCACTCCTTTAGAACGGCCAGCGGCGGCGGCGAGCCGCGCGGCTGCGCTTGCGGTCGCTAACCTCGCTTGCCCCTAGCGCTACCTCGTTTAACAACGCTAGTGTAGCGCTTTCTTTTTCTTTCTTACTTGATAGGACAGATGCGATTGTGAGCGAAGGGGTCTCACCCAACGTATGTTGTAGTGGGACCCCTTCGTCCTTGTTTGTCGACAAGCAGCAGGTGAGCGGGCCTGAGCCTGACTCTCCTTGCATTAGTTGTTTGATCACTTTGTATGGCATCTGCTGCAAAAGAGGAGTGTGCATGAGCAGACGTTTCGCCTATCGTCCACGCTACTTCTCTCTCTCTCGCCGCCAGATTCGTACTCTCTCCAGAAATCAGCGTGCTTTCTTCCCCCGCCAGTGGCCTGCTCGACAGCAGCCCTTGCCTCCTTCTCGCGGGCGCAACTCTTTCCCCCAGCCTCATCTACCTTTCTCGCCCTTTGTGCATTCGCTGACTTTACCCCAGCTTCCCCCTCTCTTGTGAGAGGGAGCGTGGCCTGCTTCGCTCCTGCTTCTGCCCAACAAAAAAGGTTGAGGCTTGCGCATGGGCCACCTCTGCGCAGACCCCAACCGTGATCCCAGATCTTTTCTCCCAGACACTGACTGCGGGGTTTGCTAACTGGGTCACCGGCTGGCGCCCCAGTCCGGCCCACCCCGGGCAGATCTCTGGGTTCTGTCTACGCCACCTCTAGTATGGCCTGACACCTCCATTATAGTAATTCCGTGAAAGCTCTGCAAGAAGATAGGACTCATGGAGTGCCTTACTTCTCTCGTGAGAAGCAGCTACTCTGATGGATTCCTCTTGTCTAGGAACTGCTGGCAATTCTAATCACCTCTATCTTGCCCATCTCCTTTTGCATTTCCATCTATTTGGTGAGTATCATTCTCTTCTATCGCCTCCAGGCGGCGCTTGAGTGCCTCTGCAAAGACCGTGAGGTAGGTGGTGCGACTGGTAATGTGCGTGCCAGGCAGCTCCTGGCTGTCAATGTGCCCGCGACCTTCCTGCTGATGGTGCCGGGCGAAATTGAGCCAGGGTTTACGACGCCATCGCTTCTCTTCAGCAGCCCAGAAAAAGGTGATATCTCCACGATAAGGACCTGAACGGTAGCGCGCTAAGATCCAGCTGCATGTGCTTGTCCAGCGCTGATGGTCCTCATTGGGGGGGGCCGGTTCATTCTCTCCTGAGCCTTTCCGCCGGCGGACAAGGCGATAGCGCCAGAGGCTGTAGCGGTACCGCCATCGTCGGTAGCATTCCAGTTGTTGTAGCTCATTCCAGTGCAGGAGAGCGCCCAGAGCTCTGATGAAGGAGCACGCCAGGCGTGCCTGGCTCCATCCTCGCTCGGGGGCGGTTGGGTCGATCAGCACAAGCAGCTCGACTTTTTCTCCTACCGCTTGCAGCTGGCGGGCCATCTCATAGGCTACCAGACCGCCGTTGCACCAGCCAGCCAGGCGGTACGGCCCGTGGGGCTGAATCTGGCGGATCGCCTCGATGTGAGCGGCGGCCATCTCTTCAAAGCTTGGAGGTAGGGCCTTCTGTGGGAAGCGATAGGGTTCAACAGCGTAGAAAGGCTGGTCTTCTCCCAGTTGCTTCGCCAGTTTGATGCAGTAGAAGGCGCCACCTGTCCAGTCGCCGTGGAGATAGAAAAGCGGTCGCTTCTTCCCCTGACGTTGCACAGCGATGACGGGGGCCTCTGAATGTTTCTGAGATTCTCCCTCCTCGATGGCTTTCGCCAGCCTCTCTATGGTTGGCTCCTGGAAGAACAGGGAGAGCGGTAGCTGCTTGCCAAACTGCTGCTCTATGCGTGCAAAGAGGCGAGCGGCAAGCAGGGAGTGGCCCCCGATCTCGAAGAAGTTGTCGTAAACGCCGATCGGCTGCACGTTGAGCAGCTCTTCCCAGAGCTGGGCGAGTTGCTGCTCTAGCAGAGTACGGGGAGCAACCTTGGTCCCTTGAACGATCTCGTGCTCGGAAGCTGGTAGGGAGGCCAGGGCTTGGCGGTCGACCTTGCCGGAGGTGGTGTGTGGGAGGGCGTCGAGGACGACGAAGGAGGCAGGGACCATGTAGGCGGGCAGC
>NZ_JADGIA010000263.1 GCF_019683635.1 Thermogemmatispora sp. | reverse complement strand
CCCCCCCCCCCGCCGCCCGCGGGGGCGGGGGCTTCAGTAGCGGAGCGGCTCGTCTGGGCGCTGGACCTGGTGAGCCAGCTCGATGAGGAGAGCGCCCAGGATGCGATTGTGGATCTGGTTGGAACGGGAGTAGCGACGCAGGAGGCAGTGCCGGCGGCCTTTGCCATTGCACAGCGCTGGCGAGCTGATCCCTGGCGAGCCTGCCTGATAGCGGCCCGTCTCGGCGGGGACAGCGATACGATTGCGGCTCTGGTGGGCGCTATGCTCGGTGCCTGCTCTGGCCTAGAGGTTTTCCCTGTCGAGGCGCGCACCACGGTGGTGCAGGTCAACGCTTTGGACATCGACGAGTTGGTCAGCGAGCTATTGGCTTTGCGGACCCGCTTGCAACAAGAGGAGGTACGCTTGTGAGCGTGCAACAGCAGCTACAGCCGGAAGCTGATCGTCCCTGGGCTATCGAGCTACATGGCATCGAGCCAATTGGGGATGATGAGCGTCACGGAGCGCCCACTGAACTGTTTTGGGTCTGGTTTGCCGCCAACATTGGGATCTTGGGCATTGTCTACGGCGGTATCCTGACTGCCGCCGGTTTGAATCTCTGGCAGAGCCTCCTGGTCGCTGTGGTTGGCTCAGCCGGATCTTTCGTGCTCGTCGGTGTGCTGAGTGTGGCTGGCAAGTGGGGGGGCGCGCCAATGTTGACGCTATCGCGTGCCCCCTTCGGGACGCGCGGGAATTTGGGTCCGACGCTCATCAGCTGGGTCAGCCTGGTCGGATGGGAGACGATTACGGTGATTACGGCTGCCTATGCCCTGCTCGGATTGCTGGGTTTGCTGGGACTGCCCGCGACCCCTGTCTGGACACTGGCCAGTCTCGTGGTGGTAGCGCTACTGGTGGTGCTTTTTGGCCTGCTCGGCCATGCGACGCTGGTCTGGATTCAGCAGGCGGCGACCTGGATCTTTGGCCTGCTGACGCTGGTGGTGGTGCTGTTCTTGCTGGCAAAAACGGACTGGGCGAAGGTGCTGGCGGCTCCGCCGGGTCCCTGGGATAGCGGCGTGCTGGCAACGTTGAGCATTGTGATTGCGGGGACGGGGATTGGCTGGGCCAATGCCGGCGCTGACTATACTCGCTATTTGCCGCGTGCCAGCAGTGGCTGGGCTATCGTCGGTTGGACGGTACTGGGGGCCGCGCTCCCGCTGGTGGTGCTGATTATGACAGGGGTTTTTCTGTCGAGCCGCTTGCCCAACCTGACGAGCGCGACCAACCCGATTACGGCAATTGGCCAGGAGCTGCCGCCCTGGATGGCGGCCCCTTATCTGCTGACGGCTGTAGGCGGCTTGATTGCCTCTGCCGATCTGTCGATCTATTCCTCGGGGCTGAATCTGCTGGCGCTCGGCGTGAGGCTGGAACGCTACAAGACTGTGCTGATCGATGGAGTGCTGATGGTGGCTGGGGCTGCCTATGTGATGCTGGTGGCACAGGATTTCTTCGGACCGTTTGAGAGCTTCTTGCAGTTGCTCTCAGATGGCCTGACCGCCTGGGCGGCGGTCTTTGTGGTGGATATGCTCCTGCGTCGCGGCTATGACGCGCGCGGTTTGATAGAGACGGGGCCGGGAAGCCGCTATTACTATCGAGCTGGGGTGAACTGGCGGGCGTTCATAGCCTGGCTGCTTGGCATTGTTGTGGGCCTGCTCTTTACGGTCTCGCCCTGGTTCACAGGTCCCCTGGCGCGGGGCATCTTCGCCTCTAGCAGCCTTGGTTATCTGTTGGGGTTCGTGGTGAGCGCGCTCGTGTACTGGCTGCTGATGTTGGCTGGCGGAAGGAGAGAAGTGCTGGAAGCCGCTGGCGGGCTGGTCTCGGAGGCGCCGGGGGGAGAGGGATCGGCATGAGCCAGCTGCGACTGCGTCCCCGGCGTCTGGTGCTGGTGGGGAGTGTGCTGGTGGATCTGCTGCTCTATGTAGAGCGTCTGCCCGAGCGCGGTGGTGATCTCCTGGCAGAGCGTGCGCTGCAGGCGGTGGGGGGAGGCTTTAATGTCCTGATTGGGGCGCTGCGGCTGGGACTGCCAGCGGCCTATGCAGGGCGTATCGGGGATGGGCCGATGGGGTATCGGGTGCGCGCTGAGTTAGCGGCTGCGGGCATTCCGGTGCTGCTGCCGCCGGTCGTAGGGCGGGATACGGGCTTTGATATCGGCCTGGTTGAGCCGGATGGCGAACGGACCTTTGTCACTGCGCCGGGAGTGGAGGCGGAGCTGAGTCTGCCTGAGCTAGAGGGGCTGGCCTTGCAGGAGGGAGATGCGGTCTATGTCTCGGGCTACGATCTCTGTTATCCGCTCTCGGGCGCGGCTCTGGAGGCCTGGCTGCCGGGTTTAGCGCCGGGCTGCCTGCTGGTGCTGGACCCGGGGCCGTTGGTGGCGACTATTCCAAGGCAGCGACTGACGCAGGTCTTGCGCCGCGTGGACGTGTTGAGCTTGAACGCGCGCGAGCTGCAGCTGCTGAGCGGTGAGGAGGAGCCGACCCGCGGGGCAGCGCGCCTGTGCTCGCAACTCGCTCCCCAGGGGGTTGTAGTGGCGAGGATGGGGGCCGAGGGCTGCTGGCTGGTGAGCGCTGAGGGGGCGCCGTTGCAGGTTCCACCCAGGCCGGCGCGAGTGGTGGTAGATACGACAGGAGCTGGTGATGCTCATGTGGCGGCCTTTCTGGCGGCTCTGGCCGCGGGTCGGAGCCTGGAGGAGGCAGCCCACGAGGCCAATGTAGCCGCCTCGCTGGCGGTGGAGCGAGCCGGGCCGGCGACGACACCAACACGAGCCGAGCTGGAGATGGCCCTGGCGGAAGGTAGAAAGAGTGGGGGAGTATGGGAATAAATTCCCCCCTGTGCAGGTTATCACTGGGTGGAAACGGGAGAAAGGCAGCCGGTGGCGGCGCTCCCGTGGGGGAGGAGGCGGTGGAGGCCGTGGGATGTCAACGCCCCCTGGATGAATCCAGGGGTCCCCGGCGGCACCCCTTTATGAAGAAAGCGCGCTGGTACAGGCCGCGCGCTGATGGGAGCGACCTCGCCGGCACGCAGGACAGTTGGTTGCACGTCGTTCGCTCTCTGATCATTTCTGCAGAGGGGGGGTGAGTGCCATGATGGTCATGACTCGCTTCGATCCACTGCGCGAGATGATCAGCCTGCGCGAAGCGATGAACCGGCTGTTTGAGCAGAGCTTTGTCCGCCCGCTGTGGCGCCTGGACGGTGAGCCGCGTCCACAGCTGCCGCTGGATGTCTATGAGCAGGAGCAGGGTTATGTCGTTAGGGCGCTGGTTCCTGGGATCAAGCCCGAGGACATCGGGCTGGAGGTGCAGGACCAGAGCCTGGTGATCCGTGTCCACTATCCGGCAGTGGAGGAGGGCCGACAGGTCAATTGGCTGCTGCATGAGATTGGCAGCGGCGCCTGCGAACGGGTGGTGACCTTCGAGCGTCCGATTGACGCTGAGAAGGTCGAGGCACACTATGAGCACGGTGTGCTGACCATCACGGTGCCCGTGGCCGAGGGAAGCCGGCCCAGGCGGATCAGCATCACCGCTGCCGAGTCTGAGCGGCAGCCGGTGATGGCCTGAGATCGGCCTCCTGCTCCTTCGCCCGGAGGCCCCGGCATGCCGATCGCAGGCCGCTCTCCGATGAGCCGGCTGCGATCTTCCTCGCTGTGCCTCCGGCGGGCACCCTGAAGTGCTCCAGGGTCCTCCACCCTCTTCCTCTCTCTTCTCACGCCCTTGCTTCCTGTGTCACTCCAGGCGCTGCAGCACGAGCGAGAGCAGCCTCGTCGGGTTCCCTTCAAAAAGGACCGGCGAGGCTGTTTTTTTGCGTAATCGGGGGTACCAGGCGGGCAGCTCATCGGCCAGACCGCCGCTGCCGACAAGGACGCCGATGGGTTTGCCTTCGTAAATCAGGTTGGTGAATTCGTTGAGGGTGCCCCAGCCACCGCTGATGATGATACCGGCGTCGCTGTTGACCGTCGAGATGACGTTACGGTATTTCAGGCGAGCACCCCAGTCCTGTTCTGCCGTAGCCGGGGTCAGGCCGAAAAGGTCGTGGTAGCCGGGGGGTACATAGATCAGGCGGCGGTAGATGCCGATGTCGTCCTGGGGGTAGGCACGGCGATGCTCGTCAAGGTTGAGGGCCGGGGTGAAGCCCCAGACCTCGGCTCCATGCTCAAAGGCAGCCCTGGCCACGGCGTAAGGCATACCGCTGCAGGCGCCGGTGATGACGATGCAGCCATGTGCGGCCAGAGCCTGGCCCAGCTCGCGGGCCAGGCTGAGGGCGTGCTCGCTCTCGACGATGTTGGAGCCATAGACGCCAATCTTGAAGGCCATGCTTTTTCTTCTCCTCTGATTAGACTGCGCTACTGACCGAGATAGGTGAGTGCACTACTTTGCCTGGCCATTGCTATTGTAGCCTTCTTGCTCTTGCTCTGGTCAAGTCAAGGAAGAAGGCCCTCGTTGGCAATCTCAGAGGCCACGTAGTAGCGCAGTGCCATTGCTGGCGAATTCCAGCCGCCAGCTTGCTGGAGCTGGGCCAGGTTGCGCTGGCGACTGGCGTGGTAGGTTGCCCAGTAATGGCGGCAGTCGTGGGGGGAGAGGTGATCGATGCCGAGCTGGTCGCCGAGGTCTTTGAGCAGGTACTCGACGAGGCGTGTGCTGATGTGACGGCCTTTGTAGCCCGGGAAGAGGTAGCGCTCGCCGGCGACGTCGGGCAAGTAGGCACGTAGGGCCTGCAGGCAGTCGGCAGACAGGCGATGCGTCTGCTCCCGGTCGACCTTTTCGCGGTAGAAGCGCAGGAGACCGCGATTGAGCTGGACGTCCTTGACCTGGAGAGCAACCAGCTCGCCGACGCGCAGTCCGAGATCGAGCAACAGACAGAGGATGACACGGGCGCGCCGTCCCTGGGGTGTGTTGGGATCATGGCAGTGCTTGAGCCAGGCAACCTGCTCTTCGGTCAGGGGGTTGGGTTCGGCTTTTTTGGCGCCGCGCCGCGTGATGGGTCGCTGGCGGTCAATGTGGCGCCCTTCCTTATGGCGGTAGCCCTGGACACGGCTGATGCGATACAGTTCTTCCTGGGAGAGGACGCCAGCGTCGGCGGCCAGGCGGCAGTAGCGCTTGAGGGTGGAGAGGCGCACGTTCATGGTGTCGATGGCGTAGCCCTGGCGCTCCATCCAGTTGAGAAAGAGCTGGATCAGGCCGGCACTGACAAAGCGCCAGGTGGAGACTTCCAGAAAGAGGGCCTGGGTGAAAGTGGCGACGTCTGTTTGTAGACTGACCCCAGTGGCGCGGGCGCCGGCTTCGAGACAGAAGGTGGCGAAGGCTTTGAGGTCCCAAAGCTGGCGAATGCGCGTGTTATGAGCCTGCCGCCGATGGTAGCGAGCAAAGACCTCGTGCTGAGCGTACAGATCCGCGATGTCCGCGATGCGCCGCAGGAGGTCCAGGTCCTCGCCCACCAGGGCGCCCAGGCCCTCGCTCTCCTCTTCAGGAGCTGAGGGTTCTTCCTCTCGTTCGCGCACGACCTTCGTCAGGACAGGCTGCGCCAGCGGGAGCAGGGCAGCAGTGTTCTGGCCTGAATGGCAGAAGGGCGTTTTCTTTTTGCTCATATTATTCTCTATTCTTGTAAAAATATATCTTTGTCTTCATATGAAGTATAAATATGAAAGAGAAGGTTGTCAAGGGTTGATTCTTGCAGCCCCGCCCGGCGAGCAACGTGGACAGCAGGCTGGCAAAGACCAATCTGCTGTGGGAGCGCTCCAAGACGCTCTTTGTGGTCTGCCGACCCTGTCGCGGGGAGCTGAGCAGCCCTGGTCTTGTGAGGTGGCGGGAGCAAGAGCTGACCCTCTGGCTCCTGGGTGACTGAGGAAGGCGGAGGACACAGATACCCACCGACCAACAACCGACACGTTGAACCTCTCGCTATCTTATAGTCTAGGTTCCTCGCGACTGCTTATCCCTCCTTGCGCAGGTTTCTCCCTCTTCTCCTTTCCTTTGCCAGCATCAGCTGAGCAGAGAGCCGCAGCGGCGCTGGTGGAGGCCATGCTCAGCGCCTGGCCAGATCCAGGGGTGGTGAGCATGGCGA
>NZ_JADGIA010000058.1 GCF_019683635.1 Thermogemmatispora sp. | reverse complement strand
CGGCAATGAATCGTTTTACCGTTGACTCATTGCCGCCTCGCCTGGCTTCCAGCTAGCCCGTGGCGCGCTTTGCTCTCCCCTTAGACTCCTGCCAACAGATCCAGCGGCTCGATCGGCTTCAGACCGGCCTCGATCCGCTCCCGGTACGGCTCCAAAAACGGTGGCAGCGAGAGGCGCTCGCCCAGATGCTCGGGTTCCTCGTCGACCGCAAAGCCCGGCAGATCCGTCGCCAGCTCGAAGAGCACCCCGCCTGGCTCGCGGAAGTAGACCGAATGGAAGTAGAAGCGGTCGATGATCGGCGTCACCGTGCGATTGACCGCCGCCACGCGCTCGCGCCAGGCCCGATGCTCCTCGTCCGTGGGGACGCGGAAGGCTACATGATGAACGCCGCCGACGCCGACAAAACGATGGAACGGAGCATCTGGCTGGATCTCCACATGCACCTGGGTCCCAGGCCCTCCCGGACCAACTTCAAAGGCCCCCACTTCGTAGCCGTTTCCCCGCTGATAGCTTCCCACCTGACGGAAGCCCAGCACCTCGGTCAGGAAACGCGCCGATGGGGCCAACGCGCGCAAGGTCAGCTGCACACCATAGAAGCCGCGGATAGCGTACTCAGCGGGCACAGGACTGCGGCGCCAGGCTACGCCCTGCAGCCGTCCACCGTCGTCGACCAGCTCCAGGCGCTGGCCCTCGGGATCGCGGAACGGCAGAGTGAGCGCCCCGTCCGGCCCTCGACGCTGCAGCTCATCATGCTCGACATGCAGGCGGGCAAAACGCTCCTGCCACCAGCGCAGCGCCTCCTCACCATTGACTCCCAGCATGATCGTCGAGATCGTACCGGCTCCGTGGCGATGGCGCTCCAGCTCCGGCCAGTCGAAAAACGTTAGCTCCGTGCCGGGATGGCCCAGCTCATCACCGTAGAAAAGATGATAAGCCGAAACATCATCCTGATTGACTGTCTTCTTGACCAGGCGCATCCCCAGCACCTGGGTGTAAAAGGCTACGTTCAGCGAGGCATTGCCCGTCACCGCCGTCACATGATGAATACCTTGCAACTGCATTGCACTTGCTCCCTTCTTTAGCTCCTGCGTTCAGCTCGCCAGATAATACACTATAAGAAACACCCTGAACAGCTCAGAACTTCCCAGCCAGTGAGTAGCGCAGGCAGGCCAGCGGCATACCTATACCTGCCAATCTCCCCTGATCTCATGCCAAAACAACAGCGGTGCACGGATCACCAGGAGATGATCCATGCACCGCACCGGCCAGAGAGTTCAGAAGGAAGCGTGTATGATTGAAGCAGGCTAGTCAGCGGGGGTCCACCGCTCTCTCACAGACTGGCGGGCGAGCCAGCCTCAGCGCGGGCCGAGCGGCAGCATCCCTGCCAACGCTGTAGCTAGTAGATCTCCAGATACTCCTCGCGCTCCCAATCGGTCACGTGGGCCTTGAAGCGCGCCAGCTCGCTGCGCTTGGCTCGCGTAAAGACCTCCACAAACTCATCACCCAGCAATTGGCGGAACTCCTCGTCGCGCTCCAAAGCATCCAGGGCCTCATCGAGCGTCGTCGGCAAAGGCGGAAACTCACTATGCTCTTCGGCCAGGCCCGAGACCGCCTCTGGCGGCAGCTCCTGGTCGCGCAGGCCCAGCACACCCGCCGCAATCACCGCGGCAATCGATAGATAGGGATTGCTCAAAGCAGTGGGTAGACGATTCTCCAGATGCGTACGCTCATCACGGCTATTCTTCGCCCGAATCATTGCCGAGCGATCCTCGGGTCCCCAACTGATATTAGAGGGCGCAAAATGGTGCGGCACGAAACGATGGTAGCAGTTGGGAGTCGGCGCCATCAGAGCCATCGCCGCATTGGCATGCTTCAGCATCCCCTGCGTAAAATAGTAGGCCACGCGCGACAACCCATGCGAATCATTGGCATCGAGAAAAGCATTCTGGCCCGTCGCCTTCGAGATGAGGCTAACATGCGTATGAGCGCCGCTGGCTGACTGATCGCTGAAAGGCTTGGTCATGAAGGTCGCATGGTAGCCGAGCTGCCGAGCGATCATCTTGACTCCGTTCTTGAAGGTGAAACCCAGATCGGCGGCGTGCAGGGCAGGATGGGCACCATAGTTGATCTCGAACTGGCCAGGGCCGTACTCACAGTTCGCCGTAATGATATCGATGCCGATCTGTGGCATCAGCTCGACGATGCGCTCCGTCACCGGCACTGCCAGGTTGCGCGACGTATTGAAGATATGCAGGCCATTGAAGACCGGGGTCATGGTCATGGGATCAAGCAGATAAAACTCGTATTCCAGGCCGATGACCGCCTCGTAGCCGAGCTTGTCCAACTCGGCCAGGACGCGGCGCAGCACATGGCGTGGTGCCGCATACAGGGGAGTGCCGTCCTGCCAGTAGGCATCGCAGATCAGGCGCGCCGTACCGCTCAGCCAGGGAACCACGGCAGCCGTCGACAGGTCAGGAAGGAGCATCTGATCAGCATAATTCTTCTCCTCATTATACCTGGTGCCGGGTACGACAAACGAGCGGCTATCGAGGGCAACAGTGCCGCCGTACATATTCAGGCCCTTCTCAGCGTAGCCGCGCACCTTGTTCAGAGGGATCAGCTTGGAGCGGGCCACACCATGCATGTCGGGCAGTTCAAAGAGCACAGTGCGAATACCCAGCTCCTCCCACTCGGCCAGAAGCTGATCCAGAGAAACGGCGGTGCTCTGGTCCTTGTGCGTGATCGTCATCGCGCAAACCTCCATTCAGAGCAGCTGAACTGCTGAACACTGATGAATCGCCGGCTGGCCCCTCATTCAACCAGACCCGGATGATGACTATAATGCAGTGTAGCTGATGAGAGAGGCTCACCAGCCTGGATGCTGTCACGACGCGCGGGGACAGCAGTCCCTGTCTTCCCGCTTACACGGTAGTCTACCCAAGAGACAGGCAATTTGCAGGTTTGCTGCCGCCATATGGCACAATGGGGTAGTTGCTGGGGAGAGTGGCAGAGAGGCATGGCCTCACCGGGCCTGCGCCAGCCGCTCGTTGAGCAGCCAGCGCAGATCAGATGTCATCGCTCTTGGGACCGAACCGTCGCCTGCGCTCACCGTCAGGAAGCCAGCACAGCGGTCCAGGTACCCGTTGCCGAGGGCAGGTAGTCCGTGGCACCATGATCACATTGCAGAGGAGTATAAGGAGATTGGTAATCACCGCTCGCCCCCTGGCTGGAGGTAAAGCTGCCTACCAGAGTCATTGCCACAAACGAGGCTTGTGCCGTACAGGTGATCTGCGTGCCGTCCTTTGTGAAGACGTAGCTATCCTCCACCATCAGGCGCGTGTAACGGATCTGGCCTTGCTTGTAGGTGCCCTCGCAGCGCGATATCCAACGTTGATGGTAGGGAACACCTTGAACGCTGCCATCATAGGTGTGGGCGAGCTGGTCATCATCGCTGGCGCAGACAGTGCCGCCAGCAGGGTCAGGCTGCCCCGTCACCACCAGTTGCAGGGAGGACGAGATCATCTGACCATTGCTATCTTTGCCACGAATCTGAACATTGAGCTGGAAATCGGCGTCGTCGGGCGGCGCGCCGTGAGGACCAGGAGTGTGGGCCTGGCCCTGGGGCACAATGACGACCGTCACCCCCGCGGTCTTCTTGTTCGTGCTCGTGTCAATAGCCGTGAGCTGATGGCTGCCCAGTGGCCAGAGATTGCTAACGCTCAGATAGACGGCCAGGCCCCCCTGATTATTGCTCGTGCCCTGTGAGCTGCTGCCAGCCAGTACCTGCCCATCGAGCGCGAAGTTGACCTTCGCGGAGGGGGCAAAGTGCTGGCCAGAGACGTAGAGCTGAGTTCCAGTGGCGGCTGCCGGCGTGCTGCCGACAGAGTACTTGCTCTCGACGTTGATGGTCGGTTGATCCAGGGAGGCCTCCGAGCGCGCTCCCAGGTAGAGAAAGGTGGCGAGGCAGACAACAGGCGCCACTACCAGCATCAGCACCAGGCCGCTAATGAGCGCGGCTACAAGCAGCCCGGCCCTGCTCTTCGGGCGCGTCGGCCCCATTGGAGAGGGAGGGGGAAAGGGAAGGTAAGGGCCGGACAGCATGGCCGACGGTGGCGGTACATAGGGCCAGCCAGACGGACCAGAGGGCGGCGGTGGCGTGATAGATGGGGGTGGGCCTGCCGGATTGGCTAACTCTGCCCCGGGCACAGGACTCGGCACAGTGCTCCCCGTGACAGCTACCGGCCCGCTAGCGGTGCGCGTCTGCCCACACTGAGGACAGATCAGGGTCCCAGCCGCCAGCTCGGCGCCACAAGCACTGCAGCGTTGCATTCGTATTCTTCCTTTCATTCTCCGTTACAGATTCATTACGCCAATTCCAAAACCATCCTCTCTCTCTATCGTTTCCAGCTAGCCAGACTATCAGCGGATACAACGCTGAAAAACAGCGATCGCCTGAAACGCTGCTCTTCTATTGGCAGACATGAATCATAGCACTATTCTGCCGCCGCAGCCAGATCTCTCGCCCGCTCAGGGCGCGGCCCGTCGCCGTCTATGGTTGTAGCGGTAGCGCCAGCTCTCTCAATGCTTTCGTAAGAGTCCGGCTCTCGACGAGACCGCCACAGGAGTAAAGCCATCGAAGAGGATTGTGAGGTTATCGGGGCCTGTCAGTGGCCTGGTAAGATAAAGCGTCAGCCTGGCGGCCCGCGCTGGCGTTCGGCGCTCCCGTCCGTCCGCCGGCGCAGAGCCAACGAGGCCAGGCCCTAAGCCAGGAGCTGGCCCTCCCAGGTTCCCGTTACCTCCTGCACCTGAGAGGAATTCCCATTATCACAGCTATAGGAGTAGGCTGGTCCGCTCAAAGTCCCCTTGACATGCGTGGCATCGACAAAGCTGCCATCGGCCTGGACCGTATGCGGAGCAGCGGTGCAGGTCACATTGCCCAGGGATGTCTGAAAGACCACCTGATCCTGGCTATAGAACTCCTTGTAGATGATTTTGCCAGCGCGATAGGTTCCCTGGCAGTTCGCCACGAGCGTCTCCTGATAGCGGATGCCGTTGGAAGTCACGCCACTCAGGGTATGCGGCTGCCCATCATCCTGCATTCCATTGGCATAGCTCGCGCAAATCGTGCCCCCGGCAGGATCAGGATGCCCCGTGACCGTGAAAATGCCGCTCTGGGTCTGCGAGCCATTTGAAGCCGTGAAGGCGATCTTGAAGCTCGCATCGTCCGGCGGGGCGCCGTTGGGACCGGGCGTATGCGCCTGCCCCTGGGGCACAATCACCACCGTCACCCCTTGCTCCACGCGGTTGTTGCTACCATCCGCCGCCGTCAATGTATGCTGGCCAAGCTTCCAGGAGTTCGTCACGCTCAGATTCACCCGCAATGCGCCATTGCTATCAGTTTTCGCCTGTGTTCCCGAGAGAGCCTGACCATCTAGATAGAAGGTCACCGGAGAATTGGACGCAAACTGCTCACCGCTCACCTGCAAGCTCACTCCCGTGGCCGCTGCCGGCAGGTTGCCTACGTGATAAGCACTGCTGACTTTGAGCTGCGGCTGCCCCCGCCCCAGATGAAGAAGGCTGGGAACGGCAATCGCTCCAGCTACCAAAACCACTACTACCACCAGTGCCCCAATAACGAGCAGTGACCGCCGACGAGGCGCACGCTGGCTTTGGGGCCCTGGAGGGACTGGATAGAGAGGCGGGTATTCAAACGAAGGAGGTGGCGGAGGCGGTGTGAAAAGGTCTTGTCTCACCGGCTCGGTCTCCAGTCCCCCCCCAGAGGCAGGCGTCCCATACACGGTTGCCGCATAGGGGCTCGATGCCGCCTCCGGCACCGTTGCCGGGTATGGCCCGCCGGACAGCGGCCCAGCCTGGCGTGTCGGGTCCAATACTGCCGGCCCCGGCTCCCGCCCACCAGCGCCAGCTCGCTCTGTCGGTTCGTGAGGAGCGGCTCCATACAGAGGCAGGCCACAGTGCCCGCAGTAATGAGAATCGGCGGGCAGAGTGGCGCCACAATGAGGACACTGTTCCATGCTTGCATCTCCTCCTGATCGGCTGGCTACTCATCACTCAGTCTGCAAGAAATCACACCAAATAACAAGACCATCCTTCATACCAGATCGCCTCTTCGCGAAAACCAGCTGGCCGCTCGCTGGCTGGCTGGTGATCTTCTCATCTGGAGAACGCAGCCAGGAGCCGATTCTCTAGCCCCAAAAAAACGCCTCTCTGGACGAACGGCTTCGGCCCAGCCGCCACGCACCTTCATTTACTGCAGGCAACTTTTGATCTAATCAAAAACATTTGCTATGCCGAGTATACTTACTAGATAGAAGCGATAGCAGGTTACAATGGCCATGTTGCGCTGTGAAAAAGAATGATTCTATCAAACACTGCTTCTCACCTAAAAGAAGGTGAAGAAGTGGATAATTCACAGGCGCGCAACAGAACCATTCGCTTGCGACACGACCTGTTCTGTCGCCTTGAACTGGAAAGGAGCAGGAATGACCTCAGTGATCTCGCCTGCGAGAGCGCACCAGCAGCGGTCGGAGGAGGAGCCACAGCGATGACCGACTACGCGGAAGCCATCCCGATGTATGTGGATCGCTCGCGGGTCTTCATCGATGCCAACAACCCGAAATGGATCGTGATCCATAAGACCGCGGGCTTTCACACGGCGCAGGAAGTGGCGAACTACTTTGCCACGAATGCAGAGATGACCAGCACCCATTACGTGGTGGGGCAGGACGGGACCGTGGTGCAGTGTGTGCGTGAGCAGGACGGCGCCGGGGGGAACTGCTGTCTGGAGCCGGGCCATGCCGCCTTTCTCCCCGAGGGCCTCAATCTGAACCTCGTCACCATCAGCATTGAGCATGTGGACCCGGCCCTCGATAACTCCACCCCGCTCACAGATGCCCAGAAACGCGCCTCTTTCCGCCTGATTGCAGACATCTGCGAGCGCCACGGCATCCCCCGACGGCATGGCGATGCCAGCGGTGGCATCATCGGCCATTTTGAGCTGGACCCCATTTCGCGCGCGCGCTGCCCGGGGAACTATCCCTGGAATGAGCTGTGGGCGTTTCTTGAGCAAGGAGGGTTTATGCTGGATATCACGGCCACTCGCGGCTACTTTACGGATCTTGGCAACAACGTCTGGCGCTGTACCAAAACCGGCTACGTGGTCGGTCATGGCATCCTGGACTTCTATCGCCGCTACGGCGGGGATGCGCTCTTTGGGCTGACCTACCTCGGCCTGCCACTCTCCAATGAGACGGCGGTCAATGGGTATAAGGGCGTGGTCTTGCAACGCTTTGAGCGAGGCGTGGTCTGCTGGGACCCCGGCCATCAGGTCGACAACCCTCCCGGCTCTGGCCCCGCTTACCTCATGCACCTTGACCGCGGCCCCGGCCAGGACCCGCGCATCTCGACGCTCCAACAGCAGGTGGCCACCTTGCAGCAGCAGGTGAATACGCTGAAACAGGAGGTCGATACACTCAAGCAGGAATTGGACGTCCAGGAACTTGGCTCCAGTCCATCCGCTAAACCAGCAAGCTAGTCCGTCCATCAGCCGGCGAAGTCGCTCACCGGCTCATCCCGACGATGGCCGCGCGGACCCTTCTCACCCCCCTGCCCGGGGCAGGGTCCGCGCCTTTGGTCATGCCCGCTTTCTTTTTCATCCTCCCTCCTTCCCCCTGCCTACACCCATGCTCTTCATCGGCCAGGCTGGTAGTCATCAAACTGCCGGGGCCGGGCTGGCGCTCTTTCCTTCCTATGAGATATCATAGTATAGTAATTATTCCAACCCAATCGCTTCGCTCATCCGTATTACCGTATAAAATACAGAGGCAGCGACCGCGCCTGATCGCCTGGCTGCCCCTGGCCCGCGAGCCAGTCAGCCGATGCGGCGATCTCGTCGAGCAGAAAGCAGGTCTGAACAAGATGGAAGCTCAGGCTTTACATACCTATGAGCGCGGCCCCGATGGCCCTTCTCAGGGCGGGCCCCCGCGCTTGAATACTCCTCCCAGTCCCAACGGCAACAGCAACAACAATAATAACCGCAACAACGAAAGCCTGTCCTCGTTGCTGCTGCGCTCCCTGGTGATTGTGGGGATCTTGCTGCTGGGCTGGTGGGCCCTTCAGTCTTTCATTCAGGGCGGCACAAGCAGCAGTAACCAAAACGCTATTGAGATACCATATAGCACCTTCTATGCAGAAGTAGAGAAAAATAACGTCAAGACGGCGGTTTTCCAGGGGCAGGACGTGACCGGCGAGTTCAAGGACCCTGTCGCTGACCCCAACAACCCCGGCAAGACGTCAACATACTATCACTTCACGCAGCTCGCCAGCGGAGACCCCAAGCTGATCCAGCTTCTGCTGCAGCACAATGTCTCGGTCACCGCCAAGCCGACCAGCGATGGCAGCCTGTGGCTGAACATCCTCTTTAATGCCCTGCCCTGGGTCTTCCTGGGAGTGCTCTTCTTGTTCATCATCAGGCGCGCCACGCAGGGCCAACAGAATATCTTCAGTTTCGGCAAGAGTCGCGCGCGCCTGATTATGGAAGACCGGCCCAGCACGACCTTCGCCGATGTGGCCGGGGTCGATGAGGCGAAAAACGATCTGGTCGAGATCGTCGAATTTTTGAAGACGCCCCAGAAGTTCCAGCGCCTGGGCGGCAAGATCCCCCGTGGCGTCTTGCTGGTTGGTCCCCCGGGCACCGGCAAGACTCTGCTGGCGCGGGCCGTGGCCGGCGAGGCCGGCGTTCCCTTCTTCTCGATGTCCGGCTCTGAGTTCGTCGAGGTCCTGGTGGGTGTGGGCGCCAGCCGCGTGCGCGATCTCTTCGACCAGGCCAAGAAAGCTGCTCCCAGCATCATCTTCATCGATGAGATCGACGCCGTCGGACGCCAGCGCGGCGCCAGCATCAATAGCAACGACGAACGCGAGCAGACGCTGAACCAGCTGCTGGTTGAGATGGATGGCTTCGATGTGCGTCAGGCGGTGGTGGTGCTGGCAGCCACCAACCGCCCCGAGGGACTCGACAAGGCCCTGCTGCGCCCCGGTCGCTTCGACCGCCGCGTGACCGTGGATCGGCCCGACTGGAAAGGTCGCCTGGCGATTCTCCAAATCCATACGCGTAAGGTGCCGCTGGCCCCAGACGTGGACCTGGAGGCGATCGCACGGGCGACGCCGGGCATGGTGGGCGCCGACCTGGCCAACCTGGTCAATGAGGCAGCCTTGCTGGCCGCGCGCCGCAATCTGGATGTCGTCAATCAGAACTGCTTCCTGGAGGCGCTGGATAAGATCGTCCTGGGCGCCGAGCGTCCGCTGGTGCTCAGCGAGGAAGATCTGAAGGTGGTGGCCTACCATGAAGGCGGCCACGCCCTGACCGCGCTCCTGACCGAGCACGTCGACCCGGTCGGCAAAGTGACCATTGTGCCACGCGGTCAGGCGCTGGGCGTGACGCGCTACCTGCCGCTCGATGACCGCCACAACTACAGCCGCGAGTATCTGGAGGCCCGTCTGGTGACCGCCCTCGGCGGACGCGCCGCTGAGGAGGTGGCCATTGGCCGCATTACCACTGGCGCGGAGAACGATCTGCAGCAGGTGACGCAGATCGCCCGCCACATGGTCACTAACTGGGGCATGAGCGACCGGATCGGCCCGCTTTTCTTCCAGGAGCGCGAAGACCCGCTGGAGCGGGCCGCTTTCGGACGTCGCGACTACAGTGAGAAAACAGCCTCGCTGATCGATAAAGAGGTCGATCGCATCGTGAAGTCGGCCTATAATCGCGCGCTGAGCCTGTTGCGCGAGCATCGCGTGACGCTGGACCGCATCGCCCAGGCCCTGCGTCTCTACGAGACACTCGACACTCAGCAACTGCGTCAGATCATGATCGAGACCGGCGCGATTAAGGCTGCTGCCGCCTACTATCGCGAATAGAGGGAGAGGCAGCTGTCGACGGGGCGGCCAGTCTCCCCACCAGCCAGCAATGAAAGAGGCTCCCCTTCTCTGTCCGGTCAGGGAAGGGGAGCCTGCTTGTTCTGGCAGCGACTTTCTTTACAGCCCCACCGCGCCGACGCTGCCTAGGGAGCCGGGGGTTTTTCGCTCAGCACAGCCCCAATGGTGTCTAGCAGCAGTTCAGGAGGCGAAGGCTTGATCAAATAGGCTTGAGCCCCCAGATCCTGGGCTGAGCGACGATGCTTCTCCGAAGAGCGCGCGGTGAGCATGATGATCTTGAGCGAGGCAAAACGTGAGCTGGCCCGGATCATGCTGAGCAGCTCATAGCCGTTCAAATGGGGCATCTCTATGTCGAGCAGCAAGACGTCTGGCGGCTGCTCTAGCAACAGCTCCCAGGCTTCCATACCGTCGCGCGCCTGCACCACGCGATAGCCGGCTCGCTGCAAAGTCTGCTGCAACGACTGGCGAATGTAGACCGAATCGTCGGCGATCATAACTGTCCGCCCGGCGCTGGCAGCCGTCTGTTCAGAGCTGCCGGCCAGTGGCTCACGCTGCGCTTTTGTCTTCTTCAAATCGGGAGCCACCGCAGGAGGCGCGAGGCGCATCAAATCCACGACGAGCAAGACATTGCCCTGGCCATCAATGGCGGCTCCCATGATCCCCGGACGCCGTAGATAGGAGGCCACAGGCCGAACTACCAGCTCAACGCCCCCCAGAACTTCGTCCACTTCGACCACCTCATAGGGCAGGCCCTCCTGCAACAAGAGCAGCGGACGGGCCTCCGCCGCGGAAACAGGCTCACTGCCTCCTCCGTTCAGGTTCGGCAGCCCCAGCAAGCGATAGAGCGGGACAGGGGCGCGCGAGTCCTTTGGAAACTGGGCGGGAGAGACCTGGCCCTCTTCCTCCAGAGCAGAGCGCTCCACCACAATGCGGCGTACCTGGGAGAAAGGCACGACCAGGCGCTGGCCCGCGGTGCGCACCAGTAAACCATGCATGGCCCCGTGCAGGCGAGGCAGCGTCAGGTAAAAGGTCACGCCGCCCAGGGCATTGCGTTGAGCGGTCACCGTCCCCTGCAGCTGCTGAATCGGCCCCTGGACCAGCTCTAGCGCTCCCGCCCGCACCGGCGTCGAGAAGCCCAGTTCCAGCGATACCTCATTGCCAACAGCATGGGCATAGAACCAGACTCGCCGCTCCTGCTCCTCCTCCGCCCCATCTTCAGCATGGACACTGCTCCAATTAGTGATCATGCCATAGCGCACTAGCTGCAGCAGAGGACGGGCCAGAGCTTCTAAAATATCTTGATCCACCTCGGTCGTTTCGCCGCGAGCTTCAAAGCGGACACGCTGACGCTGAGCGTCGGCGCTCATTCTGATGGCCCGCCGGATGCGCGGCAGCAAAACGGCCAGCGGTGCCGAGCGTAACAAGAGCGTCTCGCCACGCACCCGATTGGCAAGGTCCATATGGCGACGCAGTACACGGTCAAGACGAGTAAAGGCCGCGCGGACCTGGGCTGAAGCCGTGCTGACATCGGCGATGGCCTCGGCAAAGGCGCGCAGGAGGACGTCGCTCTCAGTATAGCGATCAACCTCCATCTCGTCCCAAGAGGTTGTCTCACGCGCTTTGAGAGCCAGGGCGCTCAAGCGTTGGCGCGGCTGAGCATGAGTCGGCGCATGGCGTCCAGATTGCTCAGCCTCCTCCAGAATGCGCGCGACCAGCGATGACATGGGCTGCTGGGGAAGCGCCCGCAGGGGCGCGGGAGGAATCTGACCCGTCTCGCTGAGCGAGAGGGGATTAAGCGAGAGCAGTGTCTCTAGATACTGCAAGCGGGCCTGAGCCGAGTAAAGTTCCTGCAGAGCGGCCTCCAGCTCGCGCCGGGCGCTCTCCAGAGGCTCCCGCTGCTCGGCCAGATGCTCGCTAGTGAGGATGAGCCGCTTCAGGCGTTCAGCATCCACCAGCACAGAAGGCAGCGGCGAGCCGGACTCACGCGGCGTGCGGGTGCGGAGATGGAAACGGGCGATCTCCTCGCGCAACGGAGAGCGGGGGGCCAGCTCTTCCTCTTCCAGCAGGAGAGTCTCATCGGCTGCGGTGAGGGCCATCAGGCTTTCCGAGGGCGTGCGGCGCACACTGCCGAACTCATTCAGAGCTTCATAATCGGCCTCCAGCTCGGTGAGCGGCGCGCTACTCTCCTGCCCTGTCTCAACGATGCTTTGCAGGGTCGCCTCCAGCGCACGCATGGCCTGCACCAGGGCCATCAGGCCGATCATCATCGGCACCGAGCCATCGCGCAGCGAGCCGACGAGCATCTCGATATAGTAGGCGATCGTCGACATTGACGGGCAGCCAACGGCGCCCGCGGTCCCCTTCAGCTTATGAGCGCAACGGCGCAGGGCCTCCAGGTGACCCTCGTCAAGCCGGTCCTCTTGCTCCAACTGGGTCAGAGCCTGACGCATTGAGGCAATATCTTCGTCGGCCTCGGCCACAAAGAGCACCAGCATATCGTCGAGGCCAGCATCAGGCGACGCCGAGCCAGCTCCCGCCTCTTCTCCTCTTGCGCAGGCAACTGCGGCCTCATCAGGCAGACTGACGTCCCCGCTAGCCGTGGCCGCTGCCGCTTCAGCAAGGCTCGCCGGAGGCTCCAGGTCCTCCATCAGGCGAAAGGCCTCAATGATCGCCAGATCCTCGGGCGTCAGCTCAGACGCCCCCTCTGGCAATTCCGGCAGATCGCTCTGGAGCGCGTCCTCTGGCTCAGCCATCGGTCACCGCCCTCTCTATCTCGCGCACTACCTCGGCCAGCAAAGCCGGCACATCCAGGACGGGATCGGTGCCGCGCAGGCCACGCAGCAGTTCGCGGCGCACGGGAAGCGCCTCACACTCCTCCAGGGGCGTATATTCCAGGGAGAGGATCGAGCCAATGGCGGGGACCAGCAGGCCGATCGGTTGATCAGGATGATCGGCAACCAGCAGCATACCCTCCCCCGCGGAGGCAGTGGGAGAACCACAGAGAAAGCCGGGTAGATCAATAGCGGCGATCACCTCGCCACGCCAGGCTACCAGGCCAAGCAACCAGGCAGGAGAAGCGGGCAAAACAGCAAAGCGATGGGGAGGAGGCACCACTTCACACAGTGCCTTGAGTGAAACAAAACAGCAGCCCTGCCCTAGCGACAGGCTGCATTCCAGATACTCCTCGGGATGAGCGGCAGCCGGAACCATGCGAGCCAGCTCACGCGCATAGTTCCAGAACTCCTCATCGCTCAAGGCCTCTAGCGACCTGGAGAGAAACCCTCCCGCACGTGGTACAACCATCTTCTCTTCCGCTCGCGCCGCCGCGGGCAGCACTGCCCTCATTCGTTCTGTTCGTTGGTGAGTGATGAGCGAGTCGCTCCTTGCGTGATTGGACTGACCGAGGCGGTTGATTGATCGAACAAGCGAGGCCCAACCAACCAACCAATCAATCAAACGCCCGGCAGACGAAGCCAGACCGGCTAGCTATAGGTTGGCGTTGGGCTACCCAGATGGGCCTGCACAACCGAAATGACATCTTGGGTTCGAAATGGCTTGGTGAGGTAATCCTTGGCTCCCGCCAGGCGTCCCTTGAGACGATCAATCACCCCATCGCGACCCGAGAGCATGACAATGACGGTATTACCGAACTGGGGCTTCGTTCGCAAAATGCGGGCAATCTCGTAGCCATCCATCTTTGGCAGGCCGATGTCGAGGATCACCAGGTCAGGAACGCGGTGTTTATGCTTCGTGAGAGCCTCCAGCGCCTGAATCCCATCAGGATAGCTGACGTAATCGAAGCCCTCACGTCTCAGGCTGGTCTCGATGATCTTGCGCACGGTCAGCGAATCATCTATCACCATGACGAGTTTGCTCATAGTGTCTCCCTCTCTCTGCTTCCACACTACTACCATCCTTCAATCCGCCAACATACAACAGTCTGTATGTATCGGATGGCCCCCTGCGCTCCCTCCATCCTGAAGGTCGCGCTGGTAGAGCTGTCGCTTCGACTTCCCCGTGCTGCTCTCAGGACCGTTTCCTGTTAAAACGTCGAAACACCCAGTCTACTCAGGTGACATAGTGGGGCTGTAGCAATAGTACCATAGGCGTCCGCAAAGTGCAATACAAGGGCATAAAAAACTGATTAAGATTTTTATCACGGTCAAATATGGCCCACAGCCCCTACAGCCCGCCTCCCAGAGCCTCGCCAGCACCTTATGTGGTAATCTAGTAGCAACAGGCAAGCCGCCTGCAACGCGCCCGGAAGGAGAGCAGGCCACTTTTCTTCCCGCGCGAGCAGAAACCAACAAACTAACACGCAATCACGCTAGCCGAGAGCGAAGCAGAGGAGGCTTTTGATGGCTGATGCCCCTTTTCGCGAGCACGTGGTGATTATCACGGGTGCTTCGCGCGGCATCGGTGAGCAACTGGCCTACCAGCTGGCGGAGCAGGGCGCCTGGCTGGCCCTGGCCGCACGCAGCAGCGAGGCACTGGAGGCCGTGGCCGCCACTTGCCGGACCCGCGGCGCCCGCGCTCTGGCCATCCCCACCGACTTGCGCGATGAGGCCCAGTGTCGACGCCTGGTCGAGCAGACGGTCAGTGAGTACGGTCGCCTCGATATGTTGATCAATAACGCAGGAATGGGCTTTCCACGTCGCTTTGAAGCCCTCAGCGATCTCTCAACCATACGCGCCGAGATTGAGCTGAACTATTTGGGCACGGTCTACTGCACCTACTACGCTTTGCCATATTTGAAGCGCAGTCGCGGGCGCGTCGTGGGCGTCAACAGCTTCGGTGGCCTGCTCGGCCTACCGGGCACCGCTGGCTACAACGCCTCGAAGCACGCCATGCGCGGCTTCTTGAACACGCTGCGTACGGAGCTGCACGGCAGCGGGGTCAGTGTCTCGATTACCTATCTGAGCGCCGTACGCACAGCACGTCTGCAGGAGGTGATGGGCGAGCAGGCCAGGAAGGTGCCCGCACTCGATCCTGCTCGCTGCGCCAGCCTGATTCTGCGGCAGGCCGCCCGCCGTCGCCGCGAGCAGGTGCTGACGCTCTCCGGCAAGACCCTGGTCTGGCTGAATGGCTGGGCCCCAGCCCTGGTCGAGCGCCTGCTGGCCTCAACGGCCCTGATTTCTTATCGCGAGTGAGCTGAGCGAGCTGTCCGCCGCTGCGGCTGGTCACCGAGCCAGACCCGCACGCATCGCCCCATCGCTCGCTGGCCCTGGTCTGGCTCACTGAGCCGGGCCTCAGATCTCCTCTCAGGAGGCTGATGCTGTGACAACTCTGGAGCCTGTTCCTCTCTCCCAACGTCGCCTTGATTGGCTGTTGATCGCCTTCTTCGTGATCAATCTGCTCTTCGTGTCTTATTTGATCGATATTGAACAGATTATCATTCCCAATCCCTGGCATTTCAGCTATCCGCTCTGGCCACCGCGCCCGGTGGTCGACCTGATCCACTGGTGGGGACAACACTTTGACCCGCTGCTGATGGCCCGCCCGGTCTTCTTCAAAGTGACTATCTGGCTCGACGACCTGCTCTACGGTCCGTTCTATCTGGTGGCCATCTATGCCTACGCGAAGGGCCGCGAGTGGATTCGCCTGCCGAGCATCATCTACGCCGTGGCCATGATCGAAGGCGTGGTGATCATCTTGAGCGAGGAGGCCTTCGGCGTCTACCGCTCGCCACAGCTGGGCCTGGTGATTGCCGCTAATGCTTCGTGGATCATCTTCCCGCTCGTGATTCTCTTCCGCATGGGATTACGCGAGCACCCCTTCAGCCGTCCGGTGGCCCTGAGCAAGCCAGCATTAGCGGGGGAAGGAGCCAGAGGATGAAGCGCGCCTTCGCTGTAGTGACCCTGGCCTATGTGCTGGCGCTGGGGGCGGCCTGGATCACACTCCGGCTCCTTCAGCAGAGCTGGCCCCCGCTGGTCGCGCTGGCGGTGGCCGACGCCGTAGCAACCATCGTGGTCTTCGTCTTCAGCGTACTGACCAACAATTCGAGCCTCTACGATCCTTACTGGAGCGTGGCCCCGGTTCCGATCGCGCTCTTCTGGCTGTTCCAGCCCGGCTCGGATGGCCTAGCCAATGCGCGTCATGTCCTCATCTTTGTCCTGCTCTGCCTGTGGGCACTGCGCCTGACAGTGAACTGGGCCAGGCGCTGGCACGGGCTGGAACATGAAGACTGGCGCTACATGGATATCCGTAAGAGCACGGGGCGCTGGTATTGGCTGGTTAGCCTGCTCGGCATCCATCTGATGCCGACAGTCCTGGTCTTCCTGGGCTGTCTGAGCCTGTGGCCCAACCTGAGCGATCGCGGGACCCCCCTCGGGCTGGCCGATGGGCTGGCGGCTCTGGTGACGCTGGCTGCCGTGATCATCGAGGCTGTGGCCGATCAGCAGATGGAGCACTTCCGGGTCCGGCCCGCCGCCGAGCGCGGCCCTCTGCCGCCGGGTCTCTGGTCCTGGTCACGCCATCCCAACTACTTCGGCGAAGTCCTCTTCTGGTGGGGCCTCTATCTCTTTGTGTTGGCGGCTCATCCGGCCTTCTGGTGGACGATCATCGGGCCGCTGGCGATGCTGGCGCTCTTCCTGGGGGTCAGCATTCCGATGATGGAGCGCCACCTGCTGGCAAAGTACCCTGCCAGCTATGCCGAGTACCAGCGGCGCGTCTCGCCGTTTCTTCCCTGGCCGCCTCGCCCTCTCCCAGAGCAACGGGCAGAGCTGGACCACTGAGCCAGGCCATGTGCTATAGTGTCTTTGCCCTGTCAACACGTTGCTCGGGCTAAAGGCGGCTCAGACTATCGGGCCAGGTTTTGACGATCAAGGGAATATAACCGCTAGAACAGGAGGAGAACAATGGCAGTTTATATCATCGCCAGCATCGATATCACCGATCCCGAGGACTATCAGGAGTATGCCCGCCAGGCCGGCGCTACCGTGGCCCAATATGGCGGCAGATACCTGGCTCGTGGGAGCCAGATTGAGAGCATTGAAGGCGACTGGAAGCCTGGACGCATCGCTTTGTTAGAGTTTCCGACAGCCGAGCAAGCCTGGGCCTGGTACAATTCGCCCGAGTACAGTGCGATCCGCGGCATCCGCCAACGCGCCTCTCACTCGCATTTGATCCTCGTCCACGGCCTCCCCGAGCAGCCAGCCTGAGCGCAAGAGGCCCTCTTTGCACGCCTCATGAGCCAGAGGGCACATCAGCCCAGCCGCCCCTGCTCGCTCATGAGGCACTTTGATGCTCATGAGAGCCGTGCTCATGGGCATGGGATGGCTCGGGGGCAGGCCGGTTCATCATGGCAAGCATGGCCGGGCCACCGGTGCGCAGGAAGCGGATGACGAGCACGGCGGCCAGCAGGAGAGCCAGCAGATTGAGCACAGTGGTATAGTTCCACTGCAGACCTTCGCTTACGGCAGCTACCGTACGCTGCGCTGGAATGAGGCCCAGGAGGCTAAAGAGCAGCTCCACCAGGTAGCCAGCGAGGGCCATTGTTACGTAAAAGGTCAGCAGCAGATAGCCGGCCATTTTCCAGCCGTAATACTTGCGATAGATGTCGAGGATAGGCAGGACAATCAGATCAGCGAAGATGAAGCTCACCAGGCCGCCAAAGCTGATTCCACCGCGCCAGAGCACCGCCGCCAGGGGTACATTGCCCACCGAACAGACAAAGCTGATGATGGCCACCAGCGGACCCAGCAGCGGCCCCTCGATGGCGGCGAGCGTGGGGTTGCCGCTCAGGAAGAAAGCCCGCCAGAAGCTGTCAGGGACCCAGGCTGCCAAGGCCCCGGCAATGAGCAGCCCCAGGAGCACGTCGGTCCAGACTGCGGCCCAGTCCATCACGAAATAATGACTGATGGCCGTGAAAGCCCGCCCGCTCCAGAGGCGGCGCCAGAACGGACCTGTAGCCTCAACGCTCATGTCCATCGCCGCATGGCCCTCCATTCTTCCGCTGAGGCCACGCTCCGCCTGCTCTCTGGCCCGGGCCACCAACTGGCGACTGAGCGTGAGGCGGAAGATGAGCGCCAGCAGGGTAACCATAATGAGGCCACCGAGATACTGCGCCAGCATGAAGGGCCAGCCCAGTAAGACAAGTAAGATCAGGCCCAGCTCAATCACTAGATTGGTCGAGGCCAGCTCAAAGACCATCGCCGCCGTGAAGCTGGCACCCTTGCGAAAGAGCGAGCGCGCCAGGGCAACTGCTGCATAGGAGCAGGAGCTGGAGGCAACGCCAAAGAGGGTGGCCAGCGCCAGATGACGGGGAGACTCGCCTCCCAGGAGGCGGGCCAGCGTTCTTCGGGAGACCACGGCCTGGACCAGCGCCGAGAGGGCAAAGCCCAAGACGAGCGGCCAGAGAATTTCCCAAAACATACTGAAGGCGCTCAGCAGCGCCTGGACCAGAAACATAGTGCCCTTACCTCCCTCCTTTTGCCCGCCCCACTATCTCGCCTCAGCCCTGACCTGCACACGATCGGCAGGAGGTAGGAGCGGGTCGGACAGCAAAGGCTTCCCAGACAGCATAGCCGCGCTGGATCACCTAGGTCAAGCTCAGCGCCAGGCCGGGACGGACTGCTTCTGACTGGGACAGTACACTAGAGGGAAGAGGCCGCTGTGTCGCTCGGGGCCTGCTGCTCCGCTTCGGCTTCCAGGGTTAGGAACCAGCTACGGTGCAGTTGGGGATGAATCAGATTGGCACGCACCAGCAGCGCACGATCGCGCAAGATCTCCTCCGGCTGACCGTCGGCCAGAATGCGCCGCTCCTCGCCGAGCACGATCACCCGGCGCGCAATCAATGGCACGATCTCCAGCTCGTGCGTGGCCGTCACAATCGTCTTGCCCTGCTCGCCCAGGCGACGAATGAGGTTGACCAGCACCCACTTGGTGCGCGGATCAAGCGAAGCCGTCGGCTCGTCCAGCAGAATGACCTCCGGTTGCAATGAGAGCACCGAGGCGATGGCCGCCCGCTTCTTCTCGCCGCCCGAGAGTTCAAAGGGGGCCCGGTCAGCCAGATGGCTGATCTCCATCAGCTCCAGGGCCTCCTGGCAGCGTCGCCTGACCTCTTCGCGCGGCAGGCCGAGCTGCAGCGGACCGAAGGCCACGTCATCAAAGACTGTGGCGCTGAAGAGCTGCACATCGGGATCTTGAAAAACCAGCCCGACCTGACGATGGAAGGTAAAGGTCTCCTGCCCCGCCGCCACTGCCTTGATGTCTCGCCCCAAGGCCCGCATACTCCCCTCCTCTGGCGCCAGCAGACCATCGAGAAGCTTCAGCAGGGTCGATTTACCGCTGCCATTGGCGCCCAACAGAGCAACCTGCTCGCCGTGAGTAATCTCTAGATCGATGCCATCAAGGGCCAGATGACGACCATGATAGCGGTAGCGCACCCCGCGCAGCTGATAGATGACAGTACCCGGTTGGAGCGTTGAAGCATGCATCACACTCATAGCAGCACTCTCCCCAAGAAAAAGAGACCAACCGACAACAGTAGCGCACCCAGCAGCGCCAAGACATCCCCACTCTGCAGGCGATAATCGCTATAGGTGCGGATCGTCCCCGTGAAGCCGCGCGCGCACATGGCCGCATAGACCTCGTTGCTCATCTGGAAGGAGCGATTCATCAACGTCACCAGGGCGGTCACAATCCAGGTCCGCTGTTCGCCTCCGCTGGTAAAGCCAACCGTGCGGCTCTTGCGGGCCTCGAAGAAGCCATTGACCGTATGCAAAAAGAGGAAAATATAGCGGTAGGTCATCGAGAGCAGCAGGATAAAGATTTGCGGCACTCGCAAGACCTGCAGACTTTTGAGCAGGTCGGCCCAGCGCGTCGTGAGAATCAACAGGACGGCCAGCGAGACGGCATCGCCGACGCGCATCACGAAGACGGCAGCCCCCAGCAGACTGGCCGGCGTTGGACCCAGGTGCAGCGGCCCCAGATCCCACTCAAAGAGGCGCGGCCCACCGCTGGTGAAAAAGATCGAAGGCAGGATAACAACACCTGCGAAAAAGGGAATGCCCAGCCAGACCCGACGCACAAAGAAATCAAAGGGCAAGAGGCTGGCCCGCGCCACCAGTAAGAGCAGACCATAGAGCAGCAGCAGGGCCAGCAGCGAGTGCGAGAGGCTGGCGGCCAGCACCGTCACAATAAACATGCCCAGCTTGATCCGCGGATCAAGGCCCTGCAGCCAGCCAGGACTGCGCGCATGCTCCTCCGTAAAGACCGCGCGCTCAATGGCTTCCGTCACCCCCGCCAGCGTCTGCTCGACCCAGCCAAGTTGACGCCGCAGCTGGCGCCGCTCCTGACGCGAGAGGGTCAGGTGCCCGGCCTCTCGCTCGACGGGTATCCGACTGCCATCTGCCTCGGCGCTCATAGAGCCTCCTCACGCGGCTGCGCCTGCCTCGCATCGACCTCCGTTGGGGCGCCGCCCCGACCAGTTAAGCGACGCACGAGCAGCATCAGGCCCCAGACCAGGAGCACCAGCAAGAGGATTCCAATGATGCCACTGATCTCATAGCCCAGAGCAGCATGCCACAAAGGCGCATTCGGGTCAGTAAAGAAGTCAGCATGAATAGTGTAACCACCCAGCGGCGCGTTCCAAAGGCCATTGAGATCACGTAGCCCCTGGGGAATGTAGCCAAAAGCTTTTTGCACGTCCTCGGGGCTACCCTCGCCAAAGGCGAAGCCGGGCGCAATCAAGCCCAGGGGCGCGAAAATGGCCAGCGCCATGAAAAAAGTCCCTACCCGTTTCAGACGCGCCGGCAACACAAACCAGGTCAAAGGCAAAAGCACCACCGCAATTCCCAGCACAATCAGCAGCATGATCCCCACATCCGGCCAGCTCACCTGCGACCAATCGGCACCAAAGAGATGGTCTAGACGCCCCCCGCCAGTAATCAGGCCAGCGATAAAGAGCAGAACCAACGCCAGAGGAATAGCCAGTGCGAAAATACGCCAGAGCGGCAGCGCCTGCGCCTCACCGGTGGGAACATCACCGCCACTGACGACCTCCCGCAGCGCCGCGAGCAAGGTCGGATGATGCTTCTGGATGTAGGCAAAGCCCAGGGCCGTAATCAAAGCTTCAACCAGCGAAGCCCCAAAGGCATGCGAGAGCAGCATCGCCGGAATGGCCACACCAAGCGGATAGGGACTATAGAGCGGGTGCCCGTTCTGCTGAAAGAGCACTGGCTGCAATCCCAGCTCGATGCCCACCGCCAGAGCCGCCGCCGTAATCCCTACATAGGAGCCAATGGCCGCCGCCCAGATGCGCCGCGTCGAGAGCACCGGCGAGCGTCCCGCTATCAGCCGATAGGTATAATAGCCCACAAAGGGTAGGATGATACCCATATTCAGACAATTGATGAAAATAGCAAGAATGCCCCCATCGCCAAAGAAAAGAGCCTGAATGATCAGCGCCACACTCACACAGAGAGCCGCCGCCCAGGGACCGAGCACAATGGCGATCAAAGTGCCGCCGACCCCGTGGGCCGTCGTCCCCCCAGGCACCGGCACATTAAACATCATGATGGTAAAGGAGAGCGCCGAAAAGATGGCCATCAGCGGTACAGTGCGCCGATTGAGCACATCACGCACCTTGTGGGTGGCTACCGCCCAGGCAGGAATGGTCACAACGCCGGAGCCGAGGGAGAAGACAGGTGAGAGATAACCATCGGGTATGTGCATGGCAGGAACCTCCGTAACCCGCTCAAAAGACGGACCACCGCCCAACTGCAGAGGAAGAATGCGGAACGTTCAGAACGCACAGAGCCACAGCAAGCCGCCCGCCAGGCCGGCTGCTTGTCAATTGCTCCTCCTTAGCCTGGTGTCGGCCATAACTGCTTGTCAGATGCAATTGCAAATCGTTCTCAATAACTACAGGTAAGTATAGGGAACAGAGCGCTTGCCTGTCAAGGGCAGCATGGCCATCACGCCCCCCAATCCGGCGTCTGTTTGGCCGGCTCCGACCGGTTCAGCGGCCTGAAGCAGAGCAGGGCGAGATCAGGAGGAGCACAGGCGCAGATCCAGAGCGGAGAAAAAGAGCGAGGAAGGGCGAGGGAAGGGAGCAGTTCCTCCCCCCTCGCCCTGCTTCCAGGGTGGGTGCTCGTGCTCGTTCGTATCCAGCAAGGGTGCTCGGATTATCTACTCACTGCGGAGCTGGCAGGGAGCCTGTCGAGCCACACTGACCGCTGCCGCTCCCGGCTGGCACCGCCAGGGGGCCGGTCTCGATAAAGCAGAGGAAGCTATATTCTTTGGTTGGATTGGCCAGACCGTTGTACTGGCCATTGAGCAGGCCATAGCTATCCTCGCCATTCAGCGCCCAGTAGGTCCAATTCAGATTGCTCACGGCCACACCTGAGCCGCCGCCGCCATAGCTGCTCTTAATAAAGTTGATCAGGTCCGTGAACCACTGGCCTTGCGAGCCGGCGCCGCTGGAGACCAGATCGCTGGCACTGTTGCCGGTGCCAAACTCGCCAATCCAGACCGGAGCCGAGCTATAGGGCTGAGCGCCGGTGTTACCCCAGGGATAGCTGCTATGGCCTGGCCAGGTTGGATTGATGCCGTTCGGCGTTGCAATGTAGGCCCAGTTGCTCGTCCAGACATCCACCAGGCTGGAGCCGGAGCAGCCGCTCTTATAACAGGTGCTACTATTGAACCAGCTCTGCGGATAGAGCGTCGGACCATACTCATGCGCTGAGTAGACCACCTGATTATTGACCGCCGGCCCCAGGCTGCTGGCATTGCCGCCGGCGTTGAGCACGATCGGCGCCCCTGCATTGTTGCTATTGCCATTGACGCCCTGCAGGCTGCCGCCCCACCAGGTGCTGGAGTAGGGACCGTTGGCCTGCGTGCCAGAGGCTGTCGGATAGGCCGAGACCCCTTCCACAAAGATCAAGGGATAGCTCCAGCCGTGCGCCTGGGCATCGCCAAGCAGCGTATCAGCAGCGCGCTCAGCCGCCAGGCGCCAATCGTGACAGGACGAGGTCGCCACACAGGCCGGGGCAAACGGATTTGGATTCGGGTTAGTCGCCGGATCAATGCCATCGCCCGAACCCCACTGAGCCCCGCTGGCGTATTGATTGGGATAGGTTCCCTCTACATGCGGCTCATTGCGCAGATCATAGCCCAAGACGATCGGCCAGCCATCAGAGGCCAGATAGTTCACCGTCACCGTATCGGTCGCCCCCAAGGTCTGGGGAATACCATGCACCCAGCGCTGCACACTCACCCAGTCGTTGATCCAACTGCTCTCGGGATAGGCCGACGTGTACCACAGTCCGCTCTGCTCCGCGGACTCGCCTGCCTCTGAGCGGTGATTGTCCAGAATGACATGCAGGCCAATCGAGCCGGCGTAATTGATGATCTTGGCCAGAATATCACGCGCGTGCAGGCCCACACACGACGGACAGCCAACGTCATTCTGCGGTACCGGGTCGGACTCCCACATCTGGTCTGAGAAGGGAATGCGCAGCGTATTATAGCCATAGCTCTTGACCAGGCTGAGAATCGTCGAGATATCGTACGACCAGAGACCATGCGCCACATAGTCGGGGGTCTCGAAGCCGTACCAGTTGATGCCGCTGATCACGAATTGACTGCCATTGGGAGCCAGAATCTTCGTGCTGCTGGTTGTCCAGCCAGCGCCTGTGCTACCCCCACCCGCGCCAGGCGTAGGAGTCAGCGTCGGCACGCTCGTCGGAGTAGGCGAAGGCGTCGGCGTCGGCGTCGGGCTGGCCCCACCTGGCTCGGTGCCCCAGACCAGCTGCCCGTTGAGATAGAGCGTCACCTGGCTCCACGGAGCATAGCTCGTCTGCGTCGCACTCCACGAATAGTCGTTGGCCTGGTTATAGTTGCTCCAATCGCTCTTATTGAAGCGCACCTGGATCTCGCCACTATTGCCGCCAGGCACAATGCTCCCTGCTGCGCTGCTGAAGCTGACCTGAAGATAGGTGTCAGCGGTCGCCGTTGGGGCGCTCATCTGGACAAACGAGCCGGAAAGATTGCTGCAACCCACCGCCGCATAGTCACACCAGAACTGCTGCGACTGGCTACCATCCTCGGTATACCAATAGCGGATCGTCAGGCTGCTGAGGGCGACACTGGAGCTGGTGTTGTTCACGATCTCAAAGTGAGGACGAGGCGTATTGGTCGTGGCGCTGGTATTAGCATCGGCATATTCGAGGACCAGCCCGGCGGGCGCCGACTGCGCATGACTGCTGCGAGCTGTGCCCAGCGCCAACCCCGCCGAGCAGAGCAATAACACGCCAATCAGAAGCGCTCTGAACATCCAGCGTCCCTGCCACGGTCGCAGACGCGAGCGCGAGAAGAAGGATGGCTTCATGCCCAATGCCTCCTTAGATGCGTCCAGAGCCTGTGGTTCTCGCCAGCAATGCGACGGGGAGGCAAGACGGAAGGAAGGTGGCTACGAGGAGCGGCCAGGAGAGCGGCGGAGGGTGGGCCGATGACGGTCAGGCCCACTCAGACGAGCGCCTTCCTCTCCGCCTTCTTCGGCCCAGCACCTCCACCAACCTGCTCAGCCTCCGCCCGCCTCTCCCACGACTGCGCTAGCCGCTTATACGGCTCATCTATGGACATACCAGCAGGCGCGTCCTTGCGGTAATAGCCATCCCTGACCTGCTGCTGGTATCAAGGCTGCCAGGTCAGACGACGCTGCAGCTGACGCCATTGAGGGTGAAACTTGTCGGGGCAGGATTGCTGCCATTCCAGCTGGCCAGGAAACCAGGCGGAGAGCTAAGCGTGCCGCCCGCCGGGATCTGGGCGTTGTAGGAGGCGTTGGTAATCGTCACCTGCGCTCCTTGTTGCGTGTAGCTCCCGTTCCAGAGCTGCGTGATCTGCTGACCAGCTGTGAAGCTGAAGCTCAGGGTCCAGCCGTTGATGGAGCTGCTACCCGTGTTCGTGATACTGATACTGGCCTGGAAGCCGCCCGGCCACTGACTCACTACACTATAGTGCACTTGACACGAGGCGCCCGTGCCCGGCGTGGGGGACGGCGTCGGCGACGGAGTGGCCGTCGGCGTCACGGTCGGTCGCGGTGTAGGTGTGGGAGTCGGCGATGGCGCCGTGGTCGGCGTGGGGGACGGCGTCGGCGCTGGCGTGGGCGTGCTGCCACCACTGCCGCTGGCCAGAGCAATGAGGTGGTCGTGCAGGCCCTGCCCATAGGCCGTGGGCGTGCCGTTGTAATTGCTGATGAGCGCTGGGAAGGAGCTGCAGTCATAGGTGTCCCAGGCCCAGCCAAGATAGCTGATACCGTGCTGATCGAACCAGGCCATAGCGGTGTCAATGAAGCCGTGAGCACAGTCGTTCTCACCGATCTCACCGGCGATCACCGGCACCTGGGCCGCTACCGGAGCCACCTGAGAGTTCCAGCAGCTCGTGCTACTGCAGGCATTGAAGTTGTATAGATGGAAAGAGGCCACCAGGTTGTTGAGAGGATCGGTCGGCTTGTACTGCAGCCATTGCGAGAGATCGTTAGCGTAAGCCAGACCCCCCAGCATAATCACATTGGTGGCGCCCGTAGCTCGCACCGTGTTGATCAGCGTCTGCATGCCAGCTACGGCGAAACCAACATCGCTACAGGGGCTGGCATTGGCCGCCGTGCTGCCGTCACGCCAGCAGGCCCAGCTGCTGGTGTATGGCTCGTTGTAGAGATCGAAGATAACTGAACTGTTGTTCTTGAAGGTGTTGGCTACGGAGGTCCAGAAGGCCGGCGCATGATCCAGGTCGGGCATCGGCTGCTGCCCGTTGGCCTGCTGGGTGCCCGGCGCATTCCAGTGCAGGTCGAGAATGACGATGAGATTATCAGATGTCAATGTATTGACGAAATTGACGACTTGCTGCTGATAGGTCGCAGCAGAGTACTGAGCAGCGGGATAACCGTTGATCCCAAGCCAGCAGTCCTCGTTTAGGGGAATGCGTACGGCGGTGATGTCCCAGCTCAGCATAGCGTTGATGGCGTTGGTGTCTACCGGCCCGTCAAAGACAGTGGTGGCGGTGCTGCTACGACACATGTACTCCGCACCAGAGCGGTCAACTCCCAGCGCACGCACTACCTGGTTCTGCCCGTTGAGCAGCTGGTTTCCAGAAACGTGCAGACCAGTGACGGAAGGCGCTGCATGGGCACGTAAAGCCTGCGATCTGACGCCTAGATAGGTGGCTAGGGAGAAGGACGCCAGAACGAGCAGGAGAGAGAGCGCCGCGTACCTCAGTCGAGGCCAGCGATACGCGGATGGTTTGGCCATAGTTCCCCCCCTTTTGATAGATCAAAGAGGTAGCTTCCTTGCTTACCGGGGTTGCGCATCCCTGCATCAGAGATAGCACCGCGCCCGGCTCGCTCGCTGTGGTCGCTTTATCTCCTGTCTACCACAGCGCCGTAAACGGTATCGTAAACGATACCGTAAACGTTTACGAAAGTAACTATACCTGCCAGCTCTGGTCTTTGTCAAGCGTCGACCACCTCCTTGACCTGGGGCGACTCCAGGCCAAACCAGTTGCCAGCAGGCGCCGGCAGGCACCAACAAAGCCGGAGTTCCCCAGAACGCCTAGGAAAAAATGGGGGCAAGCTGGCAGCGGTTACCAGCTTGCCCCCAGGCAAAACGCACTCTTCCCCTTCCTCCAGGCAGAATCTCCTGCGAGACTCCTCAATCA
>NZ_JADGIA010000262.1 GCF_019683635.1 Thermogemmatispora sp. | reverse complement strand
TCCTGACGCAGGCGTTTCTCCGCTGACTTCGTGTTGGGCATAGAAGCTTATCGAACCTCCCCGCTTCCTTAGCGATAATCACACGACAGCTACTCGTTGACGCCTTTCACTCACACGACGAGGGTCTTATTGCTGACCGTAGCAGCTCGCCGCCCGTTATAGCCTGGCTCTCGGCTCTCCCTGAAGAGTGCTCCTCGGCGGTGGGGTCCAGCGCGGGCGGTGCGTCGCGTCGCGTCGCGTCTCGTTGCATCACGTCACAGCGCAGCCGCCCCGTTGAGGCGCCAGCGACCTGGCCAACTGGCTCGATGGAGGTCGAGCCTTTGCCAGCTTGGCCTGGTTGGTGGTCTTATGCCGTGTTGCGCTCCTTGCCAGGCGGCGCCTCTCTGGTGTCTGCTTGCTGTCTATGGATCAACTGGCTGGCTACTAACTTGATTGCCTGATTCGTGCAAGCAAGATAAGACCGGCGCATTGGGCGCCGGATAGGGTGAGTGCTCAAGGATTGTAACATAGCCGGCGCCGGTTGTCAAACGCTCTTTGTCCCTTATCAGCCTGCTCCTGTCCGCATGCTACCTGGCGTCGGCGCCGCGTAGGGTGAAGCTCAATCAAGAGGCCGGGCGGGCAAAGCAAGAAAGCAGAGCAAGGGAGATCTGACCGGACCTCCCTTGCTCTCGTCGGAAGAGGGATCGAGGTGGTTGCGTCTGTAATAAGACAGAATCTAACAGAGCGGCTAGTAGATGATCAGCGGTGTCCCGTAGGTCGTATGGTTATAGAGCCAGCCAGCCTGGTCCTCCTGCATATTAATGCAGCCGTGGCTACCATTGCCGGCGAACTCCTCATCGCCGCCGCTATCGTAATGCGGGAACTCCGTGCCTGGCCCATAGTCGGCGCGCCACCAGCTATCGTGGATAAAGTAGCCGTCCTGGCGGTAGGCCATTGCATAGTTAATCTTGGTGTCGGGATACCAGAAGGCCGAGCCTTTCGGCTCACTCGACTTAAAGATAGTTGGTGACTCCCGATCGAAGATATGATAGATCCCTGGTGGCGAGGGCCGCATATACTGCCCAGTGGTCACGTAGAAGGCGCGCACGAGCTGCCCATTATTGTAGAGACGCAGCACCTGTTCCACCAGTGAAACCACCATGACCTCGCCCTGCATAAAGCCATAGCGCTCCATCACCTGCAGATCGGTGTTATGCGCCTGGTTGTAGGGCGTCTGATCGCTGTAATCGGCCTCCATTGCCTGCAGCAGCGTCATGCTGCGATTGATGAAATCAATGGCCGCCTGGTAGTCATCGATGGACTGAGCGGTCTGCACCAGATAATCGGCATCCGAGCCGATTCCCTGATCCATATATTCGAAATCCAGCTCGTAACCGTGGTACTTATGCGTGGCGCCCCAATTTTTGACCTCCGTATGGAACTGCTGGAGCAGATAGTTGGCCTTGCCACGGTAGACAGTGAGCTGGATGGCGGCGATATCGTTATCGATCTGCGAAGAGACCTGCAAATAATCGCCGATGCTCTGGGCCTGATCAAGCGCGTGCTGATCGGCAGTCAGCCGCTGCTGGAAGGTGCTCACATCCTGGCCGTACTGCTGAGCCTGAGTGATATAGTCGCTAAACTGCTTCAACTTGGCCGCGCCAACGTAGGGGATGGCCTGCGTGGACAGGACCACGGCCTGGGTGAACTGGGCGTTGATCGTGTTGATCAGCCCCTGGAAGTCCGCAGGGGTCTGGGCCGTTTGAAAGCGCTGCTGATCGGCCTGGCGCAACTGCTTGAGAGGGGTCGTATCCAGGTGCGAAGCCTGCAGCTGGGCAATCACCTGATCAAGAGCTTGCATTTGGCTGGAGGCGGTCGCCATCAGACGCAGCGCCTGAGTATCCTGGCGGGCCTGGTTGCTAATCTGCTGGTAGTCTCGTGGCAGTTTGGCCCGACTAAAGGACGTCTGCAGCTTCGTCAGGCGGTTCTGGAAAGGCTGGGCCTCGGCGAAACCCTGAGCCTGGCGCTCGGATAGCACGCTGGCGTAGTCCTGCAGATCCTGCCAGGCCTGATAGTCAGATTCGTCGGTGACTTGAGCAGTTAATCCCTCCACCTGAGTGCAGAGCTGCTGATAACGCTGAGTGAGGTTTTCATAGTATTGGACCAGGGGCTGATCGCTAAAAAAGCTCACGGGGGCCCGGCTACTGCTCAGCTGCGTCTCCTGATCCTGGATAGGACTGAGCAATGTCTGAGGAACGCCCGCGCTGCGCGCCTGCGCAATAAGGCTGTCCAGCTCAGCCTTGGCCTGGCTTGCTGCTTGCTGCTGCGGAAGATTCCCAGTACATGCATTTAGTGTAAGAAGAGAAAGAAAAAGAAAAAGACTAAGCAAAATCGAGCTTTGCCAGAAGCGCTGCCGCGCTTTCCTCTCTGAGGGCTTCATTTCAGAGCAGCCTCCTGCTTTTTAGGAAGAGAAAAGGATCAATGGATAGGAATAGATCTTTTCCTTACCTAAAGATAACGCTTTTTCGCTCCTCGATGGCTCACTCTCCCAAAAAGTAACAGGGGAGAAAGGGCGAGACCAGGGAGCGATCGGGTAGAGTCCGAGCAAAGCACCTGCCTGGATGGCTCGCCTTCCCCCGTGGATTCCTTTGTCGTTTTCAGATAGTCTTTACTTTAACTTTACTAGACTGGCGGGAGAGGTCTTTTCAGGCCAGGGCCTGTTCCAGATCGGCGAGCAGATCGTCGCTGTCCTCGATGCCGACCGAGAGGCGAAGCAGCGTATCGGTGATGCCGCGTGCCTCTCGCACCTCGCGAGGAATGGAGCCGTGAGTCATGCTGGCGGGGTGGCAGACCAGGGACTCGATGCCTCCCAGGCTTTCAGCCAGCGTGAACACCTGGAAGCGGCGCACCAGGCGATCGACGTCCTCGCGCGTTCCTCTGAGTTGGAAGGAGACCATGCCGCCGGGACCGCGCATCTGGCGCTGAGCCAGGGCGTAGTCGGGGTGTTGATTCAGTCCGGGATAGTAGACACGCTCAACGCGCGGATGCTCTATCAGAAAGTGGGCGAGGCGCAGGGCATTCGCCTGGTGCTGCTGCATGCGCACGGCCAGGGTTTTCAGTCCGCGCAGAGTCAGCCAGCAGTCGAACGGCGAAGGAACGCCGCCGGCGGCGTTCTGATAGAATTTGATCTGCTGATAGACCTCTTCGTTGCTGGTGATCACTGCTCCACCGATGACGTCGCTGTGCCCATTGAGGTATTTCGTGGTGCTGTGGACCACAATATCGGCCCCCAGCTTCAGCGGCTGCTGCAAGTAAGGCGTGGCAAAGGTATTGTCAACGACCAGGAGCAAGCCGTGGGCGTGGGCCACCTCGGCCACGGCAGCAATATCGACCAGCCGCAGCAAGGGATTAGTGGGACTCTCCAGCCAGATCAGCCGCGTCGTTGGGCGAATGAGGTGGGCGTAGCTCTCAGGAGCGCTTCCCAGAGGCACGTAATCGCAGCTAATCTGATAGCGGCGTAAGATCCGTTCGAAGAGGCGATAGGTGCCGCCATAGAGATCATCGCAGGCGATCAGGTGGTCGCCTGCGCTCAGCAGGCTCAGGACAGCGCTCTCTGCGGCCATGCCCGAGGCGAAAGCCAGGCCGTAGCTTCCTTCTTCCAGGGCTGCCAGGCAGGTCTCCAGCGCCTGCCTTGTTGGATTACCAGTACGCGAATACTCAAAGCCTTTATGGCCACCCAGTCCCTGCTGAGCATAGGTCGAGGTCTGAAAGATCGGTGGCATAATCGCGCCGGTGGAGGGATCAGGCTCCTGGCCGGCGTGGATAGCCCGTGTTGCAAACTTCATCGTAGTGCTCCTTGTGCTTATAGTTGCCCCCCTCAGAGGGTTCGAGGATTGTTCATCATGGTACTCTCTCCTCCCATGACTTGACCAGCCCTTCTCTACCAGAGCAGCCATTGACCTGTGTGGTCCTGGCGCGTTACCATACAACAAGAGGCAGAGAAAGGAAGCGGACTTAGGCCAGCCTGTGGTGTGCATTCCTACCTGTCAAGCCGAACTCTTTCCACTAGTAGAGCTGGTCTGAGGCTGCGCTCTGCACAATTCGCTACGGTCCGCTCCCGCGAATGTTGCACGACATGCTCAGGCAATAGTAAGGAGGTCTCTCTGATGGCGTTCCTGTTCTCAACCAGCGCTGACTTGCCCGAAGAAAAAGCAACTGAGGCGACGCGGCGCAAAGAAGAGGCGGGAGTCGTGCTAGTGCATGGCCTCAATGGCAGCCGGGATGATATGCAGGAGCTGGAAATCTATTTACGCGCGCGGGGTTTGCAGGTAGTGAATTTGCTCCTGCCCGGGCATGGAGAAGAAGATGTCACGCGCCTGGTCGAGGTGAGCTGGAGAGACTGGGTGGAGGCGGTGCGTTCGGAGCTGCAGGCGCTCAAAGAGCGTTGTGCCACGGTATTTCTGGTAGGACATTCGCTAGGCGGGGCCTTGGTGCTCTATGTGGCCGCCCAGGAGGCGGTGGATGGTGTCGTGGCTATGTGTGCGCCCCTTCACCTCTATTCCTGGACCCTGCCCTTCATTCGGCTGGCACGCCGGCTGATGCCCCGCATCCGCTGGGCCTGGGAAGACATTCGTGATCCGGCGGCGCGCTATGCCTACAGTCGTCAGCGCGCCAGGCAGAGCCATCAGTGGCGTGTGCTGGCAGCCATCGAGAATCTGTTGGAGTTTCTCCCCCATCTACGGCAGGCTCTGCCTGCGGTGACCGCGCCGGCTCTCATCATGGTCGCGCGCCATGATCACGTCGTTCCCCCACGTGACGGCCAGGCCATCTATCGTCAGATCAGCTCGCACGAAAAATATCTGATCACCTTTCATCACTCCTACCACCTGATTACCAAGGACTACGACCGCGAGGAGGTTTTTGAGAAGACAGCTGCCTTTCTCTCTGAGCAAGCGCACAGGCGCGGGGTGGTTATCCAGGGCGAGAACCATCAACGAGCCTGGCAGCAAGCTGGCACCCCGTTTGAGCCTCCTCCAGTGCCAGGGCTACAGACGCGCTGCTGGCGCTGGTGTCAGCAGCAGTGGCAGCTCACGAGTATGCGCGCGGCCCAGTTCGCCCAATGCTTCACATCCTGGGCTGCTCTCGTGTATACTCAGACGGCGAAGAAATTGAAGCCATGATGTGAGGCGACAACTAGCATTGGCTCATCAGGTGAGTGATCCACCGCGTGCTCCAGCTGGCTCTGCTCCCGGGTCGCAGAGCCGCTATATGCACCTATCGAGAATTGGCATGCTGGCCATGCTGAGCCTGATCGGGCTGCTCCTGGCCTGCTTCAATGGCCTGCTCATCTATGGTCTGACTCCCCAGGCTCAGCAAGCAGCTGCACGCTCGGCGACGGCGACTGTGAGCGCTCTTGAAACCCGTGTTGCTTCTCCAATTGTATTGACGCCGACCCCAACTCCCAATCCCTCAGCAACGCCAACGCCCAACCCACCGATTTTCTGGCCCAACAACAGTGTGTCTAACGCCGTACTCCAATTGCCAGAAGGTCGCTATTTGCTCTATGAGCAACCATATAATCCTGATTTTCCCAAAAATCCCAAAAATAGTCAGAACCCCAATAGCCAGCAAGGGAATCTCTTCCTGGCGCCTTTGGGCGGTCAGCCGCAGGTCCTCAATGCGCCCGGCTACATTTACAACCAGGCGGTGCGGCCTATGCTCACGCCCTCTGGGCAGCTGCTCTATAGCGGTGATGGCCTCTGGCTGCTCGACATCTTTAGCGGTCAGGCCACACAAATCGCTACCATCGACGCCGACGAGGTTGTGACCTCGATGGCTCTCAGCAATGACGGGCACTGGCTTGCCTGGAGTAGTGAACCCTCCAATGGACGGGGCACCATCAAGATTTACGCCGGACCGCTGGCCAGCACCCACCTCGTCTATCAGCAATCGACCGCCGACTGTCCCTGTTTCCGCGTTTTTGCTGTGCTCCCGTCCAGCAGCAAGCAGGTGCTTGCCTATCTCTTGCTCACGGACAGCCGTGGCAGTCATGAGGCGATTCAAAATGGCCTCTGGGTGCTTCCGATTACCACCACAGCCGGGCAGGAGCAGCAACAGCCGCAGGAGATTCTTGACGAAGATCCGCAGCAAGGGCCGCTGCTCCTCTCGCCTTCTGATCGCTTCCTTCTCTATTCGCCCAACGAGGGGCAGGTCCCCTATCCCAC
>NZ_JADGIA010000261.1 GCF_019683635.1 Thermogemmatispora sp. | reverse complement strand
GAACTTCTCTCACTCGCGTCGGAATGCACTTCCTAGTATAGCAGCTTTACCCGGAGCGTCAATTGTCTTAGAAAAAGATCCTGTTTCCCCATTGATATTGCCGAGTGCGCAATAATGCCTAGTACCGGAACATCTGTCAATTGTCCGCTGCCGAGGAAGGCTGACGTCCGTTCTGGAAAAAACGGTAAACCTCTTCCAGCCGATCGGTGCGGCGGGCGGGAGGTAGGGCATTCAAAATCAGGCGACCATAGCTCTTGGTATAGATGCGGCTATCGAGAATGGCCATCACGCCGCGATCCTCGCGTGTGCGCAGCAAACGGCCCAAACCCTGCTTGAGGCGCAGCACTGCCTGGGGGAGGACGTAGGAACCAAACCAGTTCTCGCCGGCCTCTTTCATGAGCGCAACGCGGGCGGCGTGGACCGGGTCGTCAGGCGGGTCGAACGGCAGTTTGTCGATGACCACTAGCGAGAGGGTGTCGCCGGGGATATCGACCCCTTCCCAGAAGCTCTTGAGGCCGAAGAGAACCGCAGGCTCTGCTTTAAACTGGCGCAGCAACTCGTTGCGTGGCCAGTCGCCCTGACGCAGCAGGCGGAAAGGCAGGGCGCTCGTCTGCAGCAGCTCGTAGACTGCATCCAGCATGCGCTGGCTAGAGAAGAGTAAGAAAGCGCGGCCCTGAGAGGCGTTGACCAGGTGCAGCATTTCGCCAGCGATGGCCTCGATATAGCGTCGCACAGCTTCGCCTCCACCGTAAGCTGGTTCGGGCAGATGGCGCGGCAGGTAAAGCAGAGCATTCCGCTCGTAGTCAAAGGTCGGGGGAAGAATCCGTTCCTCTACCTCCGGCATATCCTCGTAGCTGAGGCCGATGCGCTGTCGGAAATAAGCGAAATGGGGGCCCTTCTCCTCGGGCCGCAGCGGGTGTGGTCCTGTAGTAGCCAGGGTGGCCGAAGTGAAGATGAGGATCGGGGTTTTCAGCAGCTTCTCGCGCAGCCAGGAGGTCACATCGAGCGGTGCCGCCGAAACCTCGATATGATTGCCACGCTGTCCTGGTTGGGTCACACGCTCCAGATAATAGACATAGCGCTCGGGTTGATTGACGGAGAACACGGTGCGGATGTGCTCGGCCAGATTCTGCGTGCGCTTGAGCAGCCGATCGTAGAGCGTGCTCTCCTTTTCCGGCAGATCGCGCGGGCGCTCCTGGCGCAGAGAATCGGCGAGCTGGGCGATGACGGTCGCCAGCTGCAAGCCCTCCTCCAGTGGTTCCTGCAAGTTCAGGCGTGAGCCAGGTCCGCAGGAACGAGCCAACTGTTCCAGGCGGCGCCAGGTCGTGAGCCAGGCGCGCTCGGCCTCATCCTGGAGGCTCAAGCGGCTGTGCTCCTTCAGCATGCGCTGGGCGAGCAGCGTCCGAATCTGGTTGGGGCTGATGGTGATCGTGAAGGCGCGAGTGGCCTCCTCCTCAAGGTGATGAGCTTCGTCCAGCACGATGACATCCCGCTCGGGGAGCAGGTGGCCCTCCAGGGCTGCATCGAGCAGCAGCAGCGTGTGATTAACCACAATAATCTGAGCTTGCTCGGCGCGCAGACGCATCTGTCGAACATAGCAGTCGAAGAAGAAAGGGCATTTACTCCAGGCGCACTGATCGCGCTCGGCCACGATGCGGCTGCGCAGGTCGGCGGAGAGAGGGAAATCAAGGCTCTCGATATCGCCGTTGAAATCGGCGTCGGGGTCCTGGGTCAGCTCGTAGAGACGGCGAAACTCGCGATTTTTGGCGTAGAGCTGCAGGCCAAGGCGTTCGTTTTCGAGGCGATCCAGGCAAATGTAGTTCCCCATGCCTTTGACCAGGGCCGCCTCGAAAGGCTTGATGTGCTGCTGAATGAAAGGAATATCCTTGTAGAAGAGCTGCTCTTGCAGTGCTTTGTTGGCGGTGCTGATGATGGCCACGCGGCCAGAGCGAACGATGGGAACAAGATAGGCCAGTGATTTACCGGTCCCGGTGCCCGCTTCGAGAATGGCGTGGCGCCCTTGCTCCAGGACACGGGCCACCACCTCGGCCATAGCGATTTGGGCGGGCCGCTCCTCGTAGCCTGGCAGACTGTGCGAGAGAATACCGCCCTGGCGCAGATCGGCCCGTACGATGGCCAGTAGACCTTCCGCTTCTTCTTCTTCCTCTACAGGCTTCTCCCCCTTCGGCAGGACTGGGCCGGCAGGCGCAGTCTCCTGGGCCAGCGCCCTGGAGGGGGCAGCCAGGGCTGGATGAGCGGGAACAGCGCTGGCCGGTAGCGGTAGCGCTGAGGCCGCCCGCTGCATGGCCACGGGACTGATCCCGCTGGGAGAGGCCGTCAGCGCCGGAGAGGGAGATTGAATGATTGGACGCTCGACCGCGCTCTCGCGCTCTTGCGCCGGGTAGAGGTGAGGCAGGCCCTTGATGGCGGCCAGGCAGGCATCGGCGAAAGCGCGCACGTGTGGGAAACGCTCGGCGGGATCAAGAGCCAGTGCCTGCAGAAGAACCGCCTCTAGCTCAGATGAAATAGTCGGGTTCAGGTCGCGTGGTCTGATCAGCAGCTGGCGTTCCTGTTGAGATAGCAGTTCTGAGACCGTCCGTCCCTCGTAGGGAGGGCGCCCGCAGAGCCAATGATAGACCAGGGCCGCCAGGGCATACTGATCGCTGGCCAGCAGCGGAGAGCCGCGCAGATGCTCCGGGGCTTTATATGGCAGGGCCGCAGGCTCGTCGTCATAGGTCAGGCTCCCATCGCGGCAGGACAGAGCAAAGTCGGTCAGCACTGCATTAGCAGGCTCGCCAAGAATGCAGCCCGCGTGGAGATTACCGTGCAGCACCTTGCGCTGGTGAGCCATATGGAGGGCATCGCCAATAGAGAGCAACACCGGCAGAATCTGATCAGGGGACAGATAGCGCTGTTCTTGAAAATAGTGCTCAATGCTCTCGCTGGGCAGGTCGTGCAACACGAGATAGCCATAGAGCTGATCGCTAGCGGGCTGGCTCAAGAAGCCGTAGTCTCTCACCGAAGCGATGGCCCGGTTGCCAGAGAGCCTCTTGAGCTGGCGCGCCCGTTCCTGAAAAAGCTGCTGGTCGGCCTCAGTAAGCAAGGGGAGAGCACTGACCTTAATAAAGATCTCAGCGCGAGAGCGTTTCGTCGGCTGACAGCGGTAAAGGGTGCCACTAGCGTTCTCCTTGATTTTCTCGGCGATGGTGTAGGAATCAATCTGGTGCAAGTCTAGACCTGCCATCAATGGCTCTCCCCCACAACTGAACAGATGTTTGTACTGCCTGTGCCAGTATATCACAGCCGTCGTCAGGGGACAATGGCAGCCCGACGGCCTGGAGCTTCCCCTCTCAAACTGGGAGAGCCTGCCACGCTAAGCGTTCCCACTTGACAGAAGTGCCAGAGTCAGCTATTTTAGCGTAAACGAGACACGCATTGTCATAGACCCCACGGCTCAAGGCGGGGGCTTGCGGGGATGACCCGACCAGCCCGAGCGGCTGAGCCGAAGGACAAGGCGAGGAAGCCGCTCCGTCGTAGGCAGGCCAAAAACCCACTTCGGGATGCTTCCCCAGTCCCGGACCGATGATCGCTCACCGTGAAGATGCCGTTCGGGAACGGATGCAGAAACGCGCGGCATACCGCCGCCGGAGGGCAAACGGCTGGTTCCCGCCTTCGTTGCGGAGCCGGGTTGAGAACATCCTCTCGTGGGCGAGCCGGTACCGGCGCCTGGCACCCATCGCTTTTAGCGAGGTCGAGACCGCTCGATTTGACACGCAGGCGCACCAGACAGACCCCGGAGATCTCTGGTGTGGAGTACCAGCGTGGCCAGCTGTTCGGCTATGAAGTCCGCGAGTACTTGCGAGAAAAATGGGGACGCCGCTGTGTGTACTGCGGTGCGGAGAACGTGCCACTGGAGATCGAGCACATCGTCCCCAAGAGCCGTGGCGGCAGCAACCGGGTGTCTCATCTCACGCTGGCCTGCCGCGTCTGCAACCAGGCCAAGGGGAACTGGACGGCGGAGGAGTTGGGCCACCCGGAAGTGCAAGCCAAGGCGAAGGGGCCGCTGAAGGATGCCGTGGCCGTCAACGCGACGCGCTCCGCGATCCGGAACGGTCTGTGTGCCATGAGCCTGGAGGTTCGCTCATGGACGGGCGGGCGGACGAAGTGGAACCGGGAACGGTTGGGACTCCCGAAGACGCATACGCTAGACGCACTGTGCGTGGGCGATCTTGCCGGGGTGTCCGGCTGGCATGCCACGGTTCTTGCAATCAAGGCGCTGAGTCGCGGGCAGCGCTGCTGGACGAACGTGAACGCCCACGGTTTCCCGCGCGGATACAGCATGCGTTACAACAGCTATGGGTGAGCAGAACGAGCAGATGAGCAGCGGGCAATGTCAGAAACCGAGTGCAGAGGCTCAGGCCCATCATTATGACCCCTCGAAGTATGAGCGGCCATCGGTGACTGTTGACGTGGTGATGATGAGCATTCGCCAGTCAGATCTGCAAGTGTTGCTGGTCAAACGGCGCTCCTGGCCGTATGAGGGCATGTGGGCTATTCCAGGGGGCTTCGTGCGCATCGATGAGTCGCTGGAGGATGCGGCCAAGCGTGAGCTGTATGAAGAGACTGGCGTGCAGGACGTCTATCTAGAGCAGCTCTATACCTTTGGCGATCCTGGTCGTGATCCGCGCATGCGCGTGATTACAGTTGTCTATTATGCCCTTCTAGACTCGGAGCGCTTGCAGGTGCGGGCGGCGGATGATGCCAGTGATGTCGGCTGGTTTTCAATGTACAATCTGCCGGAGCTGGCCTTTGATCACGCCAAGATCCTGGCCTATACGCTCCAGCGTATTCGGGGCAAGCTGGAGTATACGACCATCGCCTTTAATTTGCTGCCAGAGCAGTTCACGCTGCGCGAGCTGCAGCGCGTCTACGAAATCATTCTTCACCGCAAGTTGGATAAGCGTAATTTCCGCAAGAAGATCCTCTCCACCGGTATTCTGGAGGATACCGGAGCCAAGAAAATGGAAGGAACCCACCGACCCGCCCGTCTCTATCGTTTTAACCCGGCGGCTGTTGCACGCCAGTAGGGCGGGACGGCGGGAGCTAGCTGAGGAGGCGCTCGCATCTTGCCTTGTCGTTGCAGCGCTTCCTTCCCCACTCTGGAGAAAAAGTGAGATCTACCCCTGCCGGGAAGGCGTGCCTGGCTGTTGCTGTGCTCCCTCCTGGTCCTTTGCCGCGGCATACAAAGCAAGCGTGGCCTCTTCGTCACTCTGGCCTGGCTTAGCGTAGCCTGGCAGCTCAAGCAGCGTCAGCAGCTCTGTCAGCGAGTGAACGAGGATGCAGTCGACATCGTGGTTGCGCAAGTGATGGGAACGGTCTAGCAGCACAGGTGTAATACCAGCGGAGCGAGCGCCGAGCACATCATGGATGTAGGAGTCGCCGATGTGCAGCGTGTAGTCAGCAATAGCATTAGCGCGCTGGAGGGCCGTTTCATAGAGAAGTGTCGATGGCTTGGCGTAGCGCGCAATTGCCGAGACAATCACGCAGTCGAAGAAGCGCGTCAGGCGGTGGCGGTGTAGGATGGAGCTGAGGCTGATGCCCCAGTCCGAGATCACGCCCAGCGTATAGTGATGTTGTTGCAGCACTTCCAGTGTGGGCACGACGTCAGGAAAAACCTCCCAGCTCGTATGCGTCGCGAACTCCTCCGTGATGGCTCGGGCCAGCTCGTAGAGGCGCTGCTCGCTGCGCTCATCGACGGCATGGCGCAGCATACTGACGTAGTAACCGAGCCATAGCTCATTGATAGCCTGCTCGCTGGCCCAGGTATGGCGGTTCAGGCGAACCTGGCGGTAGAAGAAATCTTCCGCCTCGATCAGGCCCTGCTTGAGGCGTGTCAGGTCGACGCCCAGGCCAGTGCGCTGACAGACCTGCTGACAGATCTCAACGACTGAAGGATAGGGCTGCAAGAGAGTCTGGCCAGCATCAAAGAAAATAGTGCGAATTGCCTGGGGCTGCTCAAGACGCATAGTTACCTCTTTTCCAGTCTGCTCGCGAGCAAGGTGGCGTTATTATGCTGGCTGTCAGCAAGCCCAGGCAAGAGCCTGCCCACCCTACCCACTCACCTCACCTCGTGACTGCGAGCGAGATCGGCCACCTTGGCCGCCAGATGGCTCCTCTCAGTCTCCTCGTCCCCTAATCTGTGGAA
>NZ_JADGIA010000260.1 GCF_019683635.1 Thermogemmatispora sp. | reverse complement strand
TTCGCCCTTGCGACCTGGACCAGGAAGGGATGGGCCTCCAGCCCAATGGCTTCCAGGCCCGTATACTCGGCCTCCAGCAGGACAGTTCCGGTGCCGCAGAAAGGATCAAGCACACGTCTGCGCCCCTGGCTTTGCTCGCGCTGCAGGAGCTGACGCACCCAGAGCGCGGAGAAGCCCGCTGGATAACGAAACCAGCGGTGCACAGGCAGACTCAGGTTGTCGACAAAGGTGCCGCTGCGTTCACGCCGCACCTCTACCGGCAGGAACTCCAGTTCGGGAAAAAGTGTTTCACAGGAATAGTGCTCTTGTACCACAGCTCTCACAACGGCCTCCCAGGTTGGTGGCAACCACCTTAACACCAGCCCTGGTCAGCATTGCTCCTCTCTAAGATCCAACATGCGTGCAGCTCGTCCTTAGTCTACCACAGAGAGGTCTCGCCACCGACCCGGCCCGATCCAACAGTACCGCGACGGCCTGATGCGGGGCCGAGGCTGTGACTCGGAGCGGGCCAGCAGGCTCGCCTTCCTTCCTTCTCCCGCCAGCGGGGCCAGCCCGGTGACCGGGCACCGGACCAGACCATCTGCCGCCGACAGGCAGCAAGACCAGCACCGACCAGGCTAGGAAGGCCTCAGACCTCCACTCCCGAGCACAGACAAGACGAAGCGGGCCGCATTCTCGGCAGCGAGGCGCTGGTTCTCCTCTTTGTTCTCGCTTTTGTGACCGTCGCCCCAATCGCAAATGGCCTTGACGACGATCCACTCGCAGCGCTCGCGCGTGGCCGCCGCATAGAGGCCGGCGCCCTCCATCTCGCCGCCGATGGCCTCGGGTTCAATGGCCAGCAACTGCCTGAGCAGGTCGGGATGATCGACAAGCTTCTCGCCACTCAGCAGCAGGCCGAAATGCGGCTCGGGTCCGTTCCAGTCCAGCGCTCCATCGCGGAAGCGCGCGAGCAGGCGCGGCGAGGCCGTGGCCCGGTCGCCACGAGGCCTTAGAACCATTTCACCACTGGCCCCAGCGCCAACGCGCTGCGGCTCGTAGCTCATGAGCTGCTTCGAGACCAGGATGTCGCCGAGCTGCTGCTCGCCAGGCCGCAGGCCGAAGGCAATTCCCACCATGATCACCGCTGCAGGCTTCAGTCTCTGAATAGCCTCGCTGACCGCCAGCGTCGCCCCACCAGCTCCCTGAGCGCCCATCTCAGTACGCAGCAACCAGGTGACAGTCCCCCCGATCTCGCCCAAGAAGTAGTAGGTTTCGATCCGCCCATACTCGCGCTCGAAGCGCGCTCCCCACTCCCTTTGAGCAATCTCACGCACGGCTTGCACTTCGACATCGGTGGCCGTCACGAGCAAGAGATCGCAGCGCCGGACGGAGGAGAGCGAGCCGCTGCGACCAGTGCCAGCCGACTCGCTCGCGCCGGCCTGGGCGACCGGCCTAAAGGATGCGGTAGGAGCCTCCCCTGGCCTGGCCTTCACATTTTCGCTGGCTGCCAGCTCCTCAGCCAGCTCGCGGATCTGTATGGCCAGCTCTTTCAGCTCCCTCTCTCGCTGCGCCAATGAGAGGGCATGCAGCGATTTTCCATTGGGAGGGAAGATATCCAGCTCGGCAAATGGCTCCTGCTCGTAGGCACACTCCCGTAGCTTCACAGGCAAGAGACGCACACGCTCAGGAGCGCGCTGGTGACGCTCCCAGGCAAGCTGCAGCAACTCCGGGTAGAACCTGTCCGTGAGCAGATCTGGACTGAGGAGAATCAGGACGATCTGCGCTTCGCTCAGACGCCGGCGCAGCTCTTCGCGAATCGACTGCCCCGCCCGCAGCTGCTGCGGCCCCCAGTCGCTGATGAGTTGGGCCGAACGCAGTGTACTCAGAAAGTTCTTGAGCTGCGCAAGCAGGCGTTCGTCCTCCTCGCTGCGAGAACAGAGATAGAAGAGATTAACAGGCACAAATCACCTCGCTTTCTCCTTCGCAAGGCCGCACAAGAATACCTATGGTATAGCCATAAGGCCGAGAAGCAGCACCAAGAACAGAGCAGAGAGCGCCGTTAAGCCTCAGCCCAGAGGCATAGACGAGACCCCGCTCGCTGCCCCGGCCCTTCTCTCTCTGAAGCATGCTGGCCCACATGCTTCTTACCTCATCCAGTAGGTCTATTACCTGGACCTATTGTACGCCAAAGACAACCGATTTTAAATCTATAGCCACTTTGTCTAAGGAGTATGTGCATGCTGTTAAATACTGCCTGCTTGTTCATGAAAATACATGATTAACAAAAAAGCAAGAATTGATGGTAACGCCATTTACAATAGAGCAAGCAACGTGTATTTTAGAGAAAAGTGCTATGAATCAATGAACTCCCCTGACAATAAGGAGTGAGAAATCCTTCGTTGATACTGGCCACATGATGGAGGAATAACACCCTCAGCGCTTCTCGTCAGGCTCTCGTCAGGCCGGCAGCCACAGCCTGACGAGACGAAACAGAAGGCATCTCTGATGGTGCAGAAAGGATTGCATCATGGGAGAGGTTCAAGAAGAACAAAGACGTGTGCTGATTATCACAGCCCTGGCGCTGGAAGCCCGGGCCGTTCAGAGTCACTTGCGCCATCTGCGCGTCCCCTCGTTCAGAGCAGACAGCCATTATGAAATTGGAGAGTTCCAGGATGCCTCGGGGAGCTGCCAGGTGATTCTGAAGGAAAGCGGGGCTCGGAACAAAGTCTGCTCCTCGGTGACAGCGCTGGCCATTCGAGAAACCAGGCCGCATCTGACGATGCTGATCGGTATTGCTGGCAGCCTGCGCGACGTCGTGCCAGGCGATGTCGTCGTCCCCGAGCTGGTCTATGACTATGAATCGGGCAAGGCCGACGACCAGCTGCTCCCTCGTCCGCGCACCTACCGCCCTGATTCAGGGCTGCTTGACCAGGCACGTACCATTGCTCGCAGCGAGCGCTGGCTGAAGCGCCTGCCGGCTCTCCCCAGGCGCAGGCCAGCCGTGGTCTGCAAGCCGCTGGCCGCCGGTGATCTCCTTATGCAGTCGCGGCAAGCAGAAGCATATAGATTCATTTGCACCTATTATAGTGACACTGTGGCCATTGCCATGGAGGATGCCGGTTTTCTGGAGGCCGCTTATCAGACCCGGACCCCGGCCATTGTGGTGCGCGGGATCTCCGATCAGCTCGATGACAAGTCCGAGCGCGACGCGCAGGGTTACCAGCAGCTGGCTGCCGCCCACGCCGCAGCCTTCGCTTTCGAGCTTCTGGCTCAGTGGCTGGCCTCTAGCAGGCAGCCAGCTTCGGAAAGCCCAAGCGCCGGCCCAGGTCCCGCAACAGCTACCGAGCTGGTTAGCTGCTCTCCATCTTTGGCAACCTTCCTGCAGCAGCTACCTGATTACGAGCAACTGCTGAGGGAAGCCATACACATCCTCTCGACTTTTCGTGTAATCTACAAAGATCAATGCCGGCAGTACTATCAACAGCTCCAGAAGCTCGATACACACCTGAAACAGGCTTTGATGGACCCTCCAGCCGATCTGGCACTGCGCTTGCGCCTCGATAATCTCTCTCGGGCCATCAAACAGCTCCAGCAGGCTGTCGAACACCTGCGCCACTGCTGCCCCCCCAACAGCTCCCGACAAGAGCAACGCGCTTATCAGGAGGCCCTCGAACAAACGCTTCAGGCACTTAAGGAGACCCTGGGGTGCATAGAGCGCCTCTACGAGTCTCTCAACAAGCGTCCTCCTTGAGTAACGACCCCTCCTGGGCTATAATGAGGCCCGCGGGCTGGTCAGGGTCCTGATCGCCCCGGGAGACTTCACTCCGGTGAGTATGTTCATGGTGAATGAGTCGAATATCTTCCTTTCTCCCGGCCAGGACGATGCAGAAGAATGGGCACGTCGGTACTTGCGCACAGCCAGGAGCTGCATGGAGAACATGCGTGCAGTCCTTCTTTACGAGGTCAATCCGCACGAGATCGGCATCGATACCTTGCAACAGTTCGACCACGAGTTGCGCAGCATCTATGCCAGACTTGATACAAATGCCATCCTCAAAGCTTTCCTCCGTAACGTCGATGTGATCATCGCCGCTATTGAGGACGCTAAGATTGGTATCAATCTCGCTATCGATCTGCAAAATATGCGCCAGACGTACGAGAATCGAAAACGCCTCTACCGTGAATACAAAAATATCGCTAATGCGCTCTCCTACGCTATCGATTGCCTCCAGACATTCTCTCCACATTGATTTGAAAATCTGTTCAAATATTTTTTATGCATTCTTTACGGCCCCCGTGGTAATATGGTAGTAGCTACAGACTCCACCTCGTAGATAAAGCCTGCAGATTGTGAGCAGATTGTGAGCTAGAGCGGGCGACTGGCCAGTCTGAACAGCAGAGGCATGAGGTTAGGGGGAAGGTTGTGCGTCTATGTGAGTGGCGTGGTCCGCTGCCCTAGAACGGCCCGCTTGTCATGATTGGGCTGGCTCTATGCCGTTTCGACTATCCAGGCTAGCGCACCTGAAGCGAGAGGAGGGAGGTCCGCTTTGAATGACTCGCCTGGCAGGCCATCGGGGTTGTTTTCTACCCCGACTACCGTGCACTCGCTCGATCAGTTCCGCCAGACCCTGAATCATTACCTGGCTGTCATTGGCCAGCAGCAAGAGGTGCTCTTGTCGGAGTACATCGCCCTCCGGGGCCAGGCCCGCCTCCGATTGGACCAGCGACAGCGACAGCACCTGCAGCGCCTGCTGAGCCAGTATCAAGAGCAGCTGCTGTCGTTCCGCGGCCTGCTGGAGCAGCCGCAGGCGCTCCCTGACGAGGTTGTTCCCCTCCGCTATTTGCCCTTGCTCTTCTCGCAGAATGCCGAGAGCCAGACACGTCATCTGCTCGATCTGCTCACTGCTCTTCCTTCCGTCGAGCAAGAGCGCGCTCCGGCCCGGCAGCGGCGGCAGCAGCAGCAGCAGGCGCTCCTGCAGAGCTGGGAGCAACTGCTTCACTACTACGAGGAGCTGGCTTTTCACACGCGCGCTCTCTCCGACCAGACTCGCTTTCTGCTGCGCCGTCTCAGTCTCGAACGGCGGGAGATGGCTCCTTCTCAGGAGAGTCATGGCGATCGTCAGCCAGCCTCGGCTCAGCCGGATGAGGCACCGGTCGCTGTTCTGCCTGGCAAGCAGGCAGTCCAAGCAGACACGGAGGTCGAAAAGCGCTAGGGAGGCTCTTGCCTTGAGAGGTGCGGTGCGCGACAATAAGAAGTATGGAGTACCGCACACTTGGACGAACCGGCTTGAAGGTCTCGCGCCTCTGTCTGGGCACCATGCAATGGGGCTGGACGGTCGATGAGCCAACAGCCTTTGCCATCATGGATGCCTTTGTTGAGCGCGGAGGCAATTTCTTCGACACCGCCGACTTCTACGCGCGCTGGATTCCCGGCAAGCGCGGCGGCGAGTCTGAGGAGATCATTGGGCGCTGGCTGCATGCACGTGGCAACCGCAGTCAGGTGGTGATTGCCACCAAGGTCTATCATCCTATGGGCGAGGGGCCAAACGAGCGCGGCCTCTCGCGCAAGCACATTATAGAGGCCGTTGAGGCTTCGCTGCGCCGCCTGCAGACGGACTACCTCGATCTCTACCTGGCCCATGTCTTTGATGCGGAGACGCCGATTGAGGAGACGCTGCGCGCTTTCGACGACCTGCAGCGCAGCGGCAAGGTGCGCTATATCGGTGCCTCCAATTATCCCGCCTGGCGCCTGGTCGAGGCGCTCTGGTGCGCGCGCTATGAGCACACGGCGCGCTATGAGGTGCTGGAGCCGCACTACAACCTGGTTCACCGCGCCGAGTTTGAGCAGGAGCTGCAGACGATCTGCCAGCAGTATGGCCTGGGAGTGATCCCCTACAGTCCCCTGGCCGGTGGCTTCCTCGGCGGCAGCTACCGCCGCGGTGAGGGTCGCCAGAGTGCGCGCGCCGCTGCTGTCTTGGGTCGCTACGATCAAGAGCAAGCCTGGCGCACTCTGGAGGCGGTGCAGGCCATCGCCGGGGAGACCCAGACTACGCCCGCGGCGGTCGCTCTGGCCTGGCTCCTGGCCCAGCCGGCGGTGACCGCTCCCATTATTGGCGCCAGCCAGCCAGCTCATCTGGAGGATGGCTTTGCCGCCCTGGCGCTGCAGCTCACCCCGGAGCAGCTAGCCCGCTTGAGCACCGTCTCGCAGGGCCTCTAGCCAGCCCTCGACTGAGCGCTTCCAGCGAGC
>NZ_JADGIA010000259.1 GCF_019683635.1 Thermogemmatispora sp. | reverse complement strand
GCCTGCCATATCAGCTATCGGCTCCGTGCTCAGCTCCAGCGCAGTCCGCTTCCTTTGATCAGTCACACGCTACAGGAGTAGCATTTTAATGTTCGCTTGATTATCTTAGGAGATTTCACTTGCCAAACGACCTGTCGTTAGGTATAATCTAATAGAGAGATATAAAACTGATAGTGCGTTTTGTTTATTAAAAAATTGAAGATCCGAGGAGTGGTGCAAGCTCTGATCGTGGCGTGTACCGCGTGCCTTGCTGTCTCCAAAGGGCCTGGCTGAGGAGGGTGGCGTTTACCAGTCTTGTCCAGGAGATGGCCAGAGGCGGCGAGCTGGAAAGGAGCGCGCGATGGCTCCGCCGTCAGTGATCTGGAAGCTGGATGATCATACGCGTGCGAAACACATCATTCTGCGCAAATACCTGGATGCCTGGCTCCCCATCCTCATCCGCGAAGGGAGAAGAGGGTTACTGGTCGATGGTTTTGCTGGTCCAGGGGAGTACGTAGGCGGGGAAATCGGCTCGCCGTTGATTATGATCAATGCCTATCAGCAGCATCGTGCCGACTCCTTGCGGCGAGGCCGGGTGAAGTTTCTCTTCGTGGAGTTGGACCCCAAGCGCTCTGCTCATCTGCAGCGGAAGCTCCGGGTCCATCTCCAGAGCCACCCACTGCCACCCACCGCGACTTATCAGGTATATACGGGAAGATTTGTAGAGGCGATGACCAGCCTTCTGGCCAACGGGTGCGAGCAATATGATGCCATGTTTGTCTTTGTTGATCCATTTGGCTATTCCCACGCACCCATGTCTATTATTCGCGACCTGATGGCTTGCCCTCGCTGTGAGGTCTTGATCACCTTCATGTACCAGGAAATCAATCGTTTTCTGGATGCTGATTACAGGACCCAGCGGCAGCATTATGACTCTCTCTTCGGCACCACTGCGTGGCAGACAATCACCCTTGACACCCCCGATGTGCACACGCGCCAGCGGCGCCTGCACGACCTCTATCGTCAGCAGCTCTTGACTGTCGCAGGCGCTCGCTACGTGCGCTCATTCTGTATGCGTGATAGGAAGAACACGACCGATTATTTTCTCTTCTTTGCCACGAAGCATCGCCGAGGGATGAAGGAGATGAAGCGCGCGATGTGGAAGGTTGACCCGACGGGTAACTTTGTTTTCTCCGACTGCACTGGTCTGGAACAGGGATTCTTGCTTCAGAATGATGATCCAGCGATTCTCGCTCAGAAGATTTATGACCATTTCAGACAACAAAAAGTTACCTTTGATGATATTGAAGAATTCGTTCTTGCTGACACTGAATTTTTCAAATATAAGTCGAGCCTGAGCCTGCTGGAAGAAAAAGGGCAGATTATGGTCTATGGGCCGGCAGGGCGGAGGAAAGGCACCTACAGTGACCTGACCATGCCTGTCCTGTTTAGCTAGGTCCGGATCGATTATCTTGCCGAATTGACTCGTCTCGCCCCCTGTTACCCGCTATTCTCGCCTTAGCTCCCTACTGGCAAGCGCCGAAGAGACAGCTGCATATGGTATCCTTCTCTCCGTGAGCGGTGTCTTGTCTGTGTTCCCTCTCCTGCTCCTGGTCGTCGTGAGGCAAATGCACAATCACCGGGCGTTCCCCTTTCTATCTTCTATCGAGAGCAAGAAGAGAGGAGCCGCCAGGGCCGATGGATGGCCCAGACATTCACCTGCGTTTGAGCGAAGTCATGCTCTTCATCTAGAGGGAAAGGAGTGTCAGCGATGACCGAAGCCGATCGCGCTGGCGACCGGATTGAACGCACCATTGAAGTGCAAGGGATAGCCACCCATCTCTTTGAGGCCGGTCCTCCCACAGCGCCGCCGCTGCTCTACCTGCACGGCACCCATCTTGGCAATCTCTGGCTCGACTACCACCGCCTCCTGGCTCAGCAATTCCACCTCTTTGCCCCCGATATCCCAGGTTTTGGCCTCAGCGAGCGGCCAGACTGGATGCACGACATGAGCGATTACGTTCTTTACTTCCGCGATCTCCTGGCGGCCCTGGGCCTTGAGCGTGCCGCCCTGGTCGGGCACTCCCTTGGGGGCTGGATGGCTGCCGAAATCGCTGTCTGGTACCCCGAGCGTGTCAGCCGGCTCGTCCTCTCCAACGCTGCGGGCTTACGGGTCAAAGGGGTCCCGATGGCTGACATTTTCGCTCTCAGTCCTCAGCGACTGCTAGAGACCTGCTTTGAGAATCTCATGGCCGCCGCACCCTTGATTCCGCGTGAGATCAACACCGACTACTTTGTCCGCCTCTACGCCGAGCGCACCACGCTGGCCGCTCTGGCCTGGAACCCGCACTACGATCCCAGGCTGGCGCGGCGTCTCCAGCGACTGAACTGCCCCACTCTGATCATCTGGGGAGCGCGCGATCGCCTCATTCCAGCTGCCTATGGCGAAGAGTGGCAGCGCCTCATTCCCGGTGCGCAGCTCGTCATGCTGGAAGGGACCGGTCATATGCCCATGTTTGAAGTCTGTGAGCAGTGGGTTGCCCACGTCTCCGCCTTTCTTCAGGAGTCGCAGCCGCAGGAGGTGAAGCCCTCATGAGCCGCCCTCGACTGACTTTTCACTACTTCCATCTCATGCCCTGGCCCGATCTGCCGCCCGACTTCGATGAAAAATACGACTCGGCCTGGGTGACGTTACCCAACAGCATTTACGACCCCGAGAAAGGTCACGCCCTCTATAACCGCTACTTCGACGAGCTGGAGCGCGCTGACAAACTGGGCTGGGACAGCGTTTGCGTCAACGAGCATCATCAGAATGCCTACGGTACGATGCCCTCGCCCAACATCATGGCCGCCGTGCTCACCCAGCGCATCAAGCGGGCCAGGATCGGCATCATTGGCAACGCGTTGCCGCTCCACGACGATCCTCTGCGTGTTGCAGAGGAGATCGCCATGCTCGATGTCATCAGCGGCGGGCGCATCATCTCCGGCTTTGTGCGCGGCACCGGCATGGAATACTTCAGCTACAATATCAATCCAACGCTGAGCCGCGAGCGCATGAACGAGGCCCACGATCTCATTATCCAGGCCTGGACGCGGCCCGGTCCCTTCAGCTTCGAAGGAGAGCACTACAACTATCGCTACGTCAACATCTGGCCGCGACCTTTGCAGAAGCCGCATCCGCCGATCTGGATGCCGGGCACTGCCAGCCTGGAAACCATCGACTTCGCTGCCGCCCATCGCTATCCCTACATGACCGTTTTCATGCCGATGGAGCAGCGCAAGCGTGCCTATGAACTGTATCGCCGCCTAGCTGAGGAGAAATATGGCTACGAGGCTCAGCCTGAACAGCTTGCCTTCTGCGTGCCGATCGCCATCGCCGAGACCGATGATCTGGCCATGAAAGAGGGAGAGCGCTACATGATGTGGCTCTTTCAGAAGGCCATGAAGGTTCCGACCGAGTTCTTCATGCCGCCGGGCTACATGAGCCTGCGCAGCATTCGAGCGGCCATTGAGAACCGCGCCAGTTTTGGCTTCGGCAATACGACCTTTAAGGAACTGGTTGAGCAGGGCGTGGTCATAGCCGGCAGTCCGGCGACAGTCATAGAGAAGCTCAGCTACTACACCGAGGTGCTGCATGCTGGCATGCTGGTCACCGGCGGCTGCACTGACGGCATGCCCGATTACCTTGTGCTCAAGCATCAGGAGATGATGGCCCGTGAGGTGATGCCCTACTTCCGCCAGCAGGAGCTGCCGCCGGAGCCACGACCGGTCGAGATCCAGAGTGGGCAGCGCTGAGCGCCACGCCAGCCGACCTCTGGGGATGGGACAGAAGGGACGGTACTTTTGGGAAAATCTGTCAGCTTGCCCGTGGTGGCGCGTGTCCTCTTCATAGGGCAGGATCAGTACAGTGCTGGGGCTTGCCCTGTCTACATCCATGACAAGTCTGACATAGCCTGAGACTGGCAGGCAGCAAGGAGGGGTTCAGGGATGTTTGCTGCAACCGCGCCGCCAATCTGGCTGAAAGAGAAACTGCCGCGGCTGGTTTGTCCGCGCTGTGCCTCACGTCAGATGGCAGCAAACTCCGACTCGCCGCCGCAGGGTGAGAGCCAGGTGGGGTTCGGCCCTGCTCAAAAAAGGCCAGCTTTGGGACTCCCAGCAGGGAGGCGAAGAGAGTCTACAAGCAACGAAAGAAGTGCCTGCGAGGGCGACCTGGGCTAGCAGGAAAAAACCTGCTTGGCTCCGGCTTTCCCCTCTGTGGGTAGCCTCTATCCCGGGCTGCTCGGTGACAGCTGGAAAAGGAAGCGTGGGCGAGGTCACTCACTGGTCTGGCAAACTCCAACTGGCTATGGCGGGAACGGTAATGCGCCGGGCCTGACACCAGTGACAGTAGCTGGGCCTTCCCTGGCCCAACGCTGAGCAACATCGAGCAGCCTCTTTTTCTCTTGAGGATGCACTCCGGGAAGTAGCTGCACCACGAGGCCACCCCCCAGCAGGCCGCAGCACCAGGGGAAAGCGGCGCGTGGCACAGGCGTACAAGGTCAAGAAAAAGGTGCTATCATTTCTGTCCATAGACTACATAATATTGATACTCTACTTGTAACATTTCCATTTCTCGATTGATTTCTCTCAGTATAGTATTAAATTGTTCTTCCTCAATATTAAGCTGTTGCTGCAAGAGAGGGAAAAGACCCGGAAAAGTGGCCATCAGGTTCTTCTGCAGCATAACACCCTCGTGACGACCCCAGGGGCCGACCGGCACGCTCAACGTTTCCAGGCGGACATGGTGCAGCCCAAGGTCCTGGAAAAGGTTGCCAAGACGATCCATGAGGGCCGGATCGTAGCCGGCCCGCTTGCTGGCCTGGCGATACCACTCGATGAACAGCCTGAGAGCGGGACCGGCGTTCACAAAGGTATCTCCTCCCTCGAACAGCTCAATCCAGCCGCCTGGCGCCGTTACTCGCTGCAGCTCCTGCAACAGGAAGGGCCATCTCTTAGCTGGAATGCCCATTGCGAGCAGACGCTGATGGACATAGTCAAAAGTATGCTCGGGGAAGGGGAGGCCCCGCAGCACGTCGCCTTGCAAAAAGCTCACATTTGGGGGGAGTTTCTGCAACGGCGTCGACCACTCCAGGTCGATGCCATAGACCCGCGCCTGGGGAAAAGCCCGCGCCATCTCGATGACCCAGCGTCCGGTACCGCAGCCGACGTCGAGGATGGACCGCACTCGCCCCTTGTCGAGCGGCGCCAGATAGTTACTTTTAAGGACATGCTTGAGGTAGAAGTGCTGGAAATCGAGCCGATTGGCTTCAATGAGATCCTTCGGCAGCAGGTAATCTGTATCTATCAAGTAGCGCCTGGCGAATGCCGCCACCTGGGGAGGCTGAGGAAGCCGGACAGTCGGATATCGCTCTAGCTCCTGTCGCTGGCCGAGCGTACTGCCAGCTCCTACCAGCTCCAGCTGATCCGTGGCCTTGGGCTGCTGAAACTGCCATTTGCCTCCACAGCCTGGATCGCTCGCCGAGCCGCTGCCTGGCCAGCTTCCAGTTGCTACACGCGTTAGGAGGCCAGCAGCATGCAAGGCCCCAGGGGATGCTGATCCGAAAGAGGTGGTCACTGCTGGATTGACCGAGCTTCTGTCTCGCCGAGCCTTCGCAGCCTGCTCTGGATGAGCCTCCGCCGGCCCTCGCTCCGCTGCTCCTGTCCCAGCAACTGTCTGCAATGGCGCCGCTCTCCGCAGCCCGCGCCTTTGACCCTTGCCTCGCCACAATTGCTTCAGCCAATGCAAGATATTCATAGATGCAACCGCTCCCTACGATATTTTTTGCTCCTCCTGAGCTTCATCCAGATCCTCTCTTGTCCTGTGACAGCGTACTCTCTTGCCTCGTCCCATTCGTTGCCTGGCCGCGGCGCGGTGCTGCTCTGCTCTGCGACCTCCTTGTTGGTTGCTCTCTTTGCTGTTTCACTGAGTCCCTGCCATCCCAGCCTGCCAGCATAGGCCCCGCTGGATGGTCTGGACGTGAGACGATTGCAAGTGCTTCTTTATTGTACTACGCTTCTATGGATCTATTTTTCAAGACATTGGCTGGCAATTTTAGACATATTTCCTAACTTCTATCAGATTTCTTGTGTACAAACGGTTCCCAGAAAACCTTGCTATTAAAATTGTAATCCCCACTCGATATTACTGCCTGCTTCTTAGGAGGCAGGCAGTAATATCGATTTTTAAGTCCATAAAAAATATAATTTCTGGTTGAACTGATCAG
>NZ_JADGIA010000258.1 GCF_019683635.1 Thermogemmatispora sp. | reverse complement strand
AACGTGGCAGGGTGGCACGTCTCTCTGGGCAGTTCTCCGTCATCTCACTACTACTACTTGCTCGACACGGATCGGCGCAACGTGGTGAGGGTGGTTACTTCGGAAGCCTGAAGGGCGCCTCCCCTTCAGGCTTTTTTTTGCACCCGGCTCCTTGCCTCCTCCTTACTTTTCCACCTCGTCGCCTTCGCCCCGGTTCTTCCTCCATCGCCACCGATCACGCGCCGTCTGGGCTACCAGCCTCTCTTTCACTCACCTGCCACCCTGTCCATCCAACCCCTCAGCCTGCCCCATCTCGCTGCCAATCCCGCCAGCCCTCACTCAAACCAGGCCCTCAGCGCCGGCGCCAGCGATCCTGCAGCTCCTCCCAACAAGCGCGCAGTTGAGCCAGCCCCGCAGCATCAGGCTCTTGTCGACCATAACGCGCTGCCAGATAAGCCAGCGTGAGCCGCTCCAGGTGCGGATCTGCCAGAGGAGTGGCGGCCTCCAGACGCCGTCGATATTCCAGGGGCGTCTCGCTGGGCAGGCGTGGATAGCCTTGCTGCCCGGCCTCCTTCAGAAGGGCACGATAGATGGCTCGCATGCTCTCCAGGCTTCTTACCGCTTCCTGCCACCTCCCCCTCCTCAACAGCCAGCGGGCTTCGACGGCCTGCTGAACACGCAGAAGAGCATCTCCCAATTTTCTCTGCAGGGCCTGCAGCAATGCGTAAATCTGGCTCCAGAAAAGGGCCACAGACCACAGGCTCTCGTGACGCTCCTCAAGCGCTCCTCGCTCATAGAGTCGCACCCGTCGCTGGCGTAAGGTTCTGCCAATCAGCCGGACGCAGCCAGCCATGATCAGAATCAGGATGAGCAACACCAGGATGCGACTGGCCAGCAGCAGGCCCGCTGGCAAGCTGGCGCTCTCCCCTGGCGGTCTCAGGCCCGACTGGCCTGGCCCTCGCAGTGGATGGATAATCAGCTCTGAACTTTGAAAATGGAAGGCTTGCAGCAGCCAGAAAAGCGGCGTGAGCAGCCAGACGATGAGCTGCGCGAGGCCGCGCACAAGCCAATCATACGGGACCGAGAGAAGGGCCAGTTCACGACGGAGCACCTCAAAGAAACTGGCACCCGCCAGCTTGGCCACCGCCAGACTGAGGAGCATGATGAGCAGACCCAGACCCAGGAAGAGAAGCAGAATGGCCTGCTCTTGCTCTTGGGTGCTGCCTTCCAGGCCGAAAGGATGGAGACGGCGCTCCGCAATGGCCTGCGCCAGCGCCTGCGCTAAGAGAGCGCAATAGATAAAGAGCGGGACAAGCAAGAAGAAGACCACCGTGCCCGCACTGGCCAGAGCCTGGTCGGCGTCACTGCCGTGACCGAGGCGGATGAGCATCGCCAGCAGCAGCAGCAGGCCGCTCCCGATGAAGGCCCGGCGCACCAGCGCTGGCTCCGCCTCCTGACGTGCGCGTCTCGCCCCCCGCCAGACCAGCAGCGCCGTGCAAAGGAAGATGGCCACGCTGCGATAGGCGGCAGGTCGTAGGGTGAGGAGGTCAGTGCCTAGCGCGAGCAGCCAGGCTGGATGATAGAGCGGAAAGGCTGCGGCATAATTGTTGAGCCAGCAGAGACAGAGCGCACTGACGATCAGCAGGCCCACCATGAAACCTCTGCCCGGCAGCGGCTCGCCAGGACGGTCGAATTCATCGAGCGGCGGCGTGTGGCGCACAAGGCGCTGCTCCCATAGGCGCGTGAGCCAGAGCGCCAGCGCGCCGAGCGGGAAGAGCACCCAGAGTGGCAGCAGCGGCTGTGCGCTCATGAAGAGATGCAGATCAGCCAGCACCTGCAGCCAGGCGGCCAGGGCGCAAACCTCAAGAGCGAGACAGAGATAGGCCACGAGGCGCTCGCCCGCTGTACGTACGCCTGGCAGATAGACGGTACTCTGCGAAAGGCGCGCGCGGCGTCTCCGCTCTGCGAGAGCGATGCGCACTAACAGATCATCTGGCAGCTCGGACTCGCCGTTCAAAGGATCTTTCTGGCTCACACCTTTCTCCCTGACAGCGCGCTCCTCATACTCGCTCTCTACTCCGCTGCTCCACACGTCGCCTCGGCCAACAACCCACCCGGCAGCAACAGCAAGCTGCTATCCCAGTCGAGGACACTCTGCCCCTCACGTTCCGCCAGCGGACAGCCGCGCCGATGATGGATGGATGATCATCCTGGAAGCGTTGCCTCTTCATTGTATCGCCAGTAAGAGGAAGCTGCAAGGTGCCCTCTCTCACCCTCGCCTCACTTCTTCGCTTGCGCTGACCTGACTATGCCCCTGAGCTAAGCGCCAGGCCGTTTTATAATTTGAGAGCAGCATGCCAATAGAGCAGTGTAGGCGCCAGGCTCAACGGCCAACAGCCAGGCTTGCGCCAGTGAGGTAGAAGGAGGCAGCGCCGGACCTGGTTGCCTTTAGTCAGCAAGAGCGGAAGAGAAGAGCGATGTCATCCCAGTCCTTGTCGTCAGCATCGGCGCTGGTCGCCATCCCCCAGCGTACCTACCGGCACCAGCCAGCGATCGTGCGCCAGTGCAATCGCCTGGCAAAGCAGCTGGCTACCTTGGCCATTAGCCGTGTGCGCCCTCTCTGTGAGCGGGCTGTGCAAGCAGGAGAGTGGGAACCGCTCGTCGAACTGGTCGGGCCAGACCTGCCCCCAGAGGAGAGCGCCGACCTCTACACGCAAGGTCTCTGCTCTCTGGCTCTGGCTGCCGCCCTGGCCGGACAGGGCAGTGAGCACCAGCGCGAGCCTGAGCAACATGGGCTGATAGCTGCGCTCTCCTGGCTGCCTCTCTCGCTACAGCCTTCCTTTAAACAGATGCTTCTGGCCCCGACGCTGGCCGAGACCATCGCCGAGCTGCAGGAGCTGATCGCAGCGGCCCTCTTTCCCGCGGCAGACAAGCAGCTCGCGACGCGCGCTACGACGTCTCCGTTGCAGGCGCTAGAGCAAGATCCGCTCATCTACTGCTATGAGCAGTTTCTGCGTCACTACCGCCCCAGCCTGCGCAATGCGGGCAGCATTTACGCCACACCAGCACCAGTGGTCTCCTATATGGTGCGCAGCGTCGACCTTCTGCTGAAGCAGGCTTTCGCCCTGCGCCAGGGCCTGAGCGAGTTGGGGAATTTCGAGATCATTGATCCTGCAGTCGGCAGTGGCGCTTTCCTGCATGGCCTGATTGAGTTTCTCTATAGCCAGATCGTGCAGCAGCAGGAGGAGCTGGATCGCTGGCCGCGCTTCGTGACTGAACAGCTTTTGCCCAATCTGCGCGCTTACGAGCTCCTGCCGGCCCCGTGGCTGGTGGCCCATCTCAGTCTCGGCCTCAAGCTGGCGGCTTGCGGCTACGACCTGCGCCAACGGCCCGGAGCACTCAGCCTCGCCCTCGGGGATGGCCTGCTCTGGCTGGTCCGGGAACCGACCAGTACGGGCCTGCCCGTGCTCATTGGCAACCCTCCCTATGGCAACTTCGGGCGTCCCATTCGTTACCCCTGGCTACGCCTTCTCCTTCAGGATTACAAGCGTGATCTGGGCGAACGCAAGCTGAACCTGGACGATGACTTCATCAAGTTTATTCGCTGCGGCCAGTGGTATATCGAGCAAGCGGACTGCGGTTTGCTGGCCTTTATTACCAGCCACACCTATCTTGACGGCCTGACCCACCGCCGCATGCGAGAAAGCCTGCTCGCCAGTTTTGATGAAATTTACCTGCTTGACCTGCATGGCAACAGCCAGCGAGCAACCCCTGCCGAGAGGAAAGAACCCGACGAGAACGTTTTCCCTATCCGCCAGGGCGTAGCCATCGGTCTTTTTGTCAGGCGCCGGACCCCCGCTTGCAGCGCACGGACCGCTCCCAGGCAAGCGATCGTCCACTATGCGGCCCTGCGCGGCAGGCGCGGCGAGAAATACGCCCGGCTGGCAGGAATGGACCTGGAGAGCACCCCCTGGCAGCGCCTGCAGCCGCAGCCCCATCTCTACTTCTTCGTGCCGCGCACCCTGGCTCATCAGGCCGAATGGGAACAGTATGCGGCCTTGCCGGAAATCTTTCCAGTCTACAGCACAGGGATCAAAACCCACCTCGACGCCGTGCTGGTCGGTCCCTCCGACGAGGCCATCGCCCGACAAATTGCTGCCTATCTGGCCAAACACAGCCAGGAGGAAGAGGTCTACGGAACGAGAGCAACCACCGGCGATAGACGCCGCGGTACGCCGCAGCACAAGGCCCGGCTCCTGCGCCAGCTCAGCGAACTGCCACCTCAGCAGATCTACCGCGACTACGCCTATCGCCCCTTCGACACGCGCCGCATCGCCTACTGGCCTCCCGCTATCGAGGCCGGCGACCACCGCTTTGCGCTGATGCGCCACGCCCTGCGACCCAATATCCTGCTCGTTACAACGCGCCAGCTGAGTCAAGACAGCTTCCAACACGTCTTCGTCAGCAGCGCCCTTACTGATATGTGCCTGCTCTCCACCGCGACCCGCGAGTGCGCCTACGTCTTTCCCCTCTATCTGTTCGAGGATGCGGGAGCGGTGCGTCCTAATCTAGCCCCCTCCTTCATTACCGCTCTTGCGAGGCGCCTTAACCTGCGCTTCGTGCCCTGGGGGAGTGGTGATCTGCTCACCAGCTTCGGGCCGGAGGCTGTCCTGGCCTACCTCTATGCTATTCTCCATGCGCCCATCTACCGCCAGCGCTACGGCGAGCAGCTCAGCAGCGACTTCCCGCGCTGCCCTCTGCCAGCGCATCGCACCAGTTTCCGTCTGCTCTATCGCATCGGAAGTCGTCTACTCAAACTGCACCTGCAGACCAGCCTCCCCCGCCCTTCAGCCTACGTCTTGCCTCCCGCTCAGGCCACCCGCCTGCGGATCGAATTCGTGCACTATACCGCAGATGGGCGCCTCTGGGTAAACACTCACCAGGCCCTGGAGGGCCTGCCGCCCGAGTGCTGGCGTTTCCGCATTGGACATTACCAGATCTGCGCGCGCTGGCTGCAGGAGCACCTCGGGCAGGAGCTGACCCCCGCCGAGTATGAGCGCTACCGCCTGCTGCTGGCCACTCTCACCGAGACGCAGGAGCTGATGGCTCAAAGTGGCAGTGCCCTGGAAGCGCTGCTTCCCTGAAGAGGAGAGGAAAGGAAGGGGAGAGATAAGCGCCCGATGGGCCGCTCCAGCCGGAGAGCAAAACCAGGGCGCCGCCAGACAGAAGGTCCTACTGCTTGAGCAAAAACCCACGCTGGCACGTCTAAAGACAGTGGCAGAGTGCTATAATTATACGAGCATCTACCACCCAGTCCACTCAGACAAAGTCAAAGGTACCAGCCGCTGAGCCGGGTAGCTTGCTCAAGGCGAGGGCCGCTTCGGGCGAGCTGAGTGAGACAGGTCTTGTGCGGCCTTGAGCCGGAGCTGGCACGGCAGAGAGGCCACCGCGGAAGTCGACCGACCAGTTCTGTGGCGCTCCGCCGGTCAGGTCCCAGCCAGCAGTTGCGCCCCGATGGCATCGGGTGCGAATGAGGTCGCCACGCCAGCGGTCGAGAAGTGCTCACGACCGCTCCCCAAGCGAGCGGTTTGCCCTCTGCCGAGGGCGAGAGCTTGAGATTGATCGTAGTACAAAGGAGCCTGTAGTTACTGTATTCACGAGACGAGAGACGAGGGGGCTGTTGGTCACATGGCCAAAAAGATCTTGATTATGGATGACGACCCCACCATCGCCGATCTCCTGACCGAGGCGCTCGCCGACGAGGGTTATGAGACCCACATGACGACGCAGAGCCTACGCTTCTACGACGCCGTACGCGAGCATGATCCCGATCTGATCCTGCTCGATATCATGATGCCCTATCTGGACGGACGGGATGAACTGAAGCTGATGGAGATGTGGCTGGAGAAGAAGATTCCCGTGATCATCGTGACGGCCTACCCCAATGTGGCCCACGAAGAACAGACCTTCCGCGACGCTGGCGTCGTAGAGATTGTCTCGAAGCCCTTTAACCTGGATGAGCTAGTCGAGCTGGTGCGCAAGACCATCGGCGAGCCGTGAAGGTGACAATCCCGATTCCAAGGGCGGCAAGGGCAACAAGAGCTACGAGAGCAAGAGCAGACTGAGGGCAAGAGGAGAGCAAGGCTATGGAGGCGAAAGTACGCGTCGCGCTCGACGCAATGGGGGGGGATTACGCTCCCGGGGCCACAGTGCAGGGGGCAGTGGAGGCGGCGCGTGAATACGGCATCGGCGTTCAGCTTGTGGGTCATGAGG
>NZ_JADGIA010000057.1 GCF_019683635.1 Thermogemmatispora sp. | reverse complement strand
CTCAGGCAGGAGCAGCCGCTCAAGGCGCTCTCGCCAGCCCAGCCCAGCCCAGCTCACCCGGCCAGGGCCTGCCCTCCATCACGCATTGCCAGCAAGGCGAAGTTCAGCGACGTAAACAGATAGATGGACGACTCAACGCTCAAGAAATAGGTAATAGACCAGAACCTGAAGCCCCTTCCGCAGGGCGCCCCCTCCTTCCCTGGCAGCAGCGCCAGACTTGACCCACCTAGAGGCCGCGATGGCGACAGAGCCGCTCGGCCTGTAACAGGTCGTAAGCAGTGGTGATCTTCAGATTACTCTGATCGCTTTCGACAACGGCCACCGGATAGCCAAGGCGCTCCAGAGAGGCCGCCGTGTCAGTCCCCTCAAACTGGTCCTGGCGCGCCCGATCGTAGGCCGCCAGCAACCAGGCAGCGCGGAAAGCCTGGGGCGTCTGGGCCCGCCAGGCCCGCTGACCGGCGAAGCGGCGACAGATAGCCTGCTGCTCGTCAACCTCGACGATCAGCTCCTCCTCCTGCAGCGGCATGGCCAGAATGGCCCCACCACAGGCATGCGCCGTCTCGACAAGCTGCTGGATGCGCTCGGGGAGCACAAAGGGACGGGCTCCATCGTGGATCAGAATCAGGTCGATCTCGCCGCTTTCGATGCGCGGGCGCAGAGCCTCCAGCGCACATTGCTCAGAGGCGTGCCGCGTCGGACCACCCTGGACGATGCGCCTGACTTTCTGACAGTGAGCCGCTTGCGTCAGCTTGGCAAGCTGCTCCTCCTCGCCAGCGGCAGCAACGAGCATGACTTCGTCAATCACTGGACAGCGCTCAAAGGCTTCCAGCGTGTAGATGATGACCGGCTTGCCGTGAATCGGCAGGAAAATCTTGTTGATCGGCAGCCCCATGCGCCTGCCCTGACCTGCCGCCAGGACAACGGCCACAACGTGCCTCGCTGCACTCCGCTGGTCGAACACCGTTTCACCTTTGTGCACATTCGATATTTTGTGCATAGTATACCTTGCCCTCTGGCGAATGTCAAGCGGGCGGCATAGGGAAAACCGCCCAGTCGTTGCCCCGCGAAACACCTCACCCTGGCCACTACTCAGCCCTCCAGCGCGCACAAGCGGCATTTCCTTGCCCGGGAGAGCGACAGTGAACAATTGTCCACCTATGCACAAGGGTTGACAACGGTCGTCACCATCAGGTACCATAGAAACAACCGGAATGGAGCAGTTTATAGTAGGGGCGCAACTTTACAGATCGATCGATGGACTATTTTATTAACAACAGATGCGCCCCCTGAAAGGAGGGGAGAAAAAGAGAAGAGGAGTAGCTGGCCCCTTGCGATTTCGCGGGGCAAGGCCAGACGAGGCATCAGCCTTCTCGCCTGATCCATTCAAGGCAGAGTCGTCGCCCTCTCGCTTTTCCTACGTGGTAGTAGGCAAGCAAGCCAGGGGGCACTACACAGAGCTGTGACCAGTTGCCAGGAGGTTTTTCCGCCCATGTCCGATCTACGCATCCTCGTCAGTTGCGGTACCGGGATCGCCACCTCGACCCTGGCCGCCGATAAACTCAAGCGCCTGCTCAAGAGCCGCGGCCTCAGTGTTACGACCACCTCGTGTAAAGCCGCCGAAGTCGCCGGCAAAGTCTCCACCTTCCGACCACACGCTATCGTCTCGACAACCCAGGTCGCCGTTAAGGTGCCCATCAAGGTCTTTAATGGCCTGCCACTCATCAGCGGCGTGGGCGCCGAGCAGCTCGCCGACGAGATTGCCGCCTATCTCAAGACCCTCAGCGCCAGCTGAGCTAAGATGCTCCAACAAGGAAGGCCCCTGGCAAGTGCGTAGAGGATAGGCAGGCAAAACGGCAGCTACAGCCGGCGATCAACGCAAAGTAAGCGAACAGGCGTACATCGCGAGCGCGAGGACAGATGTACGCAGAGGTCGGTTTTTGATCCTCACACGGGTAGGAGGAACCAGCCATGTCCGCTGTTATGACCGTTATCAACTATATCTTGAATCTCGGCCCCAGCGTTATGATGCCCATCATCATCTTCATTCTGTGCATGATCTTTCGCATGCCGCTTGGGCGCTCGCTGCGGGCCGCTATTACTATCGGCGTTGGCTTCATCGCCATCAACCTCGTCATCGGCCTGCTCGTCAACACCCTGGGGCCGGCGGCGCAGGCGATGGTCAACAATCTCGGCATTCATCTCGACGTGATCGACGTTGGCTGGCCGGTGGCCGCCGCTATCTCCTTTGGCACCGTCTCCGTCGTTCCCTGGGTTTTCATTCTGGGCATCCTGCTCAACCTCCTGTTGATCGTCGTGCGCTTCGTCAAGACGCTCGACATCGACATGTGGAACTACTGGCACTTCATCTTTACCGCCGCCTTCGTCTACGTTATCACCGGGAATTTCTTCATCGCTCTGGCGCTGGCTCTGCTCACCGAGCTATTCATCCTCAAGCTGGCCGATCTCTCAGCGCCCATCGTTCAGGACTACTACGGCCTGCCCGGTATCTCGTTGCCGCACAGCAGTACCGTCGACTGGTCCCCGGTCGGCTGGGTTCTCAACAAGCTGCTGGACCGCATTCCCGGTCTCAATAAGCTGCACGCCGATACGGGCACCATTCAGGAGCGCTTCGGCATCATCGGCGAGCCGATGATCATCGGCCTGGTCCTGGGCCTGCTCATCGGTCTCCTGGCCTATTTCCCGGGCCTGGGCAGCGACTTCGGCGGCTCCTTCGCCAAGATCCTGACGACCGGTATTACGCTGGGCGCCGTGATGCTGGTCCTGCCGCGCATGGTGGCTATCCTGATGGAGGGCCTGGTTCCCCTCTCAGAGGGCGCGCAGACGTTTATCAGCCAGCGCTTCCCGGGTCGGGAACTCTACATCGGCCTGGACGCCGCTATTGTGATCGGCTTTGCTAACAATATGACGGTCGCGCTGCTGATGGTGCCCATTACGCTCATCCTGGCGATCGTCCTCAGCTTCCTTGGCCTGAATCATGTGCTGCCCTTCACCGATCTGGCGGTGCTGCCCTTCCTGGTCATCTGGGCCACGACCTGGTCGCGCGGCAACGTGATCCGTGGGGTGATCATCGCCACGATTTTTATGGCCGGCATTCTGTCGGTGAGCACCTTCCTGGCCCCGATGACGGTGGTGTTGGCCAAAGGCGCTCACTTTGCTATCCCCAAAGGGGCGATCTCGATCTCTAGCCTCGACTCGGGCGCGCATTTGATCTCGTTCGCCCTGGTCTTCTTCTTCGCCCTGAACGAGGTCGGTTCCTACGGGCCGGTCTTTCTGGCCTGGTCGGCGCTGTGGGTGGCCTTTACGGTAGCCTGCTATATCGCCTACTTTCTCTATTGCCGCTCGCATGTGCCGGGCATCGATGATAAGGCGCTTTATGTGCGCGAGGAGGCCGCTGCGGAGACAATGGAGGGCGAGGCCGAGGGCGCTGGCGGCCAGGCGATCGCTGGCCAGGGCTAGGCACAGCGCCAGGCTGTCGGGACAGCAAGGGTAAATCAATGGCCAGCGGGCGGCCCGCTCCGGTTCATCAGGGTTCGAGCCTAGCCTGGGCGCTTCGCCCGCCTGGCCTTGTGCTGAGCCTGGCTGCGCCACCAGCGCGGCAAAGGATGGAGAGTAAGCAGAAGAAAGGGAGCCAACGATGATCGGCGTGCTGGTCGACTATTTGATGGGACCTCTGGGGCGCGCTCTGGAAAGCGCCTATTTGACGCATTCTTTGCCGATCGGCCTGCTCTTACTGGTCTGGATGGGCGTGGTCTGCTGGGGCCTGCGGGGAGTGATCCGCCTGCGCCAGCAGCTGCGGCGGTGGGTGCAGGAGCTGCTACCGGCCTACGATCCCGCTCAGCCGGAGACGCCTCAGCAACTCCTGCAGGCTTTAGAGCCGCGCTGGCAGGAGGCGGCGGCGCGCGTGCGCTTTATGCCAACGCACCACGGCCTCTGGATACGGCGAGCCACTCCCGAGGCCCTGCGCGCTGAAGTGGGCTTTACTACAGAGGGCCTGGCCCGTTTGCTGGCTCGCCTGGCGCCTCGGTCGGCAGCGCCGCGTCAGCCACACCCGCCAGTGCGACGCCTCCGACCCGCCAGCGCCACCAATCGCGCGCGGCGTTGAGAGCCTGGTCAGTGGGCCAAGCCGCCCGGCTAACCAGGTGATAGACAGGAGAAGAAAGGAAGCGATCGACTACGCGAGGAGAGAGTATTGCTCAGGCAATGGAACCGATCGAGCTAGAGCTGACGCTCAACGGGGTCACGATGCCAGTGCTGGTCTTGTGGGGCCTGACGGTCAGGAGCAAGGAGGAGCTGTTTGCCCGTGTGCATGAGGAGCTGCTGCGACGCGGCCAGGTGCGCCCGAGCTATCTGCAGGGCGTCCAGGAGCGCGAGCGGCAGTATCCAACAGGACTGGACTTCGGCGATTTCGCCGTGGCCCTGCCCCACGTCGACTTCGAGCACGTCTTGCGTCCAGCGCTGGTCGTGGCTCTGCTCAGCGAGGCCCTGCCTTTTCAGGCAATGGATGACCCCACACGGCAGCATCTCTGCCAGCTGGCTATTTTCCCTGTGCTGACTTCGGGCGATACACAGCTGGCTTTCCTCCAGGCCGTGACCTGCGCTCTGCAGCAACCTGGTTTCTACGCACGCCTTATCTCCCTGCAGACGCCCCAGGAGATCAGTGCCTGCCTGCAAAGCATGCTGCAGATCGCCGTGAACGAGGGGTAGCAAGAGACCGGTCCTGCTGGCGACAGGCCAGCACTCCTCTCCCAGCAGGACCCCGGTCTCCCGGCAATGCCGCCTTTCACTCAGCGCTTCCTTAGCAGAGAAAATAGCCTCATAGTGAAAGCTCTCCCAGAGCATCTTGGTCATGCTCTCTCTATAAAAACTCGGTTTGGAGAGAAGCACGCGGCCTCCTGCCCCGCCTATTGACAGGCTCTCCCTCTCATGGTACATTGAATATGTGTGCATCTTTGAATATTTGTGCAACACAGCAGGAGACGCCAGCTATGTCTGAAGCGGTTCCCGCCCTCTCCCCCGAGCAGATGCGCAGCCTGCTGCAGACCATGTACCGCATTCGCGCCTTCGAAGAGAAGGTGGACGAACTCTTCATGCGCGGCGAGGTCCACGGCACGACCCATCTTTCCATCGGAGAAGAGGCCACCGCCGCCGGGGCTTTACAGGCCCTGCGGCCCGATGACTATATCACCAGCACCCACCGCGGTCACGGCCATTGCATCAGCAAAGGGGCAGACCTCAAGCTGATGATGGCCGAGCTGCTTGGCAAGGAGACCGGTTACTGCCGCGGGCGCGGCGGTTCGATGCACATCGCCGACGTGGCCTCCGGTAACCTTGGAGCCAACGGCGTGGTCGGTGGCGGCATTCCCATTGCGACCGGCGTCGGCCTCAGCATCAAGATGCAGGGTCTTGACCGCGTCTGTCTCTGCTTCTTTGGCGATGGCGCTGCCAACGAAGGCACCTTTCACGAGTCGATCAACCTGGCCGCTATCTGGGACCTGCCCGTGATCTTCCTCTGCGAGAATAACCAGTACGGCATGTCGATGTCCGTGCGGAAGGCCATGCGCTGCGAGACCATTGCTCAGCGCGCTGTGGCCTACGGCATCCCCGGCGAGCGCGTCGATGGCAACGATGTCTTCGCCGTCTACGAAGCCGTCGCGCGCGCCGCTGCCCGTGCCCGCGCCGGCCAGGGTCCGACCCTGATCGAGGCCGTCACCTACCGTTACAAAGGCCACTCCAAGAGCGATCAGAACCGCTACCGCACGCGCGATGAGATCCGCGCCTGGCAGGAGCGTGATCCCATCAAGCGGCTGACTGCCTATCTGCGCGAGCACAGCCTGATGACTCAAGAAGAGATCGAGCGCGAGGAAGCCGCGGCCTACCAGGCTATCGAGGAAGCCTATCAGTTCGCCCTGGCCAGCCCCGAACCCGATCCCGACTCTCTCCTGGAAGGAGTGTACGCATGAGCGGTCCTTCTTCTCTCCCGACAACCGTCGCCACCGGCGCGCCCCAGCAAGCAGAAGCGGCCCAGAGCCAGGTCCAGGAGATGACCTATGCTGAGGCGATCCGTGAGGCCCTGCGCGAGGAGATGCGCCGCGATCCGCGCGTCTTCCTCATGGGCGAGGATATCGGTATCTACGGCGGGGCCTTCGGCGTGACCTACGGCCTCATTGATGAGTTTGGTGAGGAGCGCGTGCGCGACACGCCGATCTCGGAGGCGGCTCTGGCCGGCTGTGCCATCGGGGCCGCCCTCACTGGCATGCGCCCGGTAGCCGAATTCCAGTTCAGCGATTTCATGGCCATCGGCATGGACCAGATCGTCAACCAGGGTGCCAAATTGCGCTTTATGTTCGGCGGCAAGGCACAGGTGCCGGTGGTCTTCCGCGCCCCGCTCGGCTCGGGCACCGGCGCGGCAGCTCAGCACTCGCAGAGCCTGGAAGCCTGGTTTGCCCATGTGCCCGGCCTCAAGGTGGTGCTGCCTTCGACGCCCGCCGACGTCAAGGGGCTGCTGCTCTCGGCCATCCGCGACCCCAATCCGGTGATCTTCCTCGAACACAAGCTGCTCTATCGCTATAAAGGGCCCGTGCCTCGTGGCGAATGGACAGTCCCCATCGGGCAAGCCGAGGTGAAACGCCCCGGCAAGGATTTGACGATCATCGCCCTCTCGATTATGGTGCCGCGCGCTCTGGCCGTGGCCGAGCGCCTGGCCGAGGAGGGCATCGAGGCCGAGGTGGTCGATCCGCGCACGCTGCGCCCGCTGGACGAGGAGACCCTGATCGCGTCGGCGCGCAAGACCGGGCGCGTTCTGATCGTCCATGAGGCCGTGCTGACCGGCGGTTTCGGCGGCGAGATCGCGGCCCGCATCGCCGCGAGTGAGGCCTTCTATTATCTCGATGCTCCCATTCTGCGCCTGGGCGGGGCCGAGACGCCGATTCCTTATAACCGTACGCTGGAGCGGCGCGCCACTCCCCAGGAAGAGGATATCTATCAGGCCGCCAGGCGCCTGCTGCAGCGGAGGCCGCTGTGAGCTGGTCCAGCCCAGCCGCCAGGCGATCCCAGGTAATCAGACAAGGCAGAGGTGACGGCGCGATGCAGACGCAGCACGAGCAACGTACGCTGACAATGCCCAAGCTGGGCATGACGATGACCGAAGGCACGGTAGTGCGCTGGCTTCTCAGCGAGGGTGCGCGCTTCGAGAAAGGGGAGCCGTTGGTCGAGGTAATGACCGATAAGGTCAATCTGGAGGTCGAAGCTCCCTGCACGGGCCAGCTTCTGCAAATTCTGGCCGGCGAAGGGGAAACCCTGGAGGTAGGCGCCCCCCTGGCCCTCTTGCTGGCCGAGGGCCGCGATCCGGCTGCCGCTGCTGCCGCTGCCACCTCGGCTGCTGCTTCGGCCCTGGCCGCCGCCCAGCGCGAGAGCTCTCCTTCTTCCTCTTCCACCCCTACAACTGTCGCAGTTCCACCTCCCACGGCTGCCTCTACCCCATCCAGCGGACAAGAGGCCGCTTCGGAGGACGCCCGCATTGCGAGTACGCCGGCGGCCAAACGCGAGGCGGCCTTGCACGCCATTGATTTGCGTGCCGTGGTAGCGGCTGGTTTTGAGCCTCCACTGACGCGTGACGATGTCCTGGCCTTCATGGCGAGTCAGTCGGCGCCTGCGACTGCAGAGCGCCCAGACGTGCGGGCCACCCCTCTGGCGCGCAAGATGGCTCGCGACCATCAGCTGGATCTGGCCGCCCTGGCCGTGCAGAAGAGGGGCGAGAAGGTGACGCGCGCCGACGTCGAGACAGCTCTGGCGCTCCGCCAGCAGCAGGAGGCGGTCCAGAGTACCCTGGTCGATGGGGCCACGGCCAGCGTGGCTGCAACGTCAACCCGGCCACAGGCTTCTGCAGCGCCCACGCCTGTGGTCACTTCGGCAGAGAGCGAGGAGGCCGAGGTCATTCCTCTCTCGCCGGCGCGGCGCCTCATCGGGCAGCGCATGCTGGCCAGCGTCACTACCATGCCCCATATCTATCTCGACCTGGAGATCGATATGAGCGAGGCCGAGCGCTGTCGCCAGCACCTGGCCGCCAGCCTCTCGGCCCAGGGCGACGAGGTCCCTTCGCTAACAGCCATCATCATCCGCGCCGTGGCTGCCGCCCTGCGCGCCTCTCCCGAGGTCAATGCCACGCTCGACGATAGTCTCGGCCCAGGCAAGGAGGTTATTCGCCGCTGGCGCGCGGTTCACATTGGCGTGGCCGTCGATACCGGCCAGTCACTGCTGACGCCCGTTATCCGTCACGCCGACCGCCAGAGCCTGCCAGAACTGGCCCGCAATCTGCGCCGTCTTGTTGAGGGAGCGCGCGCCGGCAAGCTCTCGCCCGACGACCTTAGCGGAGCCACCTTCACCATCTCTAACCTGGGCATGTACGGCATTGATACCTTCCACGCCATCATTCCCCCGGGCCAGAGCGCTATCCTCGCCGTCGGCAAGGTGACGCGGCGCGGCGTGGTCGTCGAAGAGCGCAAGGACGGCCCAGCCGAGCCAACGGCCCATCTGGAGATCCGTCCCGTGATGAAGGTCTCGCTCTCCGCCGACCACCGCGTCCTCGATGGGGCCACGGGTAGCCGCTTCCTGCAGCGCTGCAAGCAGCTGCTTGAAAATCCCTATCTACTGCTCTAAGCGCAGCTGCGGTCTGGCTGGTCCAGGAGTCTTTGTCGAAGGCGCGGCGGCGCTCTTGGCGAGCGGACGGAACAGAGGTACCAGCTGGTCACTCCCCCCGTTCAGCAACAGGAGTGGGCACCGGTACCGGGCCTTCATCCGCCAGCAGGCGGGGTGAACGGCCCTCATCGGTGCCCACGGCATGGGCCGCTCGCTGGTTGCTCCGGCGCTGGCCCCAGCGAGGCGACAGAGAGCGGCGGAGATGGTACACTGTCCTCTGGAGCAGAGTGCTCTACCATCGACTGAAGGAGAGAGGTGCATGCAGCAAGCAAAAACCATTGTGCGCAATGAGGTTGGCCTGCACGCCCGCCCTGCAGCGCAATTCGTCAGGCTGGCCAATCAGTTCAAGAGCAAGATCACCATCAGCAGCAAAGGCAAGAGCGTCAACGCCAAGAGCCTGGTCTTGATTCTGACGCTGGCCGTGGGGAAGAACACCGAGGTGGAGATCACCGCCGAAGGCGAAGACGAGCAACAGGCCGTCGCGGCCCTGGTCGACCTGATCGAGCGCGACTTTGCCGAGGAAGCTCTGCCCCCCTCTTCATAGGAGGAGACAGAGCGGTACTCTGAACGGAGGAGGGGACGGACGACAGGCTGATCGAGTACGGTGCGGGTCTGGCACCCACCCGCCGCGCTCGACGGCGTGGCCCCGTCCCCTGGTTTTTCTCCGCAGTCCGGCACCTGGCTTAGCCGGGGAGCTGAGCCAGCTCCTGGCTAGAGGCAAGTTGCAGCAGGGCCCGCGCCCCCGGTTCATCAGTGATCAGCACTTTGACCACGCCGGTCCGCAAGGCTCCAAACATGGCCTCTTTCTTGGCTGCGCCCGCCGCTACGGCGATGACCAGCGGGACCTTGCGCAATGTCTCAAACGAGACCGTTACTGTACGACAAAGCAGCTCCTGGGCGCAGAGGCGGCCCTCAATATCAAAGTAGCAGCCGCAGATATCGCCGACGGCTCCCTGACTGCGAATCACCTGCAGCTCTTCCTCATCCAGGTAGCCAGCGCGGAAGAGACCAGAGGCCTCCGGGCGTGCGCCACCGATGCCCACCAGCGCCATGTCCATCTGCTCCATCATCTGGAACGAGCGGCGCAGACTGCGCTCCTTGAGCAGACCCTCGCGCACCGTGGCATCGGCCACCAGCAGGGGCGCATGCAGATAGTAACAGCGCCCACCGTAGGCATCCGCCAGGCGACGGGCGATCTCCGGTCCATCGATGTCGGGCCGGGCGGAGGTGTCGACGCTGCCCATGAGCTGGATGACATTGAGCGGCAGGCGCCGCCGGGGACGCAATGCTTTGAGCATCTCCAGCATTGAGGTTCCCCATGAAATGCCGACCGTGCGAATGGGCCGCTTCCCCTCTGCGTGCGATTCCTGGATGCGCCGGTCAACGTAGCGCGCCGCCAGCGCCCCAACGCGGTCCAGCGCCACCCCTTCCGCTTCCGCTGCCTCCAGCACCTGCGCATCCTGCAGACCAAAGCGCGCCATCAGCTCCTCTTGCAGGGCGGCGGAGGTGCGCAGCACCTGATGGACATGAATGTCAACCAGACCCAGCTCCCGTGAGCGGCTCAGCAAGCGGGAAACGCCGGAGCGCGAGATGCCGATCATTTTGGCTATCTGCTCCTGCGTGTAGTTCTCTTCATAGTAGAGGCTGGCCACCTCGGTCAGGAGATAAATGTCATCGCTTTCCTGAGTCATACCGTTGTGCCCTTTCCCTGAGCAACAGAGATCGTTCGCACGCCCGTTTCGGCACAAACGCCGATCTTTGCACCAACGTGCAACCTTGAAAAGTATTGTAAAAGGCAGGCACTCCCCTTGTCAACAGCGTCAGCCTCTGCCGCTGAGGCCGGGCAGCGCGGAGAAGGCTCGCGCCTGACAGCCATGCCGCAGGTGCCTCAAGCCTTTGCCGTAGCCCCTGACGTCGTCACAGCAGCGCTCTGCGCTTCTGTCTTGTCCTGGCCGCGCACGACCACGAGCAGGCCGCCCGCACAGTCCTCACACCAGTAGCGTCCCCCCTGCCCTCCCCAGCGCTCCAGGCAGCGCTTCCCCAGCGCCTCCAGGGTGGCTGGCGAGAAGACCCGCAGATGCCCGTAGACGGTCTCAGGTCGCTCTTCGTAGGGGACGGCGATCACCAGGAGACGCCTGGTGGCCGCCAGCAGGTTGTTCAGGACCTGCTCACCTTCCTCGGGACTGAAGTGCTCCAGAACGTGCAGGGCCACAACCGTGTCGAACCTCCCAAGAGGGGCCAGCTCGCCGGCGACCCGCAGGTCGGCCTGCACAAAGCGCACCTGCGACCAACCGCGCTCAGCAGCTAGCTGACGGGCGACGAGAAAGGCGTCGGGACGCAGATCGAGACCGACGATCTCCCTCAACTCGGGACAGACCTCGGCGAGCAGCAAAGGCAGAAAACCAAAGGAGCAGCCAGCATCGAGCAGGGTGCCAGCGGCAGTGGCAGGCTCTCGCCTGACGAGGGCAGCGACACGACGATAGAGGCTGGAGAAGACGGCCACAGGTGAGGCTGGTTGAGGCAGCGCCTGCGGCTGAGCGCTCTGCAGGAGAAGACGGTAGCGCTGGAGGGTATTTTCGCCGTAGCGTCGCCAGGCCAGAGCCGGATCACGCGGGGAACAGGAACCAATGACTCCAGCAAAGAGCTGAGCCAGGTCAGCAGGAGTCGTCAGCCAGCCAGCAGGGCGCAGCTCTTCGAGAAAGTAGGTCCCAAGATCGGCATCCAGCTCCTGAAGTGAGAAAAAGTGCACTAACAGGCGCCGCGGCTCCTCGGTGCGCTCCGCCATGAGAAAGTGGGGCGTGTGCTGCAGCCGATAGCCACCCGCCTGCAAGCGCTCGGCCAGCACGCGACGCTGCGTTCGATGACCGTCGATGACGATCAGGTCTTCGACGCGCAAGGCCCGCTCACGAACGGGCACCAGGACGCGACGCCGCTTCTCGCCGCTCTCTGCTGCTTCGCTCACGTCCGGTGCCTCCTTTCTTCACCTATCACACGGGAGAAGTCCTTTGCTATTATAGCACCGCCGCCATCACCTGGGGCGCCCTTCTTACTCGTTCTCTTGCTCAAGTCTTACTAAGACAAGCATACCTTTTGCTCTGTTTTATCCGTCCTGCTTATGTCGCTCCCTTGCACTACAGCGTTACCGATGCTATGCTGATACTGTACGTCTATGACGCACCAGGTATTAGCAGAATGTCCAGGATAGTTGCAGGCAGTGAAAAGGAGAAAAGAGACTTTCACCCCTGCCGCAAGAAGAAGCTCAAGCCCTGCCTGTGCAGCGCTGTCGCTCTCCAAGAGCGAAGCCGCGTACTGCCGCCTCTTCCAACATGCTCACCAGGAAGGAGCAACGATCTCATGAGCGAGCACGAAGCCCAGAGGCAGTCTCTGGTCAACAGAGCAGCGAGCAGCCAGCCACAGTCAGCCCCCGAGCGGGAGCCAGTTCCCGGCGCCACTTACCCATTCAATGCCGAGGATGATGCCGAGCTGAACCGTCTGGCTCATCAGGATCAACTGATTACCGCCGGCATGGGGGGCCTCCTGCCAGAAGAAGGGCAAACCCTACCGGCTGGCGGGCGCGTGCTTGATCTGGCCTGTGGCCCCGGCGGCTGGGCCATTGGGGTCGCCGCCGCCTTTCCCGCCGTTGAGGTGGTAGGCATCGATCTCAGCGCGCGGGCCGTCGAGCGAGCCACCGCCCGCGCCAGGGAGCGCGGCCTGAGCAACGTGCGCTTTCAGAGCATGAACATCATGGAGGCGCTGGCCTTCCCCAACGCCAGCTTCGATCTCATTAATGGGCGCTTCATGGCCAGCTTCATGCTGCCGGCATCCTGGCCGCGCCTGCTGGCTGAGTGCCGACGTCTACTCAAGCCCGGTGGCACCATTCGCCTGACCGAGACCGAGGGACCGCTCACCAATAGCCTGGCCTTCGAGCAGCTCATGGCCCTGGCCACAGCGGGTCTCAAACAGGCCGGCCAGAGCTTCTCAGCCGATGGCCGACACGGCGGCATGACCCCCATGCTGGCACCTCTTCTGCGCCGGGCCGGCTTCCAGGACGTGCGATTGCGAGCCAGCGCCATCGACTGGTCCTATGGTACTCCGGCCCATGAGAGCGTCTTCCAGGATGCCATCATGACCCTGGAGCTGGGTCGCTCCTTCTACCTCAAGCTAGGGTTGGCCAGCGAGGCCGAGCTAAGCCGTCTCTACCAGCAGGCCATCGCTGACATGCAGCAAGAAGATTTCTGCGGCCTCTGGACCGTGCTAACGGCCTGGGGCCGGCAGCCGGAAACGGGCTCTGCCCCGTCAGCTCCTTCCTGACGAAGCCCCGCCTCGGGCCCGGCCTGCCCGGCTGAGCCAGACAGCCGGCGAGCCAGCCTCAGACCTGCCCGCTGCTTGGGAACCTTACTGTTCTCCTTCCTGCACATAGCGCGCCCGCAGCTCTGCCTTGAGTACCTTGCCCATCGCATTGCGCGGCAGGGCCTCGGCAAAGATGATCTGCTTGGGAATCTTGTAGCGGGCCAGGCGCTCACCACAGAAGGCCAGCAGCTCTTCAGGACGCAGGACGCCGGGCGCGCGCGGCACCACAATCGCCAGGCCCACCTCGCCCCAGCGCAGGTCGGGTCTGCCGATCACTGCCGCCTCAGCCACGCCCGGATGGGAGAGCAGCACGGCCTCCACCTCAGCAGGATAGACATTCTCTCCGCCCGAAATGAAGAGGTCCTTCTTGCGCCCTACAATGTAGTAGTAGCCCTCTTCATCGCAGCGCGCCAGATCGCCGGTATGCCACCAGCCACCGCGCGCCGCCTCCGCCGTCTCCGCCGGGCGCCGCCAGTAGCCTGAGCAGACATGTGGCCCCGCCAGCACCAGCTCCCCCACCTCGCCGGGCGCCACATCCTGATCGCGCTCGTCGACAATACGCGCCCGCGAATGGAAGACCGGGCGCCCCACCGAGCCGGCCTTGCGCAGGGCATCCTCGGGCGCCAGACTGAAACAGTTGACGCCAACTTCGGTCAGACCATAGCCCTGGCGCAGCAGGACACCGCGCTCCCCATAGCCCCGAATCACCGGCAGCGGACACGAAGAGCCGCCCGTCACACAGAAGCGTAGCGATGACAGGTCCGTGGTAGCAAAAGCCGGGTGCTCTAGCATCGATTGAAAGACGGTCGGCACAGCAAAGACCACCGTGCAGCGCTCGGCCTCGATCGTGCGCAAGATCAAAGCTGGATCAGAGGAGCGCAGCAGAACCACCGTGCCGCCGCAGTGATAGAGCGGCGTCGTCAACACATTCAGGCCGCCAGCATGAAAGAAGGGGGCAAAGGTCGGCGTGATATCGTCATCGCGCAGTCCCCAGCTGATTTGCGTATTGATGGCATTCCAGGTAATCATGCGATGCGAGAGCATCGCCCCCTTGGGCACGCCCGTGGTGCCAGAGGTATAGAGAATGAGCACCGGCTCCTCACCGTCGGCACTCGCGAAAGGACGCGCTCGCGCCGCCAGGCGCTGATCCTCCCCTGGAAAGGCCGCCCAGGAGAGTAAGCGTGGCGCCGGGCCCGCAGATCCAGCGGTAGAGGTCAGCGCCGTCACCAGCTCGCTGGCCCGCCGACTGTGCTCCTCATCGTGCAGGAGCAGGCGCGGCTCGCAATCGCGCATAATCGTCAGCAGCTCATGAATCGTCAGGCGCCAGTTGAGGGGCACGAGAATAGCCCCGAGCAGAGCCACAGCGAAGAGGGCATCCAGATACTCGGGCGCATTGTAGGCCAGCACCGCCACGCGCTCGCCCGGGCCGACGCCGTAGTCCTCGCTGAGCAGCACCGCCAGCGCTCGCGCCCGCTCGTTCAAGGCGCGATAGCTCAGCCGGACCCCGCTCTCAACATCGACCAGGCCAATCTTCTCAGGCGTCAGCTGGGCACGGCGCTCCAGCCATTCGCCCAGACCAAGAAAGGTTTTCTCCATCCAGGACCTCCTCACAGAGGGAACTCTCGCGGCTCGCACCAGCGCCAGCCGCGACTCGGCTACCCAGGTTCTTGGCCGATATGCTAAAATATGATACGTGAATCATATATCATGTAGCTAACTGTACCCGAGGCCGGGCCGAAAATCAAGCTCAGAGGGTGCCAGCAGGCTCCCGATCCCCGGAGACATCCCACCGCCAGCCCAGCGCTGCCATTTCCGCACCAGAGCAAGGAAGCGACAGAGCGACGGCCAGGGGCGATAACAGGGACTGGACACGAAGCGCCCGGTATGTGACCATAGAGAAAGGAGGCCATGTGAGGCCCGTTAGAAGAATGGCTAGGAGGAAGAGTCAACAGCACATGATGGACGAAACAGCTCAAGTTCAGCCCAGTGCCCCAGAGAATGAGCGCGTCACCCCGGCCAGAGAGAAAGAGAGCCTGAGCACCCCAGCTCTCTCGCGAGGTGAGATCACGCGTCAACGCATTCTGGAGGCTGCCGAAGCCGTCTTTGGCGAGCTGGGGTACTATGAGGCCAGCATCTCAGAAATCACGCGGCGCGCCGGCGTTGCCCAGGGCACGTTTTACATCTATTTTCGTACTAAGCGCGATATTTTTGTCGAGCTGGTCAGGGACCTGGGTCGGCGCCTGCGCGAAGCCTCGGCGGCGGCCACCGCCGGTCTTACCGACCGTCTAGAGATCGAGCGGCAGGGCTTTATCGCCTTCTTCCGCTTTGCCGCCGCCCATTGCAGTATCTATCGCATCGTCGAAGAGGCTGAGCGCGTCGCCCCTGAAGCCGCACAGGAGTACTACCAGAGCATCAGTCGGGGCTATGCCCGCGGCCTGCGCGCCGCAATGGAGGCCGGCCAGGTCCGCCCGATGGACGCGGAAACGCTAGCCTACGCCCTCATGGGCATCGGCCACTTCCTTGCCTTGCGCTGGATCGTCTGGCCCCAGTTATCAGCCACCGCCGGGCCTGCAGTCGAGGCAAGCGCAGCGGCCCGCCAGAGCGATCAGAGCGCCGAGCAGGTGCTTCCTCCCCAGGTCTTCGAGACCCTCATGGAATTCATCACCCACGGTCTGGCTCCCACCTCGCCCAGCCCCTCGCCCAGCACCCGCGATCGGGCAGGCTCGTCTCCAGCAGAGCGGGGGCAGGAGGCCAATCCGCCAGAGCCACAGCCCTGATCGACTGTGGCCTGGCGCATACGTACGGCCCCTGTCTCGCTTCGGCCCGACTACTGCGCCGTCCAGCCGCAGTCGATCACCTGAGCGCTCCCCGTGATGCCCGCCGCTGCCTCGCTACAGAGATAGCTCACCAACTGAGCCACTTCCTCCGGCTCCAGCAGGCGGCGAATCGCGCTGCGCGCCGTCATCACCTCCGCCACTACGCGCTCTTCGGGAATACCATGCTGGCGCGCCAGGGCCGGAATCTGGCCCTCGACCAGCGGCGTGCGCACATAGGACGGGCAGACGGCGTTACAGGTGACGCCGTGGGGCGCCCCCTCCAGGGCCGTCACGCGCGTCAGCCCCAGCAGACCATGTTTGGCGCTGACATAGGCTGCCTTGAGAGCCGAGGCTCGCAGGGCATGCACCGAAGCGACATTGACAATCCGTCCCCAGCCACGTTCGTACATGCCGGGCAGCACGGCCCGTGTCAGCAGAAAGGGAGCTGTCAGCATCAGATCGATCATCTGGCGCCACTTCTCGACCGGAAACTGCTCCAGCGGCGCCACATGCTGGAAGCCAGCATTATTGACCAGAATATCGATGCGCCCCTCAGCGGCCAGCGTCTCTGCTACGAGGCGTTCAATGTCGGCCTCGCGCGTCAGGTCCGCCGCCACAAAACGCGCCTGTGGTAGCGTTGTCGCCACCTTCTCCCCCTGGGCGGCGTTGACATCGCACAGCGTCACACGCACGCCATGTCCGGCCAGATCACGCGCAATGGCCAGTCCAATACCCGAGGCGGCGCCTGTGACCAGCGCTACCTTGCCTGTCAAACCTTCCATTGGTTGCTCACTCCTCTCCTGTTGCTTCGTTGTTCAGGCCCCCGCGCACCAGGGAGAGCGCATCAAGGCTTTCCTCGCCCGGCGCCTCGGCCTTTGCCTCGCCGCCCAGATAGAGATGCTGTATAGCCGGGTTGGCTGCCAGTTCATCTGGCCGGCCCTGCAGAACAATACTGCCGCTCTGCAGCACATAGGCCAGGTCGGCCACCCTGAGCGCCTTGCGCGCATTCTGCTCGACCAGCAGGATGGTCAGCCCCTCGTCGCGGTTGAGGCGCACCAGCACAGCGAGCACGCTTTCGACAATGGCCGGCGCCAGGCCCTGAGACAGCTCGTCGATGAGGAGCAGACGAGGCCGGCTCATCAAGGCTCGTCCGATGGCCAGCATCTGGCTTTCGCCGCCGCTCAGGCTGGCCGCTGGCAAAGCCAGCCGCTCTTTGAGGCGCGGAAAGTAGGTCAGGACGCGCTCGATATCGGCCTCAATGGCCGCGCGCCCGCGGCGCGTGAAGGCCCCCATGAGAAGATTCTCGCGCACACTCAAGGATGGGAACAACTCGCGCCCCTCGGGCACCAGCCCCAGCCCAAGGCGCACCCGCCGCTCAACGCTGGTGCGCTGCACCTCCTGGCTGGTGAACAGGATGCGCCCACCTCGCGCCGGCAGCAGGCCCAGTAGTGTGCGCATCAGGGTCGTCTTCCCCGCGCCGTTGGCCCCGAGCAGCGTCACCAGGCTCCCCGCGGGGACCTCCAGCGAGACCCCGTGAAGGATTTCCAACGGTCCATAGCCGGCGTGCAGGCCCTCAACCTGCAGCATGGTCGCTCACCTCCCCTTCCTCGCGGGCGTCGATCTCCTCCTCGCGCCCGAGGTAGGCTTCCAAGACGGCAGGCTCGCGCAGCACCGTCGCCGGCTCACCTTCGGCCAGCTTGCGCCCGTAGTTGAGCACGCAAATGCGCTGCGCCACCGCCTGCACTACCTCCATGTTGTGCTCAATCAGCAGCAGGGTGAGACCCAGCTCCGCGTTCCAGCGCCGCAGCTGGTCGGCCAGGGCCGCTACTTCACGCAGAGGCACGCCCGCCGCTGGCTCATCCAGCAAGAGCAGGCGCGGCTCCCCGGCCAAGGCCCGCGCCACGCCAACCAGCTTCTGCAGGCCCGCCGGCAGCGTGGCCACCAGGCGATCGGCGTAGCTTTCCAACCCGAGCCAGGCCAGGACCTCCCTTGCCCGCTGACGCGCGGCTGCCTCTTCGCGCCTGGCTGGCCCAATGGGAAGCAGGCTCTGAAAGAGACCAGCACGTAGCCGGCTATGGCGCCCCACCAGTAGATTTTCCAGGACTGTCATGCTACTGAAAAGCTGCCCATTTTGAAAGGTCCGTCCAATCCCGAGGGCCGCCCGGCGCTCTGTGCCCAGGGCGAGCAGATCCTGCCCGGCCAGGCGAATGCTGCCGCTGCTCGGCCTGACGAAGCCACTGATGCAATTGAGGACTGTCGTCTTGCCAGCCCCATTCGGGCCAACCAGCGCGAAGATTTCGCCCTCCTCAACCCGCAGATCAAGATCGGCCACCGCTACCAGACCGCCAAAGCGCACGGTCAGCCCCTGCACCTCCAGCAAGGTCCTGGGCTGGTGCGCCTCCGCCTCCTGCGGGGCCGTCTGCCACTCATCGCTCATGGCTTCCCTCCTTCTCCCTGAGCCAGGCGCCCGCCTCGGCTAAAGATTGCGCTCAGGCCGCCGGGGAAGAAAATCAAGGCGAGCAGCAGCAGCACGCCGTAGATGCCCGTGGTCAGCGTGGCGATTGGGAGCTGCAGCGGCCCCAGCGTCAGCGGATCAGGCAGCTCGCCCAAGAGCAGCGGCACAAGGCCGACGAAGAGCGCTCCCAGCAGCGAGCCGGACAGGGAGCCGGCCCCGCCGACGACGATCATCGTCAGAAAGGCGATGGTCTGGTCAACGCTGGACATGCTCGCCGTGGCCGTCGTGCCCCAGGTCGCATAGAGGACGCCCGCCAGCCCGGTCAGGACGGCGCTCACCACAAAGGCCAGCAGCTTGTAGCGCGTCAGGGCCACTCCGCAGGCTGCCGCCGCTACCTCGCTGTCGCGCAGAGCGATCCAGGCCCGCCCTATGCGCGAGCGCAGCAGCTGGAAGGCACCAAAGAAGACAAGCGCTGTCAGGGTCAGCACCAGATAATAGAGGACGCGATCGTCGCCCAGGGCCTCGGGCAGGGCCGTCAGCTCGTAGCTCTGGCGCCCCGCACTGGTATCCCACAGCGTGAGCAGGGAACCGGTTAAGACAACCAGGCCCAGGGTGGCGATAGCCAGATGGGCCCCCGAGACGCTGAGCGCCGGGCCGCCGACGATCAGACCGAGGAGGGCACAGGCCAGCAGCGCGATCAACACCGCCAGCCAGTAAGGCTGCTGCAGGTCGCTATTCAGCCAGGCCAGCAGATAGGCGCTGACGCCAAAGAAGGCGGCGTTGCCCAGCGAGGGCTGGGCAGCATAGCCGGTGAGCAGGTTCTGGGCCAGGGCAGCAATCGCCAGAATCAGGATCAGCGTGACGCGGTGCAGCTGGAAATCGGCGCTGTCCCCGAAGAGCAGGTCGAAGAGCGACGGCAGCAGGACCAGAGCTATGAGCACCAGGAGCGACGCCGTCGCCCGCTGCCAGGCGTGACGCACGCCTCCCGACGTTCTCTCTGGTCGTCCGCTGGCAGTCAGGGGCGTCGCCTCTATGGGGGCATTCTGCGAGTCCCGGCTCCTCTTAAGCGGCAAGACAAGGCGTTTCATGGCCACTCATCTTCCTCCGCACTAGACGCGCCGCAGAGCGGCCCCGCCAAAGAGGCCGCGCGGACGCAGCAGCAGTAAGAGCACAAAGCCAGCGAAGATCAGGGCCTCGCGGATGCCTGGATTCCCCAGGTCCAGGGGGCCCAGGCTGTGGCCGGCCAGCAGCAGAGCCAGCACATTCTCCGCCAGGCCCACGAGCAGCCCTCCGAGCACCGCGCCCTCCAGGCGGTCGAGGCCGCCCAGTACGGCCCCGATAAAGGCCAGTAAGAGCACCGGGTCCATGAACTGGACGTCGATCACCGTCTGCCGAGCGGCAATCAAGATGCCGGCGATGGCCGCCAGGAGACTGGCCAGCATCCAGACCAGCAGGAAGATCAGCCCGACCGGTATGCCCATCAGGCGCGCGGCCTCAAGGCCGTCGGCTGTCGCCCGCATGGCGATGCCCAGGCGCGTGCGCAGCAGAAAGAGCTGCAATACGATGAGGAGCAGGGCCGTTATCAGGAGCACCAGGCCATCGGTCAGTGAGAGATAGAAGCCGCCGAGGCGCAGCGCATGGCCCTCGAAGGGGGTGGGAAAATGCACCGGCGTTGTCAGTTGCGGCCAGAGCGCCTGGATGACCGTTTGGAGCACCAGAGCCAGGGCCAGGGTGGCGATGGCCTTGGTGAGAATGGGGGCCGCCAGCAGCGGACGCGCAAAGGCGCGTTCGACAACAGCGCCGAGCAGGAGGGCAAAGAGCAGGCTGAGCAGGACAGCCAGCCAGAAGGGAAGCCGCGGCCCCGTGAGCAGGATATACAGGAAGCAGGTCGAGGCGGCAGCCAGCGCTCCGTAGGCGAAGTTGAGCACGCCCGTCGTGCGATAGATCAGGACAATGCCCAGCGCCAGCAAGCCGTAGAGGCTGCCGGTGATCAGCCCCGATAGCAGGACCTGGAGCAGTGCAAGCACAAGGTGCCTCCTCTCTTCGTCAGCCAGGATGAGCCAGCCAGTAAACAAGCAGAACGACAGCCAGAGCCTTGAGACCGCCGGCGCCCCTATTATTTATAAGGAAGGCCACAGCAGCGGCGCTGGCTGTCGAGTTGCAGGCGGCAGGCGAGCGCCGTCGTTCACCTCACGCCTATCGAGAGAGCAGGCTCTAGGGCCAGACGGCGCTGGCTTTGATGAACGAGCTGACAGGCGTGAGCTGCCCTTGCTTGATCTGGAAGAACATGAAGTCGCTCACGCCACCATGACGCTCCGGCGTCCAGGTCAGCGTTGGCCCAAAGCCGGTATCGTAGTTGACGAAATCGTGGTCGAGGGCATCGCGCAGACTGGCGCGTGTGGGATTGCTGCCGGCCTTGCGCAGGGCATCGACCATGATCTTGGCGTTGATGTAGCCGTAGAACTTGTAGGCGCTAAAGACGGGATCGCTGTGGGTGGCCTGCAAATATTGCTGCGCAACGGGTGTATCCATGCTGGTATAGCCGCTGACGTAGATGCCCTCGCCGGCAGCACCCAGAACCTTGGCCCAGGAGTTGTCAGCCATCGGATAGTTGGCCAGGTAGCCCAGCCGCGGACGATAGCCCTGGGCGGCTGCGGTGGCGACAAAGCGCGCTGTAGGACTGGGCAGACCGTTGAGGACGATCAGGTCGGGCGCAGCGGCCTTGAGGGTCTGGAGAGCCGCCGAAAAATCGGTCTGGGTGGCGTTGTAGCCAACGGAGGCCACGAGCTTGCTGCCGTACTTTTGCAGGGCCTCGGCCAGGGTGGTCTTCTGCTGCAGGCCCAAGACGTCGTCCTCATAGAGCAGGCCGACGCTGTGGGCTTTGAGGGTGGTGGCGGCGTAATAGCCGATGACGTGCCCTTCGTCCCCGTAGTTGGGCTGGGTCATCCAGACCCAGGGCAGGGCCTTGCCGTTCTGGTCGGTATATTTGGAGCCGCCCCCAATGGGATCAATAAAAGGAATGCCACGCGGGACGGTGTAGCTCTCGGCGACGTTGGCATTGCCGGAGCCGCAGACCTGGAAGATGGCGAAGACGTGGTCTTGCTCGACGAGCTGACGCACGGCATCGCGCGTGCGCGTGGAGTCGCCGTTGTCGCTGACCTGGATGAATTTGATCTTGCGCCCATTGATGCCACCGGCAGCGTTCACCTGGCTAAAATAGAGCTGATCCCCCTGCAAGATAGGGGCACAGATGACTTGGATGGGGCCGGTGGTGTCAAGCACTCCTCCAATGGTGATGGTGTCAGCACTGACTCCAGGTGCGCTGGAGCTGCTTCCCCCGCCTCCGCCACTGCTGGTGCTCCCGCAGGCGCTCAGGAGAAGCAGGAACAGGAGTACGCCGGGGAAAAGCAGGCTCAGACCGGGACCGCCGCGTCTGCGCTGCTCCACTGGAGCTGGTGGTCGCTGAAGCCTCATGGTCTCGCTTTCCTCCTTCCGCTGGTGACAGCCTCGTTGCTTAGCAGCCACACCGATCGCTGTGCTGGGCTATGCGTGGGCTATCGCCGTGATCAGCCGAGTGAATCATGAGTCACTCATCATATGACACATGATTCATGTATCATGATAGTCGGAAAACCGCCATTGTCAAGGGGGAATTCTCCACCGTCTACCCTTGACAGGATCAGACGAAATATGATACATGAATCATGTGTCATGTTCGCTCCTCCGGTCAGCCGAGGCAGGCCCGACCCGTCGCGGAGCCGCCAGACTCGTGGTCGAGCTGGGGTGCTCACGAAACGAACGGCTCGGGGCTGGCCGGAGGCGGCGAACGCAGGATGGCGACAGCGTTGCGCCGTTCTGTCCAGACAACCTGTTGAGGTCTGCCAGCAGACAGACCGAGGCCTCGCGATGCCACGAAGGCATCCTTGAGCAAGCAAGGGAGATTGCCGTATGCCGAACCCGATGTCCCCTGGTCGTCTTCCTCGCACCTCCTGGCTGCTCGTCAGCGTGCTCACTCTTTCGCTGATGAGCCTGCTTATCTTGCCGCAGCCGGTGGCCCATGCCAGCGGCGGCACCTTTGTCCAGTACATCTACAGCGGACCAGCGGGGAGCCGTCCCTACTATGTCTACACGCCCGCCGGCTACCATGTCGGCACCGCCGTGCCTTTGATCGTGATGCTTCATGGCTGCACGCAAACACCCGCCGACTTCGCCGCTGGTACGCAGATGAACGCTCTGGCTGATCAGCAGCAGTTTATCGTGGTCTATCCCCAGCAAACGACGCTCTACAACATCTCCGCCTGCTGGAACTGGTTCCTGCCGGGCAACCAGGTGCGCGGCTATGGCGAGCCAGCCATCATCGCCGGCATTGTCCAGACGGTCGAGCAGAACACTTCCCAATGGACGATCGATCGCAAGCGTGTCTACGTGGCCGGTCTTTCAGCCGGAGCGGCGATGAGCGTGATCCTGGGTGCCACCTATCCTGATCTGTTCGCAGCGATCGGTGTGGCTTCGGGCCTGGAATATCAGGCAGCCACTTCGGCCTACACCGCGCCGCTGGCCCAGCTCTATGGCGGTCCTGATCCCCAGCAGCAGGGACAGCTTGCCTATCAGGCAATGGGGAGCCGGGCGCGGGTCGTGCCGACCATTGTCTTCCACGGCCAGAGCGATTACGTGGTCTACCCGATCAATGGCGACCAGGTGGTGCAGCAGTGGATGACGACCGACCGCCTGGCCTCGGGCGGCAGTTACAATGCCAGCTTTGGCAGCCCATCGAGCAGCAGTAACGGTCAGGTCCCTGGGGGACATGCCTACACAGTCCAGACCTGGACCGATAGCAGCGGGAGAGAGATCCAGGAATACTGGAAGGTCTACGGCATGGGCCATGCCTGGTCGGGCGGCAGCAGCAGCGGCAGCTATACCGATCCCGCCGGACCGAGTGCGACCAACGCCATGTACACCTTTTTTATGAATCACCCCATGTCCTGATTATTCCTCACCTTGTGGCTTCCTGCCCTGGCAGCCGCCGGCCAGCAGCCCGGCTGTTGAGTCGACACGGGACCGGTCCGGGTGACGACGACGTGCAAGGGCGTCGCGCCGCCCGGACCGGTGGCAGGATCAGAAGAGAAGACGGGGGAGAGCGGTCGGTCGCACCCGACTCGCTCTCCCCAACCTGAGCGGGCCAGAGGGTTAAGAGAGCAAACGAACACTCGAAGAGCGGATCGGAAAGGGTTCTGCTTGCAAGTCAGACGCTGCCGCTGGTTGGCCTGGCGTTGGCGGGCGCGTCGGTCAGGTCCTGGTCGAGGCGATAGCGGTGCAGGCGGCGCCGGATGCGGGCCGGCAGAAATTCGCGCTCAGCGCGCTCGAAGCGCGGCGTGAGAACCATCACGGCGACCGGGTCGTCGCCCAGGGAGCCATAGGGACGGCAGGCGCGTCCCGAGGCCACCAGCCGACGGCGATAATCTTTCTCTTTGCGGCGGGCGATCGCCTTATAGACGGCCATCGTGGTGGGCTGGCTCTCTGCTGCGCCCTCCTGAACAGTGATCATTGCATCGAACCTCCTCCAGGCATTCCTTAATATTTAGAGAGCCACCACGGCCTGACGGACGTAGCCGCGACAGCAGGCCTGGCGACGGAAGGCGCGACGCTCAGCCAAACTGCCGTAGAGGCGGGTGCGAATGGCAGCCCATTCCCAGCGCAGGGCCTCGTAGGCGGTGAACGTCTGCGGATGGCGGGCGAAATAGTCGGCCAGCTCGCGGGCCTGAGCCGGGTAGCCGTTCAAGATCAGGGCCTCCAGCGACTTCACCACAAAGCCCCCGCGCGCCCAGTGCCAGGTACCGTCGTTGAGCATCAGCTCGGGGCGCCACCAGACGTCGAGGGTAAGGCGGGCCAGCTCAGTGGCGGCCCGCGGGGTCGTCAGGAGGGCAAGCTGCAGACGGAGCTGGGCCAGGTCGCCATCGTGCAGGAGCGTGCCGCGGAGCTTGCGCGTCAGGCTGTGGGCGGTCTCCAGCATGGGGGCGTCATGATGCTGGCGGGCATATTCGCCACAGAGGACCGCCAGGTAGGCGACGGGGATCTCAGCATAGCGGGTCGTGCCGCGCCGGGCCAGTTCATAGGCGCTCTGCGTCAGGCGCAGGGCCTCGACAAGCCTGCCGCTGCGCTCGGCCAGGGTCGCCGCTCGCATCAGCAGGCGCGCCTGACACTCATCCTTATCCAGCGCCAGGACCACGGTCGGATCGTCACAGGCGTCGGCGTCTTGCACAGTAGTTCCGGTCCCGGTCAGAGCCAGGGCCAGCGTGGGTGAGCCGAGCAAGAGGGTGCGTCGTAACATCAGGCCACTCTCCACTTCTTCAGCAAAGTAACAGAGCCAACTCCACGGAATAGCAAGCCATCGCATCAGGCAAGGCGAGGCAAGCCAAGGCAGGCCGCCATCACCACCTCACAAGGTACTATCGAAGTGCGACAACGGTTCCCACCTCTCTTTCTCCAGAGCGAGCCTGGTCAGGGGATGGCCCTCTAGCGCGTGCTGGCGCTGGCGCTGCCAGTCCTGCTCTTTGGTGACCAGGAAACAGAGACCATTGGCATGGGCGCAGAGCAGGTGATAGCTACCCGGCGGCTCGCGCTGTTCTTGAATGCGCAGGACCGTGACCCGCGCTTCTCGATCGTTGCGAATACGCTCGGCCAGCGCTTCGGCCTCCTGACGCGTCATCTTCACGCTCCTTTCTTGCGATAGACATCTTTGGGGCCTTCGGCAGTAGTACCAGATCAAGTATATCATATCAGAGCACTCTTATCAAGGCCATTTTATAAGAGCGCTCTAAAGGTTGTGGACCCTAATGAAGTGCACTACTTTGGACACCCTCTATCAGAGTGCTCTGATGAGAGGAGTTCTATCACTAGTAAGTGATCTGTATACTCAGAACAAGAAAGCCAGGGAGAATCTGAGTGCTATTCCTATGCTACGTTTGCGTGTCAGAGAAATCCTGCGAGAGAGAGGGATCAGCCAAGGTCGCCTTTCTCGCGAAGCCAACGTCCCCATCAACCTCGTTCGGCGTCTGGTGAACGACAAGCACTACATGCCGAGTTCGCTGACGTTGTGGAAAGTAGCGCGTTATCTCAAGGTGCCGATGGAGGAGCTGCTCGAAGAGGTCGAGGGGCCGGACGAGGAGACGGCGAACGGGCACCAGGACGAGGCAGAGTGAGCTTTCCTCTGCTCACGGCCTGCTGCGCTCAAGCAGCGCGGTGGTTGGATTGATCCGCGCCTGCTGATTCGTTGATTCCCCATCAATCGCCGTCTCCAGCGTCGCAGCCTCCCGGATTGTCTATTTGATTGTCGATCATCAATGCAGACCAGGTCGGGCGGTGTCAGCCTGGCCGTGGTCAGACCCCATCTTACCAGCAGATCTCTGCCCGAAGAGAGGGCAGGGGCAAGCTCCATTTCCCCGTTTTCCCTGCCCACATTTCTCCTGTTCCGCGCAGGTGTCATCGCGCGCTGGCCTGCACCAGGCCGGGTCAGGGTGCTAGAGTGTGCTCTGCGGCTGGTGCGAGGTGGTCTATTAAATATCGCCTGCTTGTTTATAAATGATCACTTCTATATCAGACGACCTTTCGACCAAATACTATTGATCTATGTTTTCAAATCTGTTATACTTGCCTCAGCTTAGCGAAGGAGGTTCGGCACCTCGTTCTATGACCTCGTCCTGGGATTTGAGCATGAAGCGGCTCTTCGCCCTGGCCGCGCAGGACCTGATCACCTTTGTCTTGCCGGGCGCCTGTCATGTTCAGCAGGCTTCTGGCGAATTTGTTCTGGCCATCGAGCCGCCGCTCACTGAGCTAGGAGCCTTGTATGCCGATGCCCTGAGCACTTGCACGCTGGCCGGCAAACCTCTACTCATTCACCTGGAGTTTCAGAGCCGGGCCGACGCCAGCATGCCCCAGCGCCTGCTGATGTATAATATCCTTGCAGACCGGCGCTTCGGGTACCCGGTGCTTTCTTGCGTCATCTACCTGCGTCGCTGCGGTGTCCCTGTGACACCTTACCAGCGTTTTTTACCTGATGACTCGCCTGTGCACGAGTTCTACTTTCGCATCGTCAAGCTTTGGGAATTTCCGGCACAGGAGTTGCTGGCGCGGCAGCTTCCGGGATTGTTGCCGCTGCTGCCGCTCTCGCGCGACGGGCGCAGCCGCCAGGTCATCCGCACCATGATCGAGCGGCTCCAGCAGACGCGCCAGTACGAGTTACTCGAAGTTGGCTTGTTGTTAGCCTCGCTGGCCTGGGCCGACGCTCCCGCCAGCGAGCGCCTGTGGCTTCAGGAGCAGTTCACAATGCTGACAGAGTTTCTTCAAGAATTGAAACAGACCGACGCCGCCCGCGCTCTCATCGAAGAAGGTCTCAAGCAAGGTCTCCAGCAGGGCCGTCAAGAGGGCATCCAGCAAGGCCTCCAGCAGGGCCGTCAGGAGGGCATCCAGCAGGGCCGTCAGGAGGGCATCCAGCAAGGCATCCAGCAGGGCCGTCAGGAGAGCCTTGACAAGACTCGCCAGCGCATCTTAACTCTCGTCAAAGCCCGTTTCCCTCAGCTCTATCAGCTGGCAGATCAGG
>NZ_JADGIA010000257.1 GCF_019683635.1 Thermogemmatispora sp. | reverse complement strand
GGCCAGGCAGAAGCGACCATTCTTGTGGCCCTTTGCAGCTCGGGCCAGAGACAAGAACTCTATTTTCGTGGGGGCAGCTAGCCATGTCCGTAGCAGCAGCGGCAACCGTACCGCTACCGCCGACTATCTGGGATCGTTATCACCTCGAATGGGGTCGACGCACCTATGTGATGGGTATCATTAATGTCACCCCTGACTCCTTTGCCGGCGATGGCTTGCTTCCCACAGGAGCAGCCACCTTAAGCGATCCCACCGTGCGCGACCAGGTAGTGCAGCGTGCTGTCGCGCAGGCCCAGCAGTTTGTGGCCGAAGGAGTGACCTTCATCGATGTAGGAGGTGAGTCGACACGCCCAGGCGCCTCGCCGATTTCGCCCGCAGAAGAACAAGAGCGGGTGCTGCCGATCATTCGGGCCTTGCGTGCAGCCTTGCCCGAGGACATCATTATTTCCATCGACACCTATCGGGCCGAGGTTGCGCGGCAGGCACTGGAGGCCGGAGCCAATCTGATCAACGATATCTGGGGCTTGCGTGCTGATCCTGAGATGGCGGCGCTAGCCGCCGAGCGCGGCGTCCCCGTGGTCCTCATGGCCAACATGCGCGGCTTCCAGAAACGCGATATCGTCAGCGATGTCCTGCGCTTCCTGGCGGGCAGCATTGAGATTGCTCTCGCGGCGGGGGTGGCCTGGGAGCGCATCATTATTGACCCGGGCATCGGATTTGGTACCACGCCCGAAGAGAATCTGACCTTGCTCCGACGCCTGAGCGAACTGCGCAGCCTTGGGCGTCCTCTCCTGCTTGGAACGTCCCGCAAATCAACCATCGGCCTGGTGCTGGGCGGTCTCCCGCCCCACGAGCGTGTCGAAGGCACTGCCGCCACAGTAGCTCTGGGCATCGCCCAGGGAGCCGACATCATCCGCGTTCACGATGTGCATGAGATGATGCGTGTTGTTAAAATGAGTGACGCTATTGTGCGTGGCGCCTTTTCTCTTCCGAAATCATGAATGAAAGGCGTAGCGATCGAAGTGAATTATCAGGAAGCCCTTGCCTATCTCTACAGCCTCAGTGACTATGAACGCGGCGGCAGTTACGTGCGCGATCGCAACGAGAATCTGCCCCGCGAGCGTTGTCTGCTAGAGGCCGTTGGCAATCCACACCAGGCCTACAGCTGCACTCTCATAGCGGGCACCAAAGGGAAAGGCTCAACAGCGGCCATCATCGAGCGTGTCTTGCGCGAGGCGGGTTTGCGAACCGGCCTCTATACACAGCCGGATCTTCACACCTTTCGCGAGCGAATTCGCATCAACGGCCAGCTCATTGGTGAAGAGGATGTAGCCAGGCTGGTGCCCGAGCTGCGCGCCGCTGTCGAGCGTATTGAGCGAGAGGGGCGCTTTGGACCCTATATCACCTTTGAAGTCGCGACCGCCCTGGCCTTTCTCTATTTCGCCCGCCAGGGAGTCGAGCATGCTGTGATCGAAGTTGGTCTCGGGGGACGGCTCGATGCCACCAATGTCACCATGCCACTGGTCTCGGTCATCACCTCCATTGGCTTCGATCACATGGAGGTCCTGGGCGATACACTCACCAAGATAGCCACCGAGAAGGCTGGCATCATCAAGCCGCAGGGGACAGTTGTCACCTCAGCCCAAGCCCCAGAAGCCTTGCTTGCCATCGCCGCCGTGAGCGAGCGGCAGCAGGCCGAACTCATCCGGGTTGGGCCGGCGGAAGGCGATCCGGCGCAGGAAGAGGTCCAGGCCGGTCGTCTGCCGCCGCTGCGTTATCGCTATGCGCTGGAAGCGCGCACCCTGGGGAGTCAGCGTTTTACCGTCGAGACTCCCACCTCTGTCTATCGCGGGCTGGAGCTATCCTTGCTGGGCCAGCATCAGCTTGAGAATGCCACGGCGGCCATAGCCACCCTGGAGGCATTGCGTCGCAAAGGCATTCAATGGAGCGAGGAGGCCCTGCGAGCAGGCTTGCGCTCGGTCTACTGGTCGGCACGTCTGGAGGTCATTGGCCAGGAGCCGCTGGTAGTGGTAGATGGCGCTCATACCGCTGAATCGATGCAGCGCCTCATCGAAGCGCTGCGGGCCACCTTCCATTTCCGGCGGCTCATCGTAGTCCTCTCAACCCTGCGTAACAAGGACGTTGCGGGTATGGTTCAGGCCCTGGCTGGCGTCGATGCCGTTGTCATCACCACCGTCGCCAATCCACGCTCGCTGTCCATCGAGGACATTGCCGACCAGTTCAGGGCCCATGCTCCTCACGTGCCCCTCTATCATGCGGAGACCAGCCGTCAGGCGATGGATCTGGCCTTGCAGCTTGCCGAAACCGAAGACGCTGTCTGTGCCGCCGGCTCGCTCTACCTGGCTGGCGAAGTGCTGCGCTGGGCTGCGGCCCGAGGCAACCAGCAGGTGGCGGCCACCATCGAAGGCGTGGACCACGCAGGTTAGCTGAGCTGGCTTTGCAGCTCGGCACGCCTGCGTGCATAGCGGGCGCTGCCCTTCTTGCCCGCTGCTGAGGCCTCCTCTGCTGTCCACTGGTGGGCCGTGCCGCGCGATTGCGAGGTACGGCCTCCCTTGCTGGCGATCTCGCGTCGACGCTCGGGGCTGAGCGCGGCCAGCCCGCGCGGACGCCCCGTCTTACTTATCATCATAGTCGGCTCCTCTGCTCGATCTAGACTAACCCGTGTATCGCTTGCCGCTGGTTGCTGGGCCGGCTCGCTCCTCCTGTCCCCCGCCTTCCCCACCACTATGCCGGGTGGTGACAGCAGCCAGGCGTGCTATATTGGCTCTTCTGTATACCAGGATAACAGAAGCTCAAATCCTTGGGCAAGCAAACCTGCAAAAATCGTCTGAATTCTCAGCAGTCTCTAAGATTATGGCGTTTTGTTAGAGGTCAGACCTGACGGAGCGGCCTGCTGGTTGTGAAAAAAGGCGGCAGGCTCCCTGGAAGAGAGCGGCTGTTGCAACGTACAATACTGTAGAGCAGGGCGTTGCGGTCCCGGCCCATGCCCCGCCCCGGTACGATGTCGTAACGCTTGATCCATGACAGGAGATGCGCACATGCAAGGCTTAATGATGAACTACCCGCTGACGTTGCAACACGCCTTCAATCGAGCCACGCGCCTGTTCTATCGCAAGGAGGTCGTGACGCAGACGGAGGATGGACTCCATCGTTACACCTATGCCGATTGGGGCAAGCGCACTATGCAACTGGCGAACGCTCTCAAGGAAGCGGGCGTTGCCCCGGGTGACCGTGTTGCAACTTTTGCCTGGAATACCTATCGCCATCTGGAGCTGTATTTTGCCATCCCCTGCTATGGGGCCGTTCTGCACACGCTCAATATCCGCCTCTTCCCCGAGCAGCTGGTCTACATCGTCAACGATGCTGAGGACCGCGTGATCTTTGTCGATGGTGACCTGGTGCCGGCCCTGGAGCAGATTGCAGATCGTCTGCCGACGGTCAAGCTCTATGTGGTGATGGGGCAGCCGCCCTATCAGCCTCAGAAGCTGCATCCCGTGGTGGACTACGAGGACTTCATTGCCACGCAGCCGACGACCTATGCCTGGCCCGAGCTAGACGAGAATACTGCGGCAGCCATGTGCTATACCTCCGGTACCACAGGCAACCCCAAAGGCGTGGTCTACAGCCATCGCTCGATCTTCCTGCACTCGATGGGTGTGGGTCTGGCCGATGGCCCCGGTCTCTGTGAACAGGATCGCGTCCTGCCGGTTGTGCCGATGTTCCATGCCAATGCCTGGGGCTTTCCGCATGCGGGTGTCATGATGGGATCAAGCATTGTGATGCCGGGGCGCTTTCTTGATCCCCTGCGCATTGCCCAGCTGATGGAGAAGGAGCGCGTGACGCTCGCTGCTGGCGTGCCCACTATCTGGATCGGCCTGCTCAACGTGTTGGAGAAGGAGCAGTTTGATTTCTCCTCTCTGCGTGCCATTATCAGCGGCGGCTCAGCAGTGCCCCAGTCGCTGATCGAGGGTCTGGCGCGCAAGAATATTACCATTATCCATGCCTGGGGTATGACCGAAACCTCGCCACTGGCCTCCCTTACACGTCTGCGCAGCTATCAGCGCGACCTGCCTGCCGAAGAGCAGTTCCGCATTCGCGCCAAGCAGGGGACGGTTGTGCCTGGTGTCGACTTCCGCGTGGTCAACATTGAGAGCGGCCAAGAAGTGCCCTGGGATGGGCAGACCTTTGGTGAGCTGCAGGTACGTGGCCCGTGGGTGGCCCGAGCTTACTATAAAGATGCAGCTTCCGGCGAGAAGTTTGTCGATGGCTGGCTGCGCACAGGCGATGTGGCTGTCGTCGACGCCGATGGTATGATCCAGCTCGTCGACCGCACCAAGGACCTGGTGAAGTCGGGTGGCGAGTGGATCTCTTCGGTGGAGTTGGAGAATCTGATTATGGGGCATCCCAAGGTGCTCGAAGCCTGCGTGGTAGGCGTGCCTCATCCGAAATGGTCCGAGCGCCCGATTGCCTGTGTTGTTCCCAAACCAGAGTTTGCTGGCCAGGTGAGTGCCGAGGAGATCCTTGAGTTCCTGCGCCCCAAGGTCGCCAAGTGGTGGCTGCCAGACGAAGTGATCTTTGTGGAAGCCATCCCCAAGACCAGCGTGGGCAAGTTCGATAAGAAGGTGCTGCGCGCCCAGTACGAGTCGCGCCTGGCCAGTCAGGCTTAGTCTGCGACTGCCTGGACTTGCGGGCTGAGCCTGCTCCGGTCCTGGCGCTAGAGCGTGGCCCCGAAGAGTTTGCAGAGCAGTTGCGTTGTGAAAACCAGTACCAGTTCCCGTGGCACACTACCGCCACGGGAACGCTCTTTCAGGGCCTCCACGCTCTTGGGGGCGAAAATACCGGTCTGCAGCAGGGCCGTCGGCGTCAGGGTTTCGGCGAGCAGGTCGCGACCGATGCTGCTCAGGGCCGTCGTGCTAGTCAGCTCGGCTGCCAATGAGTGGGCTGGCGCGCTGAGGAGGGTCGTCGCTGGCCAGACCGCCTGTTCTGGCGATCTGCGGTAGCTCTGGGCCAGAGCCGCGAGCGAAAGCGGGCTGGACTGGTTCCCAGTGGTGGGCTGGCTGATCAGATGCTCGTTATCTGGAGGAAGGACGGCCAATGCTTCCGCCAGCTCCGGTAGTGCAAACGGCGCTACCAGAATCAGCCGGTCAAAGGCTGCCAGCTGCTGCGCTGTCTGCAGAAGCAGGTCGGGCAAACGCAGATGCAGGTCAAGATAGCGCCAGCGCTGCCAGGTCTGGGACAGCGCCAGTGTCTTACGCGCCAGACGCCGGGCATGGCGAGTCTCTTCCCAGCTTGGACCCTCAGCCAGGCAACGCGCCACTTCCGGCGTCCATAGCTGATGCTCCTCGGTGATAGGGAAGCTGGGCCTGGACGATCTGCCGTGCAGGAGCGCGCTATAGCTGTGGAACAGCTCTACACTCTCCTGTCCTGCTAGAGAGGAGGAAGGCGGGGGAGCCAGCAAGGGACGTGCTCCCAATCCCAACAGAGCCAGGCGCGCGCCGCTTTCGACACCTGCCGTGTGCAGCGCCTGATGCAAGGCCAGCGGAAAGGTCAGCGCGCAAGGAGCTTCGACGGCGCTCACCGTTGCCAACCAATACTCTGGCGCATCTACTCCCCGAATGGCCAGCAAGTCGGTCTTGAGGCAGTCTGCTAGCGCTTCCGCGCTTGTGTATGCACGGTGCTGACCGGCAAAGGCCAGGGTAGCGATCTGGAGGGAGAGGCTGCTCTCCTGTAGCTGCTGCTGGGCGAGCCAACTGAGCAGTTCCGCGCTCATGGCCGCTGCCCCTGTCCCGGCGGTCAACACCAGCAAGGGGGTGGCTGGCAGGGGCAGCAAGTGTCTGCACTGTGTACAGAGGATCTCGTCTAGCTCAGTCAGGGCGGCCCTGACTGCGTCTGGGGTGGCTTCCTCTTCTCCCACTGAAGCAGAGGCCGCCAGGCGGTAATCATGCAGCTCGCTGACAAGCGTGCGCCCCTGCTGCCAGCGCAGTAAGGAGCCAGCGGGAACCACCTCAATGCCGACAAAGGCCGTCCACGGCGCTGGCAAGAAACCATAGCGCCGCACAGCCTCCAAGGCTGGCAGGAATAGGCGACATGGGACGCCTGCGGCCAGGAGGGCTTTGATCTCGCTAGCAAAGAGCAGGTCGCCCGGCTCCGGCCAGTCCTGCACGTAGTAGAGCGGGTGCCAGCCGGTAAGTGGACGGCGGTAGACAAAAGTCTGCTGACCTGGTAGCCAGTCCAGAAGCGCCGTTTTCTGCTGAGCAACGACTCGCGCCAGCGGATCGGCGAAAGTCACCAGACCCGCCCCCGGTTGCAACACCAGCGCTCGCTCACCGCCGCGTTGCTCTAG
>NZ_JADGIA010000256.1 GCF_019683635.1 Thermogemmatispora sp. | reverse complement strand
GCCAGATACTCCAGAGGTGAGTTCTGGTCGGAACAGCGTAACAGACCGCATGCCGCTTCATGCAGCATCAGGAGAATCAGGAGCAACGGGAACACTCTACAGAGCCCGGCGTAGTCCAAAGTCATGGAGCGGGCCGCTTGCCAGCGAAGCGGACGGTGCTGCTCCCTCTCCTCGTGCCAACGGAGCCGTCAGCAGGTAGCGTTCATGGCCAGCACCATCCCCCGATTGCTGCTCGTCGCTGCTGGCCTCTAGAGGGATGGGCTGCTGATACTAGCACCTGCCAGGGAAAGAGCCACACTCGACCATCACCTGCTGGATCACTGCCCCTCTTAGGGCATCCACCCCTGCCTCCATATCCTCTCTGCTGGTTCTCCTTCACTGTAGCAAAAGCAAACAGCTCACTGGCCCCAGACTCGCACGCGTGCTCAACCAACGCTGAGGACAGCGCTGCTGATTGAGCAGAGAGAGCAGCGCTGGCTGCGGAAGCACTCATCTTGTCAGGGTGAACCCGCTCCTTCTCCCGGCAGTGCCTGCCAGGCCCAAGCAAGCCCCCAGCTCTCGCTCTGCTGCTCCCGGTGCCCCTCGCGGCTGGCTGCCTGTCGTCCCAGCGCGTCTTGACCTGGTGCCAGCGGAAGGCTGTGAGCCGTCGGCCCTGTCGGCAAACCCGTTTCAATCCCAGACGGGCCGCTTCACTGACTCTGACGAGGGAGTGAGGGAATGAGACAAACGGTAGTGTCATTTAACGAGATATGTGGCGCGTTTTTCTCAGATAACTTGCGCATATCGGCTTGAGAGGCGTTTTCAGCATATTGGCCTCTCACATAAAATGGCGTAGCATCTTATCTCATCTATTTAGATCTTGCTAAACTTGCTAAAACGAGCAAAATTTCTCGCATAAAATGGCGCGTGCCTCGTAGAAGCCGCTTCTGGAAGAACGCGGTTTTATGCAAGCATAACCTGGCGTGAATTTGATGCTGGCGGGTGGGTTTGTTTGATTACTCCGTCGGTAACGATGCTTGGCGAAGCCGAGGATTGAAAAGAGCAAGCAATGCAAAGAGGATGAAGCCAACCCATAAGATGCTCGTCGTCAACAGAACCCCGAAGCGTTGTAGACAGATCCCGACTTCCTACTGGACCAAATGTGGAGGATCCAAAGAGGACCAGACGGGCAATACTACTCACTCGTCCTTGCAACAGGTCAGGGACGACCGCCAGACGATAACTCACGGTTTGAAGGTAGGCAACCGAGTCAAGGAGAGCAAGACTGGCGATCACGCTTCCTAGCACCCACGGGTTTGTCACCACGCCATAGAGGGGCCAAAGCAGGACAAACAACAGCAAGGTGCTGATTAGCAGCCATCCTACGGGCACACGACGTTGGAGCATGGGGCTGCAAGCTGCCCCCAGAAGGGTGCCGACTCCTGCGGCGGCCAGAATAATCCCAACAAAGCTCAGTGGAATCCGCTCATTACGAGCGATAACCGCTACCAACAAGATGTTGCTACTCACAAACAGTTCAAGGTAGCCGTCGAGGATGAGAAGGAATCGAACGATCGGTTGCTGCCAGACCCACAGTAGACCCTCGCGAATGTCCTTGAAAAGATGGGTCTTCCTTTCTCCCCGCTCTTCTTGAAACGAAGTCCGAATGAAAAAAAGCGCGACCAGTAACACCGCCTATGAGATGGCGTCGATTAGGAAAGGCAAGATCCCACTGATCCTCAACAAGAATGTTCCAAGTGGAGCCGCCAAGGAGGTCATACTGAAGACCACTTCATTCTGAGCAAGGGCTTGAGGAAGTTGGGATTGAGGAACCACCTGAGTGAGTGCGCCCAGTTCAGCCAGGCTGTAGAACACACTGAAGGTTCCAATGAGGAAAGAGCACACACATAATGATGTGAGTTGAATGAGTGTGGGAAGCCCACTGAGAACGACAAGTGCAACGCTTGTCAAACATAAAGCCAGTCCTGCTGTACACACAATCATGACTCGCTTACGATCCCAACGATCCACGAGCGCTCCTGCAGGCAGCATGAAGAGAAGAGAGGGAAGTTGTCCAACGGAAACGGCGAGTCCAGCTATCACCGGATTGTTGGTGAGAACGAAGAGAAGGAGAGGAAAGGCGACCTGCGCTATCCCTGTTCCCAGCGAGGAGATGCTTTGTCCCATCCACAATAACAAGTAATCCTGATTTCTCCAGAGTGATTTGACTTCTTTTGGATGATCCATCCACTGTTTCCTTTTCTAGCTCAACTGAGCAGGTCGTCAAGAAAGAGAGTACGCAGAGCTTCGATCGGTGCGGCTGTCAACGCCGCTAAAAAACGGGAGAGCGCCGAACGGGAGGGCAGTCGGTCACGCTCAAACAAGGCCATGAAGGGACTCGCAAAGGGTTGGAGATGCCGGTAGAACTCCTCCAGGGTGCGTTCTCCGCTGATGGCATAGCCGAAGAGGACCGCCAGGAAGTCGATCACCTCGTAAGACGAGCCAGGCGCCTCCGGCGCGGCGGCTTCGACCTCCTGTCAGCGCTCGGGTGCCGTGGCGGTGGGCTGGAACAGCAGCACGCCCGGCAGCGGATTGATCCCCGAGATCAATCCCTCCTCGCCTGGATAGGCATCGGATGCACGTGCTTCCATGCTTGAATCCGTACAAACGAGTCAAGTATAATAAGAGCACATCGACTGTGCTGGCAGTGCTGGTAGTACCGGCTGCACTGCTCGATCAATCAGGAAAGCGGCACGTCCAGATAGCGCTGAGCAGGTGGGGCTGGGAGGGCACACCGCTCCTTTGAAGGATCCGTCTGTGCGCCGTGCCTGAAGGCTCAGGGCCAGGAGACTGGGAAGGGGGGAGATGGTGCGGCTGGAAGGGGAGGAGGGATCGACAAGGCGGCTGGGCGGAAGGCCGCAGCATGCCAGGACCTGTGGGAAAGGCTGCTCTCCTGAAGGAGGATGTGTGCTCATGAGGAACCAGCCCCCAGAGCCAGATTCGGCCCAGCCACTCACACTCCTGCTCGCGCTGAGGGCGGATGAGACAGAGGAAAGCGATCCCGCACTCATCCATACCATTGGACGGGAGACCGTGCAGGCGCTCCAGGCTGAGGGGATTCCTGTCCAGCCCATGTATACAGGACAGCAAGGAGGGGACTTTCTGGTCCAGGTGGTGGTCCCGACGGTCGTGCACTGGGTTGCAGCGGTATGGGATCACCGGGCTGTGATCACAGAACTCCTCAATGATGCTGTCCAATTAACTACGCTTGCTGCCTTTATCTACCAGGTAGTCCAACGGGTGAAGCGGAGGTACGAACAGCACGTGGGGGAAGATGAAAGCAGAGCCAGACCCCTCACAATCTCGCTGGAGGTAGAAGGGGACGCGCACTCGCTCGATGCCTCCAGCCCCACACACGCTCAGGTGGTGCTCACCACCCTCTTGAAGGATCACCAGGCCTCTGGTCCTCGTGCTGCTGCCACCACTCCGCTGGAACTGAAGCTTTGCCTGGCCATTCCCAGGAAGAGGGCGCCAGGGAAGAGAAGACATGGCAAACCATCGCGGAACGCCACCGACCGGCAGTGAGAGGAAACGGGAGCCCTACCACCGGCATGTTGCCTGAGGCGGCAACCAGTCGACGGTGGCAGGCAGGGCTCGTGCTGTCAAGGAGGTTCCAATCGCTATGGCGTCAGAGCAGCCCCGCAGACCAGAGCAGGAGGGAGTCCAGGCAGGGCGGCGTCTTGCCCTGGTGGTCGGATCGAATGGCCAGCCGCAGTCAGACAGAGCTGCGCTCAGATATGCCGCTGCGAGTGCTCTGGCAGTTGCCGAGGCATTACAACATTCCTGTGGCTTTGAACTGTTGCAGCCTCCCCTGCTCAATGAACAGGCGACGACCGCGCGTACGAAAAGGGCGATCTATAGGCTCGTAGCAGGCTGCGGGGTGGAGGACTTCCTTCTCTTCTATTTTTGTGGGCATGGCGAGCCGTATTTTATTGAGGCAGAGCAACGTGATGTCTATCTCGTCACTCACGATTTCGATCCTGAATATATTAAAATTGATAGAGATGCGCATATCTCGTTGAGCTGGCTGAGCAGGATTCTCTATGAAAATAGCGAGGTACAGGCAGGCACCGTCTTCATAGTCCTGGATTGCTGTTATGCCGGGAATATAGGGCATCAGCTGGAAGAACAACCGCTTGAAGTCCTCAAGCGGAGCATAGAGGCGTGTATTCGGCACTACTACCTGGACACACCTGGGCCTCAGAGAGGCGCACGGATCATCATGGCAGCGTCAAGCTATCATGGTACGGCCTGTGAAGCAGATGGCTTGACGCTGCTGGCGAAGCATCTGCTGCCGGCGCTCCGTGGAGAGGCCCCGATCCACCCCTACGTCAGCGAGAGCGGCCAGCTGGTATATGAACAGCTCGTTGCGTACTTACGTGCGTGCTCTCCCGAGTGCTTGCAAATCACGACTGTTACGAAGCCCCTGGATAAGCCGGTCATACTGGCTACGTTTCCTGATCTCAGCCTGGCAGCTCGCCAGGCGCGGCAGCAGGCAGAGCGGCAGGCTGCCCAGGAGCAGCTCCTGCGTGCGCTCGCTGACCATGCGTTTAGCCGTTCCTTCTTGCGCGACCGCCTGGAGCGCTTTGTGGGAAGGGAACGGGAATTGAGAGAGCTTCGAGCGCGGATCACGGCGATGCGGGAGACGGGCGGCTATCTGGCGATCACTGGCGTGGCGGGCCAGGGCAAGAGCAGTCTCATTGCGAAGCTCGTGGACCTGTATCGCGCCACGTCAGAAAAGGAGCGGGACAGGCAGGTCATTTCTCATTTCATTCCCGTGACTCCTGGGAGCGGCTATCAGGTGATCCTCCTCAGGCACCTGATGGCATCCCTGGTGCTGAAATATCAGCTTCCTCCGTTCTACGTCGAGAGCGATCAGCTGCCGGTCTTGCGCGACCTCTTTCGTCCCTTGCTCGAAGAAGTAGTCCAGCGGGGAGGAGAGGAGATCATTTTCATCGACGGCCTGGATCAACTTCCCGAGGAAGCTTCTGGGCTGCGGGACCTCCAGCTCCTGGCAGCAGGCGATCCTCCAGCAGGGGTCGTGTTTGTCCTGGGAACGCGGCCAGAGGCCCTGCGCTCACTGCACCTGCATAAACCTTTTCAGGAATACCCGCTGTCCAGTCTCAGCCTGGAGGATTTTACCCGGCTCGTGCAACGTCGCCAGCAGGAGCGCACCGAGCCAGCACCGCCGCTGGATGCAGCGCTCATCAAGGAGGTGTATGACCAGCTCGCAGCCAATGCCCTCTTTCTGGATCTGGCGGCCAGGGAATTGATCGAACACAGGGACATGCCGCCGGAAGCAATCATTCGGCGTCTTGCAGCGAATCCGGAAAATGTCTTTTCGCTGACCATGGATCGTCTAGGGCGTGCCAGTGCTGCCCCCGAGACGCACTGGCAGCGGGTCATCCAGCCGGTCCTTGGGGCATTGCTGACCGCCCGGGAGCCGCTGGCAAGAACCCATCTGAAACAGATTCTGAATCTGAAGCACCGTCGAGATGGGCGTCCTCCTATAGACGGACAGGAGCTTGACGCCGGTTTGGAGCGTCTCAAAGGTCTTCTCCTGACGGACATCCAGGATGGTCTGAAATGTTACTCCTTGTTCCATGTGAAATTGCATGATTACTTGCGCCGAGACGAGAGGCAACCGGATAAGGACTGGATCTTTGATGCGGACGACGAGCAGGAGTGGCACGGCATCCTGGCGACGTGGTGTGAGCAGGCCCCGCTTGATCGGATCTGGCAGGAAGTGAGAGAGGATGCGAGCGAGCGGCGACGCTGTCTCTATGCTCGCCAGCACTATGTGAGGCATCTGTATCAGGCCGGGCAGTCTCGCTGGCGAGATCTCTTTGCCGTACTGGATGAGGGCAGCTATGGGAAACAGAAAGTGCGATTTGATGGCAGCAGCCGGCTGTATGCCCAGGACCTGGAACTGGGGCAACAGGCTGCCGCTTCAGGCCGCTGGAGCGATGATGAGGCAGTGCAGCTGCTTCCCCATCTCTGGCGCTATACTCTCTTACGCGCCAGTCTGGCCAGCAAAGCCGATCGGTATTGGCCCGAGACGTTCCAGCTCATGCTGCGGTTGGGACAGGAGCGAAAAGCGCTGGGCCTGGCCGAGTTGCTGACCGATGCGGCCAACAAAGCAAGGGTGTTTCTGCTGATGGCCACCCACTGGCTCGCCTTGCCTGAGCGAGCCAGTGAGGCGCAGCAACTGTTGAGAAGAGCCCGGGAGATCGCACTCACCATCGAGGATCGAGGGAAGCGAGGGGAGGCGCTGGTCGCGTTGGCCGAGGCGTTGGAGAGGGCGCAGAGGGTGGAGGAGGCCCGAGGAGTGTGGGAGCAGGCGGAACGGGTGATCGAGGCCATCGAGGATCGAGGGAAGCGAGGG
>NZ_JADGIA010000255.1 GCF_019683635.1 Thermogemmatispora sp. | reverse complement strand
CTACGATCGCGAGAAGCTGCAGGAGCGCCTGGCGAAGCTGGCCGGCGGCGGGGCCCTGATCAAGGTTGGGGCCGGCTCAGAGGTGGAGCAGAAGTATCGCCAGACGCGCGTGGAGGACGCTCTGGCGGCGGCCCGGGCCGCCGTTGAGGAAGGCATCGTTCCCGGCGGTGGGGTGGCCCTGCTCAATGCGATCGAGGCTTTGGACAAGCTGGAATTGACCGGCGATGCCGCGACCGGGGTGAAGATCCTGCGCCGCGCCCTGGAGGAGCCGGTGCGCCAGCTCGCCATCAACGGTGGCAAGGATGGCTCGGTCGTGGTCGAGGGCATTCTGCGTGCCCAGCGCGAGCATAACAACCGCAACTATGGCTACAATGTCCTGTTCGATCGCTATGAGGACATGATCGCCGCCGGCATCACCGATCCGGCCAAGGTGACGCGCTCGGCCCTGCAGAATGCAGCCAGCATCGCCGCCATGATCCTGACGACAGAGGCCCTCATCACCGACGTGCCTGAGAAAGAGAAAGCAGCTGCTACTCCTTCTATGCCTGAGTACTAGCGCTCGGCGAACCGCTTCACCCCGCTTCTCTGGGACGGGACGAGAACGGGGTTAGACTGTACGAGGCCCTCTTGCCTCCCCTGTCTTTGGGAGAGGAGGAGGGCCTTGTTGGTTGTCAGTGAGCTGGCTGGCTGCCTGTCCCGCCCGGCCCTTGCTCAGGCGGTAAAGTGCAGCGAGTCGAGCATCGGGGTATAGTACTTTTGCATTGCCTCGTCAAAGACGTCGTTGCTGGCGTAAAACTGAAGGCTGTAGTAATGTTGCTTGTACATGACGCTCAAGGTGACGAGGTGCAAGCTTTGGTTATTGTTCAGAGGGAAGCTCACGTCGTCTTCGCTCCAGGTCTGGCCCCCGACGGTGCGTGTCTGGGGGGTATTGGTCAGGGCTTGCGGGTTGCCCAGGCTGGTGGCCTGAGCGAAGTTCTGAATCAGAAACTGGTCAAGATCGTGCGCGCTGGGAAACGCCTGGTTGGCATCGCTAGGAAATTGGACAATCAGCAGGCTCAAAGGGACTGAGAGACTCTGAGGAGGATCAAGTGTGAGCGTTTTCACTCCGCTAGTGGAGGTATTGAGCTGGCCCTCGGTCCAGTCCTGGGGCAGGTTCAAGATCAGGCCCAGAGACTGACTACTGCTATTGCTCAAAGGCTTGAAGGAAGATGGCGTGGGCAGAACGTTCGTGGTCGAGTTCTGGGTGCCTGCTGTGGCGGTTGCCGCCGGTGCCTGGCTGGGAAGCTGAACGCTGCGCGCGGGAGCCTTGGGGGCAAAATAGCCGTGGACCCAGAGTAGTCCCACCGTAAAACCGGCGCCGAGCAGACAGCTCAGGAGCAGGACGACGATCGCAGTGAGCCAGCGGTTGGGGCGCGAGCCTGGTCGAGCCTGGCCAGGCAAAGCAGCGGTTGCATCCTGAACAGCAGCGCTGTTGACCAGCAGCAAGGAACCAGGGGCTTCGCGCAGGTCGCGCGGCCAGGCGAGTGTATCGGCGGGAAGATACGAGTAATATGCTGATGTCCCTGATGAGACCGCCGCGCCGCACTGAGGACAGACCACGGCATAGACTGGTAGTTCTTGCTTGCATTGCGTGCAGGTCATGGCTGCACCTCTCTCATGTTCATTCCGACAACAGCTGCTGTCGTCGGAGAATGCACTCTATGCAAGAGATGGATAGATAGAATGGCTGCAACCGAGACGAGGTGTGGCATCCTGCTGTGCTGCGGCGCCTATCCCCCGCGCTCAACCGGTTGCTGATTGACTAGCCAGTGAGAGCTATCTCGGCTTGGAAACCGGCTCCTTCCCCGCTGGACAGTGCATCCTTGCCTGATCCGTGCGGCTCGGCTCAATCCAGACGGGTTGCTCAGGGCTACTGACCAGTGGATGTCAGTCACCCGGCGGCCCAGGGCCATAAGCTATCGGACCCAACGGCAGTCAAAGCGGACCTGCCCGCTACGACGATCAGTGATAGCTCTGATGACCTCCAGGGTGATCAGCTCGCCAATGGCGACCGGCAGATCGTTCTCATCAAGCACGCGGCACTCGAAATGGCGTGTTGGATCGTTGAGATCGGCAATGACGCAACGCACATAAGGGCGCTCCTCCCCGCCAATAGAGGCCCGTAAGCCGGATTCCTTAGCGAGTAATCTTCCCGTGCGCTTCACCGTCCACTGGCCCCCCTCTCTGGGAATCCTCTCACTCACTTTCCTCCTGTCCAGATAGGATAGCAGACTGCTAAAGACATAGTAGAAGAGTCTGCAGCAAAAGTCAACCGCGCTGTGGCAAATGGCATCCCCTTTTCATCTACTCTGCCGCCGCTGCTGCTTACAGAAGCGGGAGCCGGGTAGCTTGAGTCTTCTTCCTGGTTTTCCTGGGGGCTGGCCTACCAGGTCTACTTGAGGCTTAGCTTAGCCCAGTACCTCGGGGTTGACCAGGTTAGGAGGCCGACGTCCCTCGTGGTAGGCGACGATGTTATTACTGGCCATCAGCGCCATCTGGTTACGCGTCGCGTAGGAGGCACTGGCAATATGTGGCAGCAATACCACATTGTCCATTGTCAGAAGCTCTGGTTCGATGGCGGGCTCATGCTCATAGACATCCAGGCCGGCGCCGGCGATCTGCTTCGCCTGCAAGGCGCGCACCAGGGCCTTCTCATCGACGACGGGTCCGCGAGAAGTATTAATCACATAGGCCGTTGGTTTCATCAGTGACAGCTCCCGTTCGCCGATCAGGTGGTGGGTCGAAGGCAGGTAGGGTGTATGAATACTGATGAAATCGGACTCGCGCAGCAACTCGTCCAGCGGAGCATAAGTTAGATGATAGGTGGCCTCATCCTCGGGAGGCAGACGGTAGACATCGTAGTAGAGGACGCGCATTTCGAAGCCGCTGGCGCGCTTGGCGACGATTTTCCCGATGCGTCCGGCGCCGATCAGGCCCAGGGTCGCGTGATGAACATCGGCGCCACAGAAGAGCAAGGGACCCCAGCCTTTGAACTTACCGGCGCGCACAAAGCGCTCAGCCTCGGGGATACGACGAGCCACGGCGATCAGCAGACCGAAGGCCAGGTCGGCGGTAGTATCGGAGAGGACGCCCGGGGTGTTGCTGACAGCTATTCCGAGGCGGGTAGCAGCTTCGACATCGATATTGTTGTAGCCAACGGCCATATTGGCCACCATCTTCAGGCGTGGCGTGGCCGAGGCACAAGCCTCCAGAAAGCGGGCATCGATCTGGTCGGTGAGCAGACAAAAAATATAGTCATGACCGGGGCCACGGCGGAGCAGCTCTTCGTAGGGCCAGATCAGACCCTCCTCCATATTGGCTTCTACCTCGCCGATGGCCTCCAGAGGCGGATAGGCAACATCAGGTACACGCTGGGTCACAAGGATTTTGGGACGTTCTGCCATAGCACTCTCCTGCCGATTTTGCTTGCTTTGCTGCTGCTGCTGCTGACTTGCTGGGGCAGTGGTCTGCCTGAACGAGTTGAAGCCGGGAGGCCTCGCCTATGTAGAGGGCGCCCCGCTTTACAGATGAGCTGACGCAGTCTGATTGTGACCGTTAGCCATGCCGGATAGAACTTTCCTTTTATTGTATAACCTCTGACAAGCCTCTCGTCTGATCCGTCTGATCGTCGGCGCTAGCGCTCTGTTGGCAGGGAAGGGTAGCCGGGAGATGGAACGGCTTCGCCAGACGGCGACGCAAGAGCATAAGGAGGGCGGGCCATCCGTCTCGCCAGGGAGAGAGTTTTTTGGCCTGACGAGGAGTATAGCGAATGGGGACCTCCAGGATGGTGAGGCCGGCCTGCACCAGGTAGATGGTGATCTCTGGTTCAATCTCAAAGCGGCGCCCTCGCAGAGGGAGCGCCTGCACCACAGCGCGCGGTATGAGCTTGTAGCAAGTTTCCATGTCGGAGAGGCGGCAGCCGTAGAGCAGGTTAGTGATCACTGTCAAAAAGCGATTGCCCCAGCGTGTCAGCCAGGGCTGTTGAGAGAGATCACGACAGCCGTAAACTGCCGCTCGTGGCTGACCCGCCGTGGTCCAGCGCTCCACGAGCAGAGGGATGTCCTGTGGGTCATACTCCAGATCGGCATCCTGGATAAGGACCAGATCGCCCGTGATATAGCCAAAGGCTGTGCGCAGGGCTGTGCCTTTCCCCTGATTGGTGCTGTGGCGTACGTAGCGGTAGCGATCAAAAGGTGGCTGCTGGCGCAGTGTCTGTAGGATGTCCCAGGTACGGTCGGTAGAGGCATCGTCGACGATGACCACTTCCAGATCGAGGGGAAGTCTGGCCAGGGCCTCCAGGAGTCGGGCCACCGTAGCTTCCTCGTTGTAGACAGGCACAACCACCGAAACGCGCATGCTTGCAGTAACCTCACTTCCCGATGCTGTAGCGTGGAGAGCATGGGAGGCGCATTCTGCCATTCATGCTCCTCTCCTTATCCAGAATGACAACCCTCTGGATAGTAGTGTGCAAGAATAGAGCTTTTTCTCCTGGCCGGGCCGCAGACCTGATGAATGGCGGCGGCCAGGTCTCTCTGCTCATTCCCACAGCTGAATCGTGCCATCGGTCAAAGCAACGAGCAGGCGACGATCGGCAAAATGCAGGGCGCTGATCTGCCACGGGTGGTAGAGCTTCTGGACGAGCTGCCCTGCTGCCAGCGACCAAAGCTCAACCACACCCTCGTTGATCTCGCTATCCTCACGGGCCACAGCCAGCCAACTGGCATCGTCGGAAAGCGCCAGACGCGAGGTGCCTCCCAGAGGGCCGACGGCGAGATCGTAGTAGGTGGCGGCCCGCAGGTCCTGTACTCGCACGCGATTACGCTCCTGTCGCGCTGCAAAGGCCACTATCTGTAGATCAGGCGTGACGGCATAGGGTGGGGCACAATCGCTACACGTTCCGGCCAGCACAGAGGTGACAATGCGCGGACGTGGGCGGTTCCCGAAGCGTGTACGAGCCGTAAGATCCCAGCGCCGGACAACGATCACCTCCTCCTGGCTGCCCGGGCTATGTCCGCAGGAGAGCGTCAGTAAGGAGCGCGTATCGCGCGAAAGGGCGCGCAGGCGAATGGCCCAAAACTGGCGCTTCTCGATTTCCTCCTCGATGCAGACCAGGTTCTCCTGGGGGGCGGCGCTCTGCCCGGGCTGGTAAAGCAGGACATCGGTAGCGCGCACTCCCACTTTACGCGGGGTGCGCGGGTCCTCTGCCTGATAGGGGAGGGCGAGGCGCAGGCTCAGATAGGATGAATCCGTCATCGATTCCGGCGGCGACTTGGGAACGCTTCCCTCCTCTACAAAAGCCAGATCGAGCGTGTAATGGTCGAAGACGGTGCGCTGCTGCAAAGGATAGCTCCAGACCAGCGAGCCGCTCTGTGTATCCCAGACGTGCAGGCCAAGGCGTCCCCAGCCGGCCAGCAACTCTCCATGTGGCGAAAAGCGCAGCTCACGCAGCGATTCGACTGTCAGAGCAGAATCAGTGCGAAACTGAGAGAGCTGAGTGCTGTGGGCCACGCTCCAAATAGCTCCCTGGCCATCCAGCGTGCCGGCGGCGATGTAGAGATCGTTATCCTTGCTTTGAACGCTGCCCAAGGCCGAGATCACTCCCAGGGACGTCTGCAAGCGGACACCAGCGCGTAAGGGGCCGCGCGTGCTGAAGATGCTCAGACTGGCAAACTCCAGCTCCTCCTGTGGATCTACGCGCTGGGGGCGCCGGCGAGGTCGCAGCTGGCCGTTGCGTACATCCAGCACTCCCCACAAGGCCACATCGTACTGTTGTCGCTTCTGGGGGTCGCCCAGGACGGCATAGGCTCGGTTGATACGCTTCATCTGGGCTGCCCCCTCGGGGCCCGCCAGATCAGGATGGTAGCGCCGTGCCAGTTGTCGATAGGCGCGCTTGATCGTCTCCTGATCAGCATCCGCTGGTATGCCCAGAATGGCGTAGTAGTTTTCCAGTTCGTCCCTTTCCATGACCGGCTCTGTTGCCTGCTGAAAGTAAGCGGATGATACTAGAGCGATACAATGCGTGTTTTGACGCGGTTGCTTTGCATCGACAGGCGCCGTGTGCGCCAAATATACCAGGTTGCGATGGTGCGATAGGGCCGCCAGCGCTCGCCGAAGGCCAGCAGCTCTTTGCGTGTTGGGCGCCGTTCCAGCTCGTAGAGGAGACGGAGACCCTCAGCCAGACCCAGGTCATCAACGGGCCAGACATCGAGGCGACCCAGGGAAAAGATCAAGATCATTTCTGCTGTCCAGCGTCCGATGCCCTTGACAGCGGTCAGCGCGCGGATAACAGCCTCATCGTCAAGCGCTGGGAGCTGCTGCAAGTCAAGCTCACCGCTCAGGACACGCGCGCAGAGATCGCGTATGTAGCGGATCTTCTGCGAGGAGAGACCTGCAGCCTGCAGTTGTTGCTCATCGAGAGCCACGAGGGGCTGGGCCTGAATGGGGCCGGGAGGGAGCAGAGCGCGCAAACGGGCCATGAT